>NZ_CP053071.1:657000-985500 GCF_025266855.1 Longinema margulisiae
AGAAGGGCAAGTCCTTCCTCCGTGGGCGACATTGCCTCGTCCTTGAGACTTCAGCAACCACAACTCGTCCTACTGAACCTTGCAGCCAACTTTATAAACTTTACAAACTTTCAACTTTCAACTGATACGCACCCTCACTCCGGAAGGACTTCCCCACTCCACGACAAAGGACACACAACCGCAAAAGCGGCCCGGTGGGGTACAGAAAAAAAGGGGGTGAAAGAAAGAACGGGTCTTCCTCTCCAGAATGGGGCCTTCTCCCACCAGCCCGCGGGGCATGTGTTCCCCTGGTGGCTTCTGTCAGAAGACACCGCAGGCAGGGGCGGGCCATGACGACGAGTCAGCAAGAAGGGGGCTTTCTGAGACCGCAGGGCGCCCGGCTATTACCCTGTCTCAGCCAAAGGCAATGGTTAAACGTTTACCTCTCTCTATACACCCCCTCATGGTTATTGCTATCACCCTGTTTCAGCTAACCACCCCGCCGGTTAAACGTTTAACCCTTCTCTATACAAACTCCACACGTCTTTTGCTCTTACCATGTCTCAGCAAACCCACCTTCTGGTTAAACGTTTAACATCCCTCCATAAAAACCCAAACAATGACGACCACCTTCTTTCAGGGAGAAAAGCCTACCCCGGCTATCACCATGTTTCAGCAAACGAGCCCCCTTTGCTGAAATAAGGTCATAGCAAAATCTCCCGGCACCCTTCTCCCAGAGAAAAGGGCTGGTCCTATTCCTGTGTCTCAGCAACACCCTCTCCTCTCCCCTTCTCTCAAACAGAAGACATGAGACCTTTACACGGGTGTTTTCTTCCCCTATCTGGGTCAGGGGCTACGCCCCTGAAACCCCGTTTTTTCTGTTTACAAGGGCCTATTTGTCTTTTTTATTCCCAAAAAGGTAACGTTTTTTTCAGGAGACCTGCAGTGGGAAGATGAGGAAAAGCAAAAAAAGTTCCTCCCTGGCCGATAATAGGACACAAGGAGGAACCCATGCGTAAAGAATTCACCTTCACTTTGACTATCGACTACCCTGACACAAAACTTGAGACGTTAGTGGTGGTTTTTCTCCAGGCCATCAAAGGAGTGTTTGAGTCATTTGTTCATCAGATTTCTGTAGAAGTGGCAGAAAAAGAAATAAAAGAAGGTCGTATCACCTGTACATGCGGAGAAAAACATCACTTCATATGGAAAACAAAGCATGGAAAAAACACTGTTTTTGTTCTGATGCCCTTTGGAAAGATCACTCTTCCTCAGCTCCAAATTCAATGCAAAAAGTGTGGAAGAAAACTTTTTCTCACAAGATCTCTTCTTGGTGTAGAAAAGCGAAAAAGGCAAATCCTGAAAGATATCTACAGAGTGGCTTTAGCCGGGGCTCTTACCACCTATCGAGTGGCCGCTCGTATTCTTTCCTTCACAGGGTATAAAATAGGTCTTAGCACCCTCTGGAAAAACCTTCAAAATATTGGGAGAAAGATACATTTCAGTATCTCAGAAAAAGAAAAACCCTGTGGAGAAGCCGATGGGACGGGTATTCCTGTTCAGGGCAAGAAAAAAGGAGAAGAAGCTAAAATTCTTTTGCAGGAGAGGCAACAAGCCTCCCCATTGACAGGAAAAAATACAAGAATAGCAGGCCTTCTTGTGGATAATTACCATGCAGGTTGGGACAAACTTCTTAAGCCCATTCAAGAAAAACACTCTTTTTCTCGGTTTTTTCTTGTTGTCGATGGAGATACAGGGATTAACCAGGGCAAACATCCCGGTATCGTTTTTCAACGATGTTTGTGGCATGTAAGTTATCAATTGAAGTATTTTCTTCGTCTTGATAGAGTGAGATATCGTTCTTCTGAGTGGACAAATATTGTCGCTGAAACAGGGAAAGCCTGTTTCTTGGGTTACAAAAATGACTGGCAAACAAGACTTGGTTATCAAAGCGAGCGCAGACAGCATATTCAGAATCTTCTTGACTTATTTCACGAAAAAGGGCGCAAACATTGTTTTTATTATCTTCTTCGTGCTCAAAAAGACATGTTCGCCTGTGACAGTGAAGATGGTTTGCCAAGAACAACCTCAAGGGCAGAACGGCTGATGCGAACCATAAACCAGAGAATGGATGTGGGGGTATGGAAAAGAGAAGGGGCAACCAATGTTCTTGCTGTGCGTTTGCATTACTACTATAATCGTGATGAGGCTATCGATGGTGTCTACTGGCAGGATGTGATATAAAACATAGGGATGGTACGTACTTATTGCCCTGTTTTATGGCCTAAAAAGGGTACTTTCCCCAGAAAAAACTTGTTTATCTAAAATGTTCCCTGTATACTACAGTTGACAAAAATCTTTTGAGCCAGGGGTAACTTCTTTATCCTTTTCTCTCTCTTTCAGGTCTCCTGTTGGAAACGTAATCCCCAAAAATAGGTTTATTTATTACGGCAAGAAATATTTTTATGCTACTTTTTGTTTCTTTATTACTTTTTTGAGACCTTTGCACGAATGTGCAAAGGTCTCATCTTGCTGAAATAAAGAAATAGCCTATAGCTCCTCTTCTCCATCCCCCACCCCCTTTGCCATCCTCCAACACAAGAAAAAAGGGCTATCCTTTTCAGGATAGCCCCGACTGCATCACTTCAGCGATTATTTCTTGATAACCTTGCCACCTCGAACCACCGTACTTGCTTTAGCTAAGATATCCGAGGGTATGGTAATACCAATCTGTTTTGCAATGTCCTCATTGATAAAAAGTTCCACATCCGACGGATCCGTCATAAACTTCACAGGAATTTCGGAAGGCTTTTGCCCACGAAGCACATCAGCAATCATACGACCAGTCGCTCGTCCCATCTTGTAGTAATCAAATCCCCAGGCAACCAGCACATCTGCATTGGTGGCAGAGGTAGGATCAGCTGTCATTACTGGCACCTTCTTGGCCATAGCAACACTGGTCACAGAGGAGAGAGCAGAAACCACCGTATTGTCCGTACTAATATAAATAGCATCTACTCGATCAACAATCGTCTGTGCCGCCTGTTTGACTTCGGCGGAAGAAGCGACCGTGGTTTCCACCACTTCTATCCCCAATTCTTTGCAGGCTGCTTTGGTAAGATCAGCCAAGGCCACCGCATTGGCTTCACTCGAGGTATAAATGATACCCAGTCTTTTAATAGGTTTGAGTTTTGCAAGAAATTGGATCTGTTCTTTCACGGGGGTCATATCAGAAACACCACACACATTCTTCTCCCCACGAGCAAGACTGGAAACAAGCCCTGCTTTGACAGGATCTGTGACCGCACTAAATACCACTGGAATTGTTTTGAGGGTATTGGCAAGAGCCTGAGCGGTAGGGGTAGCAATACCCACAGCAAGAGCCACCTTGTCCGTTTTGAACTTGTTGGCAATAGCCGCCGCCGTATTAAGATCGCCATTTGCATTTTGCACATCAAAGACCACAGGCACATTCTGTTCAGCCAGTTCGTCCTTGATGCCCTGTTCTACCGCATCAAGCGCAGGATGAGCCACTATCTTGGAGATACCAATCACAATCTCCGTCTTTTTAGGAGCACATCCTACCACCATCATCACCACAAGAAGCCAAAGAGACCACTTCTTCATCTTATCCTCCACCTATGGTATTTTCTGTTATATCTTGAAAAGCCCAAAGAGTTGATTGAGTACCAGAATAGTTGACCCAAACACAATCGAGACCATGCTCATCAATTTAATGAGAATGTTGAGCGAAGGTCCAGAGGTATCCTTGAGAGGATCACCAATGGTATCCCCAACCACTCCCGCTTTGTGAGCTTCACTCTTCTTTCCACCAAAATGGCCATTCTCAATATACTTCTTGGCATTGTCCCAGGCTCCACCCGCATTGGCCATCATAATAGCCATGGGGAAACCAGAAACAAGAGCTCCAGCCAGTACACCAACCAGTGCCCTTACCCCAAGAAGTGTTCCCACCAGCACAGGAATCACGATGGCAATAAGCGCTGGAAGTATCATTTCCATCTGGGCTGCTTCAGTGCTGATTTTCACACATCGGCGATAGTCCGGTTTTTCCTTTCCATCTAAAATACCAGGCTTTTCCTTGAATTGGCGACGGACCTCTTCCACCATCTTGTTGGCTGCACGTCCCACAGCGCTCATGGTGAGAGCACTGAAAAGGAACGGTGCCATTGCCCCAACAAAAAGACCTGTAAGTGTTTCCACTGAAATCACGTTAGCCATCAGGTCAAAATCAGGCATTTTCACCCGAACGACACGTTCAATCTCATCCTTGAAAGCGGCAAGAAGAGCAAGAGCGGTAAGGGCGGCTGAACCAATCGCATAGCCCTTCCCTGTAGCCGCCGTCGTATTTCCAAGGGCATCAAGAGCATCGGTCCGTTCCCGAACCTCTTTCCCAAGCCCGGCCTCATCACCAGCCATTTCTGCAATCCCACCTGCGTTATCAGCCACAGGCCCGTAAGCATCCGTCGAAAGCGTAATACCCAGTGTGGAAAGCATACCCACAGCAGCAATACTGATACCATAAAGCCCACGAGCAATGGAAGAAGCTCCACCGGAAAGATAATATGCCGCAATCACGGCTACCCCTACAATGACCACAGAAATCCAGGTTGACAGCATCCCAAGAGAAAGACCACCTATCACTAACGTGGCTGGTCCGGTCTGAGCCTGCGAAGCGAGATCCTTTGTAGGTTTGTAGCTTGCTGAAGTAAAGTACTCTGTGAAAAATCCTATGAGATTTCCCGCGAGAAGCCCGGCTACAATGGAACCCCAGATACCAAAGTTTTCACTTCCCATCACATAATACACCGCTATGGCTGACAAAATAGCAATCAGAATGGACGAACCATAAATTCCCTTGCGCAAAGCCGCAAGAAGAACCTCCTGGGAAGCCTTGTTATCCTTCGTCTGGACAAGAAAAGTCCCGATAATAGAAGCCAAAACCCCAAGAGCAGCCATACTCATAGGAATAGTAATAGCCCGAAGGGGACTCTCAGGAAAAGCCACCACACCAAGAGCCATAGTAGCCACAATAGAACCGACATAGCTTTCGTAAAGATCGGCACCCATGCCAGCCACATCCCCTACATTATCACCCACATTATCCGCAATGGTAGCCGGATTACGGGGATCATCTTCAGGAATCCCTGCTTCTACCTTTCCTACAATATCCGCCCCCACATCAGCCGACTTGGTATAGATACCTCCTCCTACACGAGCAAAAAGAGCCATCGAAGAAGCCCCCATACCAAAGGTAATCATAGCCTCTGTAATCCGCTTGATGGTTTCGGTCTGATCCAGCCCAACCACTGTACCATAATACCACCGAAGCCCATAATACCACAGAGAAAGGTCAAGAAGACCAAGCCCTACGACCACCATCCCCATCACCGAGCCAGCGGTAAAAGCCACACGAAGCCCGGGATTCAGCCCATCACGAGCCGCCCAGGCAGTACGGGCATTAGAACGAGTCGCAATAGCCATCCCAATAAAACCAGAAAGACCTGAGAAAAATCCTCCCGTAAGAAACGCAAAAGGCACAAATGGGGTAAGAAGCTTCGCCCCAAAAGAAAGATACAAAAGAAGAATAAACAAAACAGCAAAGAAAATACCCACTACCTTGTATTGCTGGGCAAGATACGCATACGCCCCCTCACGAATAGCAAGAGAAATCTCTTTCACCTTCTCATTTCCCTCGCTTTTCCGAAGCACATGCGAAGCAGCCCAAAAAACATACAGAAGGGCTATGGTTGCAGCCACCGGTGTCACCCAGGTGATATCCATACTTCCACCCTGGGCAAAACCAAAACCCGTTATCCCAAAAAGAAAGAAACTCGTCCACCAGGCCAGTGCATTTTTCATCGGAAACCTCCTTTCACGGATAGATTTCCTATATCATATACCAAAAATCCATTTCTGTCAATCACTTCACAAAAATTTTCTTCATCCATACAAACAAAAAACCGGCCTACTTCTCGTAGACCGGTACTTTCCATCCTTTACTTCGGTTTCACCCATTCTCCCTTGTCACTATCCCACACCACACGACCAAGAAACTTTCCCGCCTGATCAAAGGCAATAGCATCACCCTTTTTATAAGTAGTTTTTCCAACGGTCAAGGGAGATGCGAGTTCAATAACATGCAGCTTCCCGCCGGGATAAAAGAATACTCCCCTTGCCGCCACCTTTCCCAATGACGTAGACACAGAAAGCCCCTGTTTGGAAGCGACATAAAAAGCCCAGAGCGAAGAATCAGGATAAAAAAGAAGCCCGGCCACCGAAACAATACCAAGGGGAGTCTGTACGGCAATTTCTTCTGTCATTTCCACATAACGCATTTTACCATCAGGGTAAAAACCTAGAGAACTGGCATAACAACTCCCAAGGGGTGTTTTCACCTGCTGATCATCAGGAGCCGAAAAACGCGTATTGTATCCCTTGAAGGTGGACTTTGCCCACAAGGCCGTCGTCAAATCAACTGCTCTCAACGTTCCATCTGGATAAAAATACACTTTTCTTGCAGAGAATTCCCCAAGCGGGGTATCCACAAACTCCGCATAGTAGATACGTTCTGTATATCTTTCTTCCGGTCCCCAGTAATCATCATCCCTTTCTATAACCTTTTCCTCTTCTTCAAATGAAAATTCAATTTCAGCCCACATTACCCCTCCCCCCTTATAAAAGCCTACAGCCTTAACGGAAAGGCTACTTTCGTCTACTTCTAAAGAGGAGGAGAAACGAACCTCTTGGGGTAACCCATCTGGGAAAAAAGAAATTTTTCCACCAGGATTCTCAAAGAGTTTTGCCAAAATAGTTCCAAATTTTCCAAGAGACTTCAATTCAGAACTTGGCTCATAAGCTTTGTCCGCATCACTTACCACCGTACCATTACTAATATGGCCATTCTCATAAAAGGAAACATCTCCCGTAAAAAGAAATTTCCCCACCCTTGTGTTCAACCATGTAGGAGAAAGAAGACGTACCGACTTAATCTTCCCCTGAGGATAGGTCTGAACATTTTTGACCATGGCATCTGTTCCCTCAGGAAGAATGAGCCCATACATCCACAAAGGTAACCACAGACCAAAAATCATCCATCTTTGCTTCATATATCCTCCTTTACACTCATGCTAAAATACTATAACACAAAAAAAGAAAAATTTCTACATAAAAAAGATTGAAAATCAGGAAAAGAAAAAATATTGAAACAACTGAGAGACAAGGGGAAAAAGGGGAACGAAATAAACCTCTGCTATCACCATGTTTCAGCAAAACTCATGAGGCAAGGGGAAGAAGAGGTGAGGTTTTAGCCTTTGGCTATTCCCTTGTTTCAGCCAACCACCCCCTGATTAAACGTTTAACCCACTGCCATACAAACCCCCCACACCCCTTCCTATCACCCTGTCTCAGCAAACAAGCCCCCTTTGGCTGAAATAAGGGAATAGCAAAAATTTCCAGCGCCCTTCTCCCAGAGAGAAGAGCAGGTCCTAATACTATGTGTCAGCAAACATACGCTTCCCAAAGACCTTGGCTATTACCCTATTTCAGCAAAACCATATGATTACGTTTCCAACAGGAGACCTGAAAGAGAGAGAAAAGGATAAAGAAGTTACCCCTGGCTCAAAAGATTTTTGTCAACTGTAGTATACAGGGAACATTTTAGATAAACAAGTTTTTTCTGGGGAAAGTACCCTTTTTAGGCCATAAAACAGGGCAATAAGTACGTACCATCCCTATGTTTTATATCACATCCTGCCAGTAGACACCATCGATAGCCTCATCACGATTATAGTAGTAATGCAAACGCACAGCAAGAACATTGGTTGCCCCTTCTCTTTTCCATACCCCCACATCCATTCTCTGGTTTATGGTTCGCATCAGCCGTTCTGCCCTTGAGGTTGTTCTTGGCAAACCATCTTCACTGTCACAGGCGAACATGTCTTTTTGAGCACGAAGAAGATAATAAAAACAATGTTTGCGCCCTTTTTCGTGAAATAAGTCAAGAAGATTCTGAATATGCTGTCTGCGCTCGCTTTGATAACCAAGTCTTGTTTGCCAGTCATTTTTGTAACCCAAGAAACAGGCTTTCCCTGTTTCAGCGACAATATTTGTCCACTCAGAAGAACGATATCTCACTCTATCAAGACGAAGAAAATACTTCAATTGATAACTTACATGCCACAAACATCGTTGAAAAACGATACCGGGATGTTTGCCCTGGTTAATCCCTGTATCTCCATCGACAACAAGAAAAAACCGAGAAAAAGAGTGTTTTTCTTGAATGGGCTTAAGAAGTTTGTCCCAACCTGCATGGTAATTATCCACAAGAAGGCCTGCTATTCTTGTATTTTTTCCTGTCAATGGGGAGGCTTGTTGCCTCTCCTGCAAAAGAATTTTAGCTTCTTCTCCTTTTTTCTTGCCCTGAACAGGAATACCCGTCCCATCGGCTTCTCCACAGGGTTTTTCTTTTTCTGAGATACTGAAATGTATCTTTCTCCCAATATTTTGAAGGTTTTTCCAGAGGGTGCTAAGACCTATTTTATACCCTGTGAAGGAAAGAATACGAGCGGCCACTCGATAGGTGGTAAGAGCCCCGGCTAAAGCCACTCTGTAGATATCTTTCAGGATTTGCCTTTTTCGCTTTTCTACACCAAGAAGAGATCTTGTGAGAAAAAGTTTTCTTCCACACTTTTTGCATTGAATTTGGAGCTGAGGAAGAGTGATCTTTCCAAAGGGCATCAGAACAAAAACAGTGTTTTTTCCATGCTTTGTTTTCCATATGAAGTGATGTTTTTCTCCGCATGTACAGGTGATACGACCTTCTTTTATTTCTTTTTCTGCCACTTCTACAGAAATCTGATGAACAAATGACTCAAACACTCCTTTGATGGCCTGGAGAAAAACCACCACTAACGTCTCAAGTTTTGTGTCAGGGTAGTCGATAGTCAAAGTGAAGGTGAATTCTTTACGCATGGGTTCCTCCTTGTGTCCTATTATCGGCCAGGGAGGAACTTTTTTTGCTTTTCCTCATCTTCCCACTGCAGGTCTCCTGAAAAAAACGTTACCAACATTTTTTCGATAATATATACAGAGAAAAAAACAGGAGGCTCCTATGACAAAAGATGTTTTCACCTACAGCGAAGAAGAGACTATCCAATTTTTTGAAGATCTCTTCTGGCACGGCAAAATCCGCTGTCCCCGATGTGAAAATTCCGCCTACCGACTTTCCAGTCGTCCTTTCTACCAGTGCAATCATTGCCGTTACCAGTTTTCCATCAAAAGCATTTCCATCATGCGCAAAAGTCATCTTTCTCTCAAAACCTGGCTCTGCGCTATGGCTATTATCTGTGAAGGAAACGTTAACGGCGTGAGTCTTGCCAAACATCTTGGGGTAAGCTACAAAGCCGCCTGGCTACTTCTCCACAAGGTCCGTAACCTGATGCGAGCCCTTTCGGCAAGGCAAAAACACCACCTTCGCCACCTTCTTCGGAAATTTTTTCTTCTCCCTGGCATCAAAAAAGTCCAGAGGGAAAAGAAACGGCCCTTTCAGCTTATCGAATGTGATAATGCGTCCTCTCCCACCCATTTTCACATTCACCTTGTAGAGAATATCTCGTGCGATAGTCTTAAGACACTCTTCTCCTGCCAAAGCATGAGGGCCATTCTTGATGCTCCTGAAGCTTTTTCTGATATCTTTCAGCAACTTGTTAACCGACTTGAAAACCTTTATCACCATGGCTGTCGAAAACACCCTCAGCGCTACATTGATGAGTTTTGTCTTTTTTCATTGTATCAGGACTCTGACCTTCGAATGAAAAAGCTTTTGTCGATGATAAATAGGGAAGAGCTTCTGCTCCCTTACAAGACGCTCATTCAGGAATCCATCGTCCTGTAGGAAAGGCGTACCGACGACTGGGATTTTTCCTGAGGTGTTCCAACTTCTTATCCTAAAAAGTCTTCGAAGTCTGCTTCTCGTCTGGATATTCGTTTGCAAAAGGGAAAAAGAGTGATGAGACCTTTGCACGAATGTGCAAAGGTCTCAAAAAAGTAGTAAAAAACAAAAAATAGTATAAAAATGTTCCTTAACGTAATAAATAAAACTATTCCTTTGAACAAAAAAAGATAAATAAGCCCTCGTGAACGGAAAAATCGGGGTTTCAGGGGCATAGCCCATGACCCAGATAGGACAAGAAAGCACCCGTGCAAGGGTCTCGTGATGATTGAAGATAAAAGCCCTTTGCACATTCGTGCAAGTGGCTCGATAATTTATTCTTTGCACAACGAAAAGGGAGCTTGGAAGGGATGAGGAAGATAAAAAGAAGGGGAAAAGGTTTATTACCGGCTTTGGCTATGACTTTGTTTCAGCAAAACCTACCGCTTTTTCTCTGGACACGCACCGAGTTTGCACTTTGGCTATTCCCATGTTTCAGCAAAAGGGGGCTTTTAGCTGAAATAAGGAAATAGCAGGAAATTGGTTTTTTCCCAAAAAATAAAAAAAGCTCTCGACACCTACTTTCCCCCTTGCGGAGTATCATCGGCGACGGAGGGCTTAACTTCCGGGTTCGGAATGGGACCGGGTGTACCCCCTCCGCTATGGTCGAGAGCAATAAAAACATGATAAGATGGGAGACTAAAAGGTAAAAGGTCAAGGCTAATGGTCGATTAGTACTACTCGGCTCAACGCATTACTGCGCTTACACCTGTAGCCTATCAACGTGGTAGTCTTCCACGGACCATATGGGGCACCTCATCTTGGGGCAAGTTTCCCGCTTAGATGCTTTCAGCGGTTATCTCTTCCGAACATAGCTACCCTGCTTATGCCACTGGCGTGACAACAGGTACACTAGCGGTTCGTCCACTCCGGTCCTCTCGTACTAGGAGCAGCTCCCCTCAAGTGCCCAAACGCCTACGGCGGATAGGGACCATACTGTCTTACGACGTATTGAACCCAACTCACGTACCGCTTTAATGGGCGAACAGACCAACCCTTGGGACCTTCTCCAGCCCCAGGATGCGATGAGTCGACATCGAGGTGCCAAACCTTCCCGTCGATATGAACTCTTGGGGAAGATCAGCCTGTTATCCCCGGGGTACCTTTTATCCGTTGAGCGATGGCATTTCCACGCACAACCACCGGATCACTAAGCCCGACTTTCGTCCCTGCTCGGCTCGTCAGCCTCACAGTCAAGCTCCCTTCTGCCTTTACACTCTTCGCATGATTTCCAACCATGCTGAGGGAACCTTTGGGCGCCTCCGTTACCCTTTAGGAGGCGACCGCCCCAGTCAAACTACCCACCAGACGCTGTCCTCCACCCCGATTGCAAGGCGAGAGTTAGAAACCCAATTCACCAAGGGTAGTATCTCAAGGTCGGCTCCATGAGCACCAGAGCACCCACTTCTCAGCCTCCTACCTATCCTGCGCATGGTAAACCAAGTTTCAACGCCAAGTTGTAGTAAAGGTCCACGGGGTCTTTCTGTCCTGCCGTAGGTACTCGGTATCTTCACCGAGCATACAATTTCACCGAGCCTCTCGCTGAGACAGCGCTCAGATCGTTGGACCATTCATGCGGGTCGGAACTTACCCGACAAGGAATTTCGCTACCTTAGGACCGTTATAGTTACGGCCGCCGTTTACCGGGGCTTAGATTCGAAGCTTCGCCTCGCGGCTAACTCCTCCTCTTAACCTTCCGGCACTGGGCAGGTTTCAGACCCTATACCTCCTCTTACGAGTTTGCAGAGTCTTGTGTTTTTGGTAAACAGTCGCCTGAGCCTCTTTACTGCGACCTGCTTCCGCAGGCACCCCTTCTCCCGAAGTTACGGGGCCATTTTGCAGAGTTCCTTAGCGAGAGTTATCTCGAGCGCCTTAGGTTATTCACCCCGCACACCTGTGTCGGTTTTGGTACGGTCACCTGTCTTCATCGCTTAGAGGCTCTTTCTCGGCCCTACACTCGGCCGTCTTCTCCACCCCGAAAGGTGGATCGCTCACCTCTTGGCTTCGCGGCGCAAGCATTTCACTCACACCAGCCTCAATGGCTTCGACGAACATCCGTCAGTCCGCACGGCTCTATGCAGGGCGTCACCCCTTCACTCCAACAGGTGGCTACGGAATATCAACCGTATTCCCATCGGCTACGCCTTTCGGCCTCACCTTAGGGGCCGGCTAACCCTGGGTCGAATATCGTAGCCCAGGAACCCTTGTGCTTTCGGCGAACGGGTTTTTTACCCGTTTTATCGTGTACTCATGCCTGCATTCTCACTTCTACTCGCTCCAGATAACCTTACGATTATCCTTCGTCGCTCGTAGAACGCTTCCCTACCACTCTTCCGAGTCCGTGGCTTCGGTATACCGCTTAGCCCCGTACATTTTTGGCGCAGAATAACTCGACCAGTGAGCTATTACGCACTCTTTAAAGGATGGCTGCTTCTAAGCCAACCTCCTGGCTGTCTCGGTCATTCCACTTCCTTATCCACTGAGCGGTATTTCGGGACCTTAGCCGACGATCTGGGTTGTTTCCCTCTCGAATATGGAGCTTATCCCCCACATTCTCACTCCTGTGCCTCGGGTGCCAGTATTCGTAGTTTGGTTCGGGTTGGTAGGATAAATCCCCCGTCCCGATCCAGCGCTCTACCCCCAGCACTTGCTTCACAGGGCTGCACCTAAATGCATTTCGGGAAGAACCAGCTATCGCCACGTTCGTTTGGCCTTTCACTCCTAACCACAGGTCATCCGAAGACTTTTCAACGCCTACCGGTTCGGACCTCCATCCCGTGTTACCGGGACTTCATCCTGCCCATGGTTAGCTCACGCGGCTTCGGGTCTACAGGTAGTTACTAGACGCCCTATTCAGACTCGCTTTCGCTTCGGCTACTCCCCTCCAGGGATTAACCTCGCAACTACCTGTAACTCGCAGGCTCATTCTTCAATAGGCACGCAGTCACCCTTCGACTACGCTCAGGGCTCCTACAGCTTGTAAGCTAAGGGTTTCAGGTTCTATTTCACTCCCCTATCAGGGGTTCTTTTCGCCTTTCCCTCACGGTACTCGTTCGCTATCGGTCACCAGTGTTATTTAGCCTTGGAGGGTGGTCCCCCCAGCTTCACACAGAACTCCACGAATTCCGTGCTACTCAGGATACTCCCAGCCCACTTCCTCTTTCGCATACGGGGCTTTCACCCTCTATGGCCGGCCTTCCCAGAACCGTTCTGCTAGATTCCATGGTGCCTTTCGGAGTCCTACAACCCCGGTGAGCATGCCCACCGGTTTGGGCTATTCCCCTTTCGCTCGCCACTACTCAGGGAATCTCATTTGATTTCTTTTCCTCCGGGTACTAAGATGTTTCAATTCCCCGGGTGCGCCTCACCTAACGGTGATGACCAGGCATGACCCTGGCCGGGTTCCCCCATTCGGACATCGCCGGATCTACGCCATTTGCGACTCCCCGACGCTTTTCGCAGCTTTTCACGTCCTTCTTCGCACACTGGTGCCAAGGCATCCACCCTTAGCCCTTTCTCCCTTGACCTTTTACCTTAGTCCTATATCCCATCTTATCTTATCTTCTTCAATCCTAAACTACACTTCACCCTCACCATCCTATTTAACTGGAGATAAGGGGATTTGAACCCCTGACCCCCTGCTTGCAAGGCAGGTGCTCTCCCAACTGAGCTATATCCCCATTCCCACTGGGAGTAAATGGCCTCGAACCATTGACCTCAGCCTTATCAGGGCTGCGCTCTAACCACCTGAGCTATACTCCCAATCACCTCAATAAAAAACTATAAAAACAAACTGAGGTGAGAGACTCTTCTCTTCTCCCTATAAGGAGGTGATCCAGCCGCACCTTCCGGTACGGCTACCTTGTTACGACTTCACCCCCCTCACCAATCCTTCCTTCACTGGCCTCCCCCTCGCGGTTAGAGTTACCAGCATCAGGAAAAACCGACTCGGGTGGTGTGACGGGCGGTGTGTACAAGGCCCGAGAACGTATTCACCGCAGTTTGGCTGACCTGCGATTACTAGCAATTCCGGTTTCATGGAGTCGAGTTGCAGACTCCAATCCGTATTGAGGTCGCTTTTAGGGATTTGCTCCACCTCGCGGTCTCGCTTCCCTCTGTAACGACCATTGTAGTATGTGTGTGGCCCAGGACATAAAGGCCATGATGACTTGACGTCATCCCCTCCTTCCTCCGACTCGTCGCCGGCAGTCCCATTAGAGTGCTCCCTCGCAGGTAGCAACTAATGGCAGGGGTTGCGCTCGTTGCGGGACTTAACCCAACACCTCACGGCACGAGCTGACGACAGCCATGCAGCACCTGTGTACCAGTCCCTTGCGGGAAAGGTGGCTTTCACCACCGGTCCAGTACATGTCAAGCCCTGGTAAGGTTCTTCGTTTTGCATCGAATTAAACCACATACTCCACTGCTTGTGCGGGCCCCCGTCAATTTCTTTGAGTTTCAGCCTTGCGGCCGTACTCCCCAGGCGGTGCACTTATCGCGTTTGCTGCGGAGCCAACGGATACCGCCAACTCCTAGTGCACATCGTTTACGGCGTGGACTACCAGGGTATCTAATCCTGTTTGATCCCCACGCTTTCGCGCCTCAGCGTCAGTATCAGCATAGACGACTGCCTTCGCCTTCGGTGTTCCTCCCGATATCTACGCATTTCACCGCTACACCGGGAATTCCATCGCCTTCCACCGTACTCTAGCTTCGCAGTTTCAAACGCCTTACCACAGTTGAGCCATGGCCTTTGACATTTGACTTGCGAAACCGCCTACGCGCCCTTTACGCCCAGTAATTCCGAGCAACGCTAGCCCCTTACGTATTACCGCGGCTGCTGGCACGTAATTAGCCGGGGCTTATTCGTAAGGTACCGTCATCA
Source organism: Longinema margulisiae (assembly GCF_025266855.1). Classification (GTDB taxonomy): domain Bacteria; phylum Spirochaetota; class Brevinematia; order Brevinematales; family Thermospiraceae; genus Thermospira. The sequence goes on from NZ_CP053071.1 coordinate 671,877, forward strand.
GTAAGCCATTTCCTGCTTACCTTATTCTTCCCTTACAAAAGAGGTTTACAATCCGAAGACCTTCTTCCCTCACGCGGCGTCGCTCCGTCAGGCTTTCGCCCATTGCGGAAAATTCTTGGCTGCTGCCTCCCGTAGGAGTAGGGGCCGTGTCGCAGTCCCCTTGTGGCTGACCATCCTCTCAGACCAGCTACCCGTCTAAGGCTTGGTGGGCTCTTACCCCGCCAACTACCTGATGGGACATGGGCTCATCTAAAGGCAAGGCATACGCCTCCTTTGATCTTGCGATATCATCGGGTATTACCCTGAGTTTCCCCAGGCTATCCCCGTCCTCTAGGTAGATTCCCATGCATTACTCACCCGTCCGCCTCTCGCCGCCCACTGTATTGCTACAGCTGCGCTGCCGATCGACTTGCATGCCTAAGACACGCCGCCAGCGTTCGCTCTGAGCCAGAATCAAACCCTCCGTTATGAATTATCTTAACCTAAACCATAACTTCAAAGTTTACCCTGGCTTATAAAGAGTCCCTCACCTCAGTACTATATCCTATCTCCCTATCTCTTATCTCACCACACCTACTCGTCTCGTCAGCGTGGACTATTATTATACCACATTTTCAGCCCTTTGTCAAGAGATTAGACAATCTTTTTTTCAAAACCTTCCCGCAAGAAGAATTCCCCACCAACTCAAAAAGAAAGTAGAAATCCCCTGCGCATCTCTATCTACGAGATGTATAGTATACCATAAATGCCCCCTCTATGTCAAGCGAAAAAACACCATTCCCTCGCCGAGATAACCACAAGAGGCTCCCCGCCCCCTGTGAACCCCCGCCCCCGCCCCTGCGGCGGTCTCTGTAGCATTCCGTCCACCGTCTCACCTTGCTGGCTGGAAGAAAAACCTGTAGCCCCGCTCTCTTCCGTAGCCGACCGGGGACAGCCCTCCGTGCCTGACCCCGGTCTTCCTCGCCACCTCCTGTGGCTCGGATACTGGCAGGAGAATAGGGCCTTCTCCCACCAGGTCCGCAGGGCATGTGTTCCCCTGGTGGCTTCTGTCAGAAGGCACCGCAGGCAGGGGCGGAGAAGGCTACGGCGATGTCTCAGCAAACCCCGCCCGCGGGGCTGAAATACGGTGATAGCCCCTCACTCATCCTCCGGAAACGGAGCCACATGCCCCTCGCCTACCACATCACCTATCCCGAACGTCTCAAAATAATCACTCATCAGCATCCGCCCATACCCGTTCCTGATCATCACCAACCTCTTCACGGCCCCGCATCCGAATCCGGCCCACTCCAGTTAAAATATCCCGTCTCAATATCACTCCCACGAAAATATATCACCCCCTGCCTCCCAAGATCATTCTCACCTATGTACGACACATCCGTCGCCTTCCAGTCCTTCCCTTTCACCCTCGTCCAGAAAATACCCTCCTCATCAAACCTCCACTCACCACGAATATTCGTGATAATCATCTCAGCCCCATCAGGCGCCTGCTCCCAGTTCGTCACAAACGCTCCACGAGAATCTACGCATGCCTGAATAAAAAACTCCCCCCTCTCCTTCACCGTCCTCGTAAACGTAATATACGACAACCCGCACATCCAGTTAAAGGAATACCCCTCTCGCCTCTCCGGCCCACCAAGAAGAATCTTCAACACCCTCTCCTTCCTCTTCCTCACAAACTCCCGCTTCGCCTCCTCTAGATTCGCTACCTCATACTTCTGACCACGATACCAGAACTCAATCTCGCTTATACACGTGTCATCATACGTGGTGCCGGGGTAGGTGGAGAGAATGTAAAATCCAATCTCATCAATTTCTACACTTTTTGGTAAAATAAGGGTAATCTGTTTTTCATCTTTCAGTAACAAATTCGTAAATAACACTATATCATATACTTTTTCATCATTTCTCTTCTTTCTAAACGATATATTAACTTCTCTTACTCTTTTGTTTTTTCTATATATTTCCTCATTTTTTTGGTAACCATTAAATATAACCATCTTATCCACTTTAAACGAAGGAGACCTAAAAGAAATAATAAACATCAATTGTTTCTCAAACAAAGGATTATAATCCTTATGCAAGGCTATCGCCGTATCCAACCGCCCATCCAGTAAATTTAAGGGAGAATAACTCAAAGGAGTGGGTACACGAATAAAAGACCCTTCAAACCAATCTATCAAAACCTTATCCCCAGTCCACAATTCCACCATTGCCCCACAATATAATATAACTATATACAATATTTTTCGCATCATTCTCCTCTCCTTTCAACTATTGAGTTAAAAGAAAATAATATCCTGCTAAATTATAATTGAAAACCATTTTTCCATCTTTCATTACAACATTCCCTTGCGCATCCTTCACCGCAAACAACTCCATAAACTCCTTGTAGTCGTCCTTAAAGATGGTCTGGCAACCTTCGGAGTAGTTCCAGCTGGCCCCAGAACCTCCTCCAAGGTGTATCCTCGTCGCCTCAAGATACCCGGGCTTTCTCTCAGGATGCGCCGGATTGTATCCATTCAGCGCTGGAACCTTTCCATTCCCCTCTATCGCTATCTCAAAACCCATCGAAAATTCTCTCCCCTTCATGGGACTTGCTTTGTATATCCCGGAGGCTATCGTCCCATAATGCTCCTTCCCATCATATTTCATGGGTATCTTCGCCTTCCCCTCCTTCAAACTGTCATATCTTCCCTTGTCAATCTCTTTCCACGTTTCTTTCCCCGTCTTCTCATAGTAGTGAAAATCACTGTATCTCGTCGAATCTAAACTCGCCCTGTTGAATTCCACTATCTTCCCATTCACAATCACCGTAATCCGATCATTGTACACATCCATCCCTTCATTGCTATACTCCATACGTCCTTCTTTGTTTAACTTCCCCGTCTTGCCAACTCTCACCCCCTTCCCCATCCCCTCTTCCCCAAGAATAAGAAATTGACTCCTTCCTCCTGTCAAATTCTTTATCGTATACTTCTCCCCTCTATTCTGTACCTCCCATAGGTATCCAAAGTCCTTCGTCATGTTTTCCTCTCCACCCCAGTTCCCTTCTATCTGCCTCTTCTCCCCTTCTAACCCTGCCTTCACCTTCTCAAGCCTTTCCTTCGCCTGCCCTTTCGCTCCCGCTATCTGCTTTTCCAACTCTTCTAAACGCTTATCTATCTCCTCCATACGCCTCTTGTCCGTTTCTAATTTCTCCTTCTCCATTTGATACCCCTTCAGCCCCATAAAATACTCATATTCCCGCCCTACCTCCGTTAAATTCCCATTCCTGTCATAAAGATCGTGCACCGCTGTATTCCCGCTCTTCGCCGCCCTCACCAACTTGTTCGTCATCATATGCACAAACTCCCCTCGAGAAGAATACCCATCAATAACCTCTTTCCCTCCATACATCTCCATCGCTTTATCAGTGGCTTCTTTGAGTCTCTGGTGCCCTAACTCATATAACTCCTTCGCCGTAAGCTTCGAAAAGTCCTCCTCCTTCCCTAAAAAAACATTCGTCTGCTTAAGCATATCATCAAGATCCCCTCTCTTTATCAGTTCCCTCACCTCCCTGTTTATCTCCTTATTCATCGCTACTTCATTACGATAATCCCTATAATCCTTATTCACCTGATCAGCATACTCAGATAAATCCTTCACCCCCCTGCTCGCATTATCCCCCAAGGCTCCCCGGGAATATTCCCTCGCCTTCTCCATCTTCCACTCATATTCAGCCTGCTTCATCGCCTTTTCACCGTAACTGCTCAAAGAAGACTTGCCCCCATCCTGGGCCCACTTTTTCTTCGCTATCTCCATCGCCCTTTCATATTGGGGATCAACAGCAAAACGAGTGGCCTGTCCCTTCGAACCAGAAGAGGGTTTCGTCCCTTTTGGCTCTTTTCCTCCCTTATTCCCCTTTTCTGACTCCCCCTCCTTCTTCCCTCCCGTTAAACCCTCCACCACCTTCTTCGCCTCCTGCCCTACATACGCCGCTATCTTGCTCGCCGTATCCACAACCGAATTCACCGCTCCCGCAATCGCATTCCCTACCGCATTCACCGCCTTCGAAACACCTTCCGCTATCGAAGACAAAATACCCTTCTTCTCCGATGATGAAGATGAACTCGTCGAACTCCCGGAAACAGAACTCTTCTCACTACTCGACGATGATTTGGAGGGTGTGTCTTCTTTCTTGCTCCCTCGCCCTTCTATGTCCTCCCCCTCCTGCTCCATCTCAAGCGCCTCCCTCACATCTTCAGGCGCAAGTTCCCCAAGCCTCTCCTCCACCAGTTTCAGCGCCTCTTCTACCCTCCCTATCTCTTCCTCTATCTCCTTTTTCCGCCTCTCTATCTCCTCTCTCACCCGCTTCGCCTCCCCATACGCCTCCCTCGCCCTCTTCTCCTCTTCCTTCGCTACTGCAAGCTCCTTCTCAAGCCTCTCCCTCTCCTCCGAAGACAAGCCACCCTCTTCAAGCTTCCTCTCTATGTCCTCCCGTCTCCCCTTCGCTTCCTCATACGCCTCAAGTCGCCTCCCCTCCTCAAGTATCGCCTCCTCCCACTTCGCCGTTACCTCCTCCCTCTCCCTCTCAAGTTCCCTCTTCCGACCCACAAGCTCCCTCTCCCGCCTCGTTAGCCTCCCCCTCTCCTCACTCCGTCTCTTCCTCTTCTCCTCCTGCAACACCACAAGCACAAAACCCGCCATCGGATGCTGCTTACTGAACGGTAACCGGTTCTCCCACGGCATCGTGTCCCATGGATATCTCTTCTCATGCCACTGACGTACTCTCTCATCTAACCTCGTCTCCACTGTCCTCACTTCCCTCGCCGACGTTACCAGCGACCGAACCGCCGATACCACCTCCTGTATCGTCACCCCCTTCTCCATGTATTTCCTCACAAGATGGGGATCCTCTCGCCCCTCAAACCTCTTCGCTTCCGTGTACCCTATCGCCCCATAAACTCGCCCCTTCGCTGCACTCTCCGCCCGCCACACCGCAAGCGTTACCTGTGACTCCGCCATACGAAAAGAACGAGAGCCTTGCACGGGTGTTTTCTTCCCCTGTTTGGGTCAGGGGCTACGCCCCTGAAACCCCGCTTTTTCTGTTCACAAGGGCTTATTTGTCTTTTTTTATGAAAAAAATAGGCTTGTTTATTATGGAAAGAAATATTTTTATACTACTTTTTGCTTTTTATCACTTTCTTGAGACCTTTGCACATTCGTGCAAAGGTCTCAGAACTATACACATCCTTCGCTTTCATCTCTGAAAGAAAACTCCGTCCCGGCAAAGAAAAAGATTTGACCATCGAATCTAAACGAAGATACTCCTGCCCATGCGCAAGAGTCCCGAGAAGACCGGCAAACGCCGCCCCTGCTACCACCTTCTTCACTTTCCGCTTCAGTGCGTCTTCATACCCATGGTACTTCATACCACACCTCCACTCAATTTTTATTCTTCAAACCTTTTTTCTCCTACAATTATACCACCTCTCCCCCACCCTGTCAACTCTTCCCCGCTTCCCCCGTGAAATTTTTTCCCTTTCGCCCCCTATTTTACCATAGTCCCTCCTCCATGTCAATGGGCATTGGTCACAAGTTTGGGGGAAGGGATCTTTTTTCCTCCAAAATGAGACCCTTGCAGGGGTGCTTTCTTGCCTTTCTGGGTCAGGGGCTCCCCGCCCCTTTTGAAATCCCCGCCCCCCTGCACCGGCTCCAGAAGGACCCTGTCCTCGTCGCATGCTACGCATGCGCCTCGGACGGAAGACAGGCCGCTTTTGCGGGCCATGGGAGAACATTTCCCTTGAGAAGGGCAAGTCCTTCCTCCGTGGGCGACCTCAACTCATCCTCCTGACTTCGGAAGCATAGCGCCCACCTCGCTTCGCCGATTCCCCGCCAAAGCGGGGGCCCCGCGGCTACGCTTCGGTGGGCTTTTCGGGCAGAGCAACAGAAGAGGTCGCCCCGGACACCTCCTGTGTCCTCCCGTCGGAAGGACTTTCCCGTCGGAAACCAAAGGGCCCTTTTCATAACCGCAAAAGCGGCCCGGCGGATACTGAGCGAAGTCGAAGTGGGGTACAGAAAAAAAAGGGGGTGAAAGAAAGAACGGGTCTTCCTCTCCAGAAGGGGGCATTCTCCCACCAGCCCGCGGGGCATGTGTTCCCCTGGTGGCTTCTGTCAGAAGACACCGCAGGCAGGGGCGGGCCATGACGACGAGTCAGCAAGAAGGGGGCTTTCTGAGACCGCAGGGCGCCCGGCTATTACCCTGTCTCAGCCAAAGGCAATGGTTAAACGTTTAACCTCTCTCTATACACCCCCTCATGGTTATTGCTATCACCCTGTTTCAGCTAACCACCCCGCCGGTTAAACGTTTAACCCTTCTCTATACAAACTCCACACGTCTTTTGCTCTTACCATGTCTCAGCAAACCCACCTTCTGGTTAAACGTTTAACCGCCCTCCATACAAACCCAAACAATGACGACCACCTTCTTTCAGGGAGAAAAGCCTACCCCGGCTATCACCATGTTTCAGCAAACGAGCCCCCTTTGCTGAAATAAGGTCATAGCAAAATCTCCCAGCACCCTTCTCCCAGAGAAAAGGGCTGGTCCTATTCCTGTGTCTCAGCAACACCCTCTCCTCTCCCCTTCTCTCAAACAGAAGACATGAGACCCCACAGGACATACCAATACACCCAACTCGTTTGAAAAAAGGAGAGAGCAGTCCCCACAGGCTGAAACAGGACAATACCCCTCACTCATCCTCCGGAAACGGAGCCACATGCCCCTCGCCTACCACATCCCCTATCCCGAACGTCTCAAAATAATCACTCATCAGCATCCGCCCATACCCTGACCTAATCACCACAGCCCTCCACTCACTATTCCCAAGTTTCGCCCACGTCGTCCCATTCTCATCCACCTTCGCCTCCCCTATCTTCACCACCTCCCTCAACTCATACTCATCATCCCCTTCCTCACTCCTCCTCACCACCTTCCTCTTCTTAAACCCGCTCCCCTTCTTCTGCGCATACAAAACCATCCTATATCCCTTCCCCTCCTCAGGAACCCACCATCTCACACGAACCACAGATGCAAGCCTCCCCACCGTCTCCATCTTCCCCGTCTGGTCAAGCACTTCCACATTCGTTATCCCGTAAGCCGCCAGCCTCCTCTCCACCTCAGGACCACTCTCCTTTATATACGTCTCCGTATCATAGGGCTCCCCAACCCCCCACCTCGCATTCTCCCTCACCTTCCTCACAAACTCCCGCTTCGCCTCCTCTAGATTCGCTACCTCATACTTCTGACCACGATACCAGAACTCAATCTCGCTTATACACGTGTCATCATACGTGGTGCCGGGGTAGGTGGAGAGAACCACAAAATAAAACTCATTCGCAACCACAGGTTTGAACTTGAAAACTTGAGCAGAAAAAGTATCTTTTAATACCCCTTCCCAGAACCATACATTTGTAGAAGTCCCATAATTTGCAAAAGGAGTAAAATCCTCTCGCTTTTCTCTTTCAAGAAATAATCTTACCTCTTTCGTTCGAGCATTGGCTCTATAAACATTGGAACTTTTCTGATACCCATTGTATACACGAATCTCATCAATGAGAATAAAATTCGTAAACCTCAACACAATTCTCGATTTTTTGTCCTCCGTATTGTATGCCCAGCAGGTGGTAAGATTATTATCCACTATATTTATCGGAGAATAATCCAGAACATTCTTCCCCGTAATCATATTATCAGCATGAAAATACTTCACAAACGCCAAAAGATGCCCTGAAAAGAAACACCACAAAACAAAAATTATACCTATATGTCTTATCATATCTCTCCTCCTCTCTTATCTTTACACCATTCATTGAGTTAACAGAAAATAATATCCTACTAAATCATAAATAAATCTTCCTCTGCTATCCTTAAACAACTCCATAAACACCCTGCTGTAGTCCCCATTGAGATCAGGACGCCAGTCGTCATTCCCATCTTTCACTATCTGATGATAAAAATCCCCTCAAAACACGAACTGTGTCTCCGAGACAAGAATAGGCAGTGGAGAAGCCCCGGGAATAGTCCCCAACTCCTCAGTATAGTAGGTCATATGCGTCTTCACAAAAGGAAAATCCAGTCCAACACCCACGGTGGGATATCCTTTATACAGACCTCCCCTCACCAGAAGAAACCCAAACATCCTTCCTTCCACCCCAAAACGAGTTTTGAGCCACCCATTTTCCCGCCAATCGGTAATATTGACCATATCCGCATAGAGTACCACATTCCCAAAGAGATACTTGGAAAGAACACTCCCCAACTGATACGCCACCCCCACATCCACAGAAGGCCACCACGTCGTCATCCCCGCTTCATTGGAAATCACCTTGAACCGTGCATCATACGCCACCCACTGAAAACTAGTGGTAAACCAGTCCCTCACCACAAGCCCCACACGCCAGCGATCCTGTTTATACAACAGCCCCACATCCGAACCAATGGCCTGTCCCATCAAAAACCCATCCTGAAAAGACATAATAGCATTCACCTTGTCCATGAGTTCAAGAAGAGACAACCTTTCGTTCTCATACTTTACCCTGTTGAGAATCTTGATACTGATACCACCATAAAGCCTCGCCTGTCTTGGCAACCATCCCACATCCGGAAGCCCAAACCCCGCCCCCATCTGAAGCCCAATATCTAAGTAACTCGCCCACTCAAAATAGGGCACAATCGGAGAAACCTTCTGTTTCACAAACGTCCGAAAATCATTGAAAAGCACAATACCCACATTGTCCCCCATATAACCAAGATAGAGTGGCCCTATCATTGATGTATACAAACTCAGAGAAGAGAGCTTCTTCCATTGATCAGGCGTCAGCGAAGCTAAATCATTTGAATTTTTGGCCAGCTGATTATAGATATCATAGATATCCACAAGGGAGAAATTGGCCCCTCCCCCAAACGAACCCAAAAGAAAACGTCTCCCTCCCATCATTGCATAGACCGCCGGATTCATAAAAAGAAGCCCCGTCTTGTCATCGGCAGCTATACCAGCCCCACCCGTGGCTAAAATATCCGTTGGTACCCGAAGCTTCCATTCCACCGCCCAACCAGAAACAACCACAAGAAAAACAACCATCCACCTTTTCACTCTTTTCCCCTACAAACCAAAATAATTACTGATGGCATCAAGCCCACCAACAAGATCCGGGAAGGCATTAGTCACCTCAAGCCAGTTGGTTATCCCGGCCTGAGCCAAGTCATTGGTAAACGCGGCATACCCCGCTGGAGTCTGGGGATACCCTCCCTGGACAATGAGATTGGTAACCTCATCCGGATTATTGGTTCCCAGAAGATTGGTGGCAAACTCACTCATGGTGAGAATCTCTTCCACAGACGAGCGAATAGCAGAAAAACCTTCCGTCAAAGAACCAAAAAGCGAACGAGTTTGTTCACTTATCAACTGACCCATAATATTAGAAAGAGCCACATCACTATAGGTGAGCAGCGTAGAAATCACAGGACGACGATTCTGAAAAACAACACCTGCCTGAGCAAAATCCACAAAAGATCGATTAGTGGTATTGTTATCCACCGTAAAATCGCTATTGAGAATAAAAAGATCTCCTCCATCACTCTCCACATTTCCATTCCCATTACTATCCAGTTCGAGAAAAACAGCATACAAATTGCCCACCAAGAAAAATACCGTATTGATCTGAACATCATTGGAAGCAAGCCCTTTCGCCTTTCCCTGGATAATCTTGAGCATATTTGAAGAAACTATCCCACCTGCACGATAAAGACCATTCCGGGAGAGAAGTGTACTATCATTCTTCACAATAGCCAGAATCACATTGGTATATGGCACCTCTCGATAGAGAGCGGCTGTGGCCTGCCCCTCAAGAGCCTTTGCATTTCCTGGTTCCAGTTCCACAGCCCGACTGTAAACCTCAAACGCCTTGTCATACTCCATATTCTGGATATAGTATTCCCCAAGCCCTAAAAGGTAATCCACATTGGTCTCTTTTGAGACATCGGTCGTATTGAAGATACTGAAAACATTACACCCTGCGAGCAAAAAGGCTACAAGAAGCCCCCCCACATGTCCTTTTATCCTCTTCATGGGAAACCTCCCATTATCTATTACGATGAATATCTCCTAAAGATGAAATTTTTCCCTTTTTTACTTTCCCCTTTTCATCAAAAAACGCTCCACCTCATCCATGAAAAACAAAACCTATAAAAATTCCCAACCCTCCTATCAAAAGAGAAACCACCGTAAATCCCATGGTAATCAACCACTGCATAAACTCAAACCTTTTGTCCACCTGCCCAAAACGCTTCTCCATCTCTTCTCTGAGAAGGGATATCTGCTTCTCCATCTCTTCTTTCATCAAGTCAAAACGTCTGTCAACCTGTTCAAATTGCTTATCCTCTTGCTCAAAGCGCCTGTTCATCTCCTCTTTCATCAGATCAAGACGCCTGTCAACCTGCTCAAAACGCTTATCTACCTGCTCAAAGCGCCTGTCCATTTCCTCTTTCATCAGATCAAGACGCTTATCAAGTTGCTCTAACCGCTTATCCACCTGTTCAAATTTTTTCTCTACTTGCTCAAATCTTTTGTCTACTTGTTCAAATCTTTTATCCACCTGTTCAAAACGTTTCTCTACCTGTTCGAAACGTTTATCCATTTGTTCCAACATCAAGTGAAAGTCTTCTCTTAATGCTTCAATATCCTCTTTTGTGGCATGATGTTCCTTGAGTTCGTGAATATAACTCTCCAGTTCCTGAATAACCTGCGCTGCTTCCTCTTCACCCGCTGTTTTACTGAGAACTCGATAGAGAGTAATAAGCGCTGCCATTTTTCTCTCCTTTTTTCACCTACATCATATCACATTCTATTCAAAAAGTCAAATCTCCCCTTTCTCCTTACGATAATTCCCTTGGTGAAACAACGTTACCAAGAACAAAAAAGGGGCCGCCTCACCTCCTGAGACAGCCCCAAAAGCCTCATAGATACAATTATTTGCCCATCTTTTCTTCTATCACCGCCTGGGCTGCGGCAAGACGGGCAATCGGCACACGGAAGGGAGAACAGGAAACATAATCCATGCCCACACGATGACAGAACTTCACCGAGGCCGCATCGCCACCATGTTCTCCACAGATACCTATCTTGAGATTGGGTCTTGTTGACCTCCCTTTCTCAATAGCCCATTTTACAAGCATTCCCACACCTTCCTGATCAAGAGACTGGAAGGGATCAGCCTTGAAGATACCTGTTTTCTTCTCATCCACATAGTCCGGCAGGAACCGACCGGCATCATCACGAGAAAGCCCCATGGTCATCTGGGTCAGGTCATTGGTTCCAAAGGAGAAGAATTCTGCCCTCTCAGCGATCTTATCAGCAAGAAGAGCCGCCCTTGGAACCTCAATCATCGTCCCGACCTTGTATTCTATCTTCATCTTGTTCTCTTCAAGCACCTTGTCGGCCACCTCACGGATACGCTTCTCAAGAATCTCAAACTCTTTCTTGTCCATCACAAGGGGCACCATAATCTCCGGGAATACCTTGATTCCCTGTTTGGTACATTCACAGGCTGCCTCCATGATAGCCCTGACCTGCATATCCTGAATCTCAGGGTAGGTTATCGCCAATCGACAACCACGATGACCGAGCATGGGGTTGGCTTCTTCGAGTTGAGCCACTCTCTGGCGAATCTTGTCCACAGGAACCTTGAGTTTCTGGGCAAGCACCTCCTGGCCGTTCCAGCCATGAGGAACAAACTCATGAAGTGGCGGGTCAATCAAGCGAATGGTCACTGGCTTCCCATCCATGGCCTTGAATATGCCGATGAAGTCATTTCTCTGGAAGGGAAGAAGCTTCTCTAAAGCTTTCACCCTCTGTTCATAGGTATCCGCAATAATCATACTCTGAATGGCCAAACGACGTTCCTCCGTATCAAAGAACATATGCTCCGTACGACAGAGCCCTATACCCTCAGCCCCCATCTCGATAGCATTCTGAGCATCATAGGGGGTATCCGCATTGGTTCTGACACGGAGCCTGCGAATCTCGTCCGCCCATTTCATAAGGGTATAATACTGTTCGGGAGGGGTGGGTTTGATGAGTTTCATAGCCCCTTTGAACACCTCTCCTGTGCTTCCATTGAGGGTAATCTCATCACCCTTCTTCACCACAATATCCCCGACACGGAATTCCTCTTTGTTGTAGTCAATTTCCATCTTTTCACATCCCACGATACAGCATTTTCCCCACCCACGGGCAACCACAGCAGCGTGAGAGGTCTTTCCACCTGTCGAGGTGAGAATACCCTGAGCGGCATGCATACCACCCACATCCTCGGGACTGGTTTCCCGGCGAACAAGGATAACCTTTTCTCCCTTGGCGGCCCATTCCTCTGCCTCTTTGGCGGTAAACACCACACGCCCCGTGGCTGCCCCGGGAACCGCATCAATACCCTGAACAATAAAGTTTTTCTTGAGTTCTTCCTTCTGAGAAGGATCAATGATAGGATAGAAGAGCCCCTCTATATCCTGCGGTCGAATTCTCATGATAGCATCTTCTTTGGTGATCAAACCCTCATTCACCATGTCCACCGCGATCTTAAAGGCCGCAATAGGCGTGCGTTTTCCACTGCGGCACTGGAGCATGTAGAGCTTGCCCTCTTCGACGGTAAACTCAAGGTCCTGCATATCCTTGTAATGCGTCTCAAGGATCTTGCGAACTTCCACTAACTGCTTGTAGGCCTCTGGCATGGTTCTCTCAAATTCAGAGAGCTTGAGCGGGGTACGAATACCTGCCACCACATCCTCTCCCTGAGCATTGGGGAGAAAATCTCCATAGAACACATTTTCTCCCGTACTGGGATCACGGGTGAAACAAACACCGGTCCCACTGGTGTCTCCCTTGTTTCCAAAGACCATCTGCACCACATTGACGGCTGTTCCACGGATACCGGTGATCTTTTCTACCTTGCGGTAAGTAACCGCCTTGTCTGCCATCCAGGAATCAAACACAGCCCGGATAGCCCCCCAGAGCTGTTCATGGGGATCCTGGGGGAAATCCTTTTTCACATGGTGTTTGTAGATATCCTTGAACTCTTTGATCAGTTCCTCAAGTTCCTCTTCATTGACATCGGTGTCCTGCACCTTTTGTCCACGAGGAATGCCGAGGCGTTTGCGGGTTTTGGCCTCCTTGATATGATCAAAGGCCTCATCAAACTCTTCACGAGGCACACCCATGGCGATGGATCCATACATCATGATAAACCGACGATAAGCATCAAGGGCAAAACGGCGATTGCCGGTTTTGCGAGCAAGCCCTTCGACTGACTTGTCATTCAAGCCAAGGTTGAGGATGGTTTCCATCATACCTGGCATGGAGATAGGTGCCCCTGAACGCACGGAAACCAGAAGGGGATCCTCCGGGTCACCGAGTTTTTTGCCTACAAGGTTCTCAAGACGCTTGAGGTGTTCCTCCACCTCTTCCTTGAGACCGGCGGGATACTGCTTGTTATTCTTGTAATAGAGTTCACACACTTCGGTGGTAATCGTAAAGCCAGCCGGTACAGGTAGTCCAATGCTGGTCATTTCCGCAAGCCCGGCTCCCTTCCCTCCTAAAAGGTCTTTCATTTTCCCATTACCTTCTGCCTTGCCGGCACCAAAAAAGTACACATATTTTGGTTTCTCAGCCATGGTATCCTCCCTCTATAAAATTTATAGACTTTTTCAATACCAAAAACCCACGCTCTCATTATACACCATTTTGATTTTTTTGCAAGGGGTTTTGGGAGAAAATCCTTCCAAAAAACTCTCTTTTTCTTATCTCTGATTGGTCTTCTTTTTTCTATTTTTGAGTCCCATCCCTCTTCTTTTCCCCCACAAAAAATCTCCAAAACCCTTGATTTTTTCCTGAAAGTCATTACAATAAACATAAACGAATTTTATGTGAAAAGGATACTTATGGCTGAACTCAGATGGAATCCTCTTCTCAAAACGTGGACAATGGTGGCCAGCCACAGGCAGAATAGACCCAATCTTCCCAAAGACCGGTGCCCTTTCTGTCCTGGTTCTAGCAAGGTACCTGATTCGTTTGAGGTGATTTCTCTTCCCAATGATTTTCCTGTCATGATGCCCAATCCCCCCGAGCCAGATGCTGTGGCTACCTCTTTTTTTCAGGCCATGCCCTCCTACGGGAAATGTGAGGTGGTGCTGTATTCCCAGGAACACGCCATCACTCTCCAGGAGCTTTCCGTCGAGCATATCCAGAAACTCGTCTATCTCTGGAAGTCCCGTTTTCTTGAGATTCGCAAAGACCATCATGTGAAGTATGTCTTCCCCTTTGAAAACAAGGGAGAAGAAGTGGGAGCCACCATTGCCCATCCCCATGGACAGATTTACGGCTATCCCTTCATCCCCCTGAAACTCGAAACCGAATACCGAAGCTGTCAGGAACACTATACCAACCACGGGGAATGTCTTCTCTGTCGCCTGACGGAGGAAGAAAAGAAACAAAGCATAAGGATCATTCACGAAAACTCCTCCATGATTGCCTACATCCCCTTTTTCACTGATTACCCCTGGGGGGTTTTTGTGGTCAGCAAACGGCACTTCAGCCATATCGATCAGATGACCAGCGAAGAGGAAAAAGACCTCGCTGAGATGCTCAAGATCATCGTGGGGGCGTTTGATTTTCTCTTTGACAGGCCTTTTCCCTACATGATGGTGATGCACCAGGGACCTGTCAACCATGAACTGGAAGAACCAAGCCATACCTTTTTCCACTGGCACCTTGAGTTTTATCCCCCGCTTCGAGCAAGGGACAGAATCAAGTTCTATGCCTCCTCGGAGATGGGAGCATGGGCTGCAGCCAATGTGATAGCCGTGGAAACCTCCTCTCAACAACTCAGAGAGAGCAAGATCCGCTTCTTAGCCACTTGGGAGGAGGAAAGGGCACTCAAGGAGGTACACACTCTTTTTCTCGAGCGCTATGGCACCTCAAACGCACCCCTTCATATCTACCGAAGTCCAGCCCGTGTGAATCTCATCGGAGAACACATTGACTACAATGGTGGCATGGTTCTCCCTGCGGCTATCAATCGTTTCATCTATGCCCTTGTCCGTCCTCGAAACGATAGACAACTTCGTCTCTCAAGCCTTCAATTTCCAGGGATGTTAGAACTTTCTCTCGACGATATCTCTCATCAGAAAGAACTCCCCTGGCCCAATTATCCCCTCGGAGTACTCTCAGAGTGGAAAAAGGCAGGGCTTCCCCTCTCCACAGGGATGGACGTGCTTTTCATGAGCACCATCCCACCGGGATCAGGGGTATCATCCTCTGCGGCCTTTGAGGTGGTGTTTGCCACAGCCCTCAATGATCTTTTTGGAGGAAACCTCGCCGGTACAGAGATAGCCCTCCTCTGCCAGAGGGCAGAAAACCAGTTTGTCGGCGTCTCCTGTGGAATCATGGATCAGTTTGCCGTTGCCATGGGAGAGAAAAATCATGCCCTTCTTCTCAACTGCGAGACCCTCGAATACAAAAAAATCCCGGTCTCTCTCGGGGAGTATGTTCTTGTACTCACCAACTCCAACAAAAAACGAGAGCTGATTGAATCGGCCTACAACACCCGCCTTGAGGAGTGCCGGTTAGCCCTGTCTCTTCTGCAAAACCGGTATCCCATTAAACATCTCTGTGAACTCACCGAAAATGAACTCATTGCCGCCCATGATCTTTTCCAGGGTAAAGAAACCCTCTTTCGAAGGGCACTCCATGCCATCACAGAAAACCAGAGAACCCTTGAGGCGGCAAAACGCCTCTCTGCCGGGGATATGGAAGGGTTTGGGCTTCTCCTCAATGCCTCTCACGACTCTCTGCGGGACAACTATGAGGTCACAGGAGAACACCTTGATACCCTTGTCTCGTTAGCACGAGAGGTGGAAGGGTGTGCCGGAAGCCGAATGACAGGAGCCGGCTTTGGAGGATGTACCATCAGCCTTGTGAAACGTGATGCCATCGACCGATTCAAAACAAGAGTAGGTTCAGGATACAAAGAAAAATTCGGCATAGTGGCCGATTTTCTTGTGCTTTCCATAGAAGACGGTGCGAAAAAAATCAGATAAAAATCCATAAGGAGGCTACCATGATTGAATGGCCAAAGACCAACGATGTCCTCGGAACAGTAAACCGGGGAACCCCCGCTGAGTCGGGACTCTGTACCCTCTGCCGTGCGGATTGTCAGGGGAAGTGTGAAACCTGGCTCGCCAGTATGAGAGGAAGAAAACTCCTCTACCCCCGTGACTTCGGTTATGTAACCGCAGGAAGTGCCAATACCACTCACCTTGGGGTCAACTACAACGCCCTTCGTATCCAGGGGTATAACTATGGTTCCCACGGGATACCCAAAGGGCTTTCCAATTCTCCTGATGATTGTATCTTCCCCAATGTGAAAATTGAAACCGCCTTTGGGGCCACGATGAAAACCAAGGTAAGAATTCCCATCATGACCGGAGCCCTTGGTTCGACCTTTGTCGCTGCCCGTTACTGGGATTCCTTTGCTATTGGAGCCGCACTCGTTGGATTTCCCATTGTGGTAGGAGAAAACGTGGTGGGTATTGACAAACAGGCTGTCATCGAAAACGGAAAAATCAAAAAGGCTCCTGAACTGGACCGCCGTATTGATACCTATCTCAGGTACTACGATGGGTATGGAGCTATCCTCGTTCAGATGAACGTAGAAGATACCCGCAATGGGGTAGCCGAATACGTGATTGAAAAGTATGGCGACAAGGTGATCATTGAACTCAAGTGGGGCCAGGGAGCCAAAGACATCGGTGGGGAAATCCAGGTCACCGATTTAGACTACGCCATCTTCCTCAAAAACCGCGGCTACGTGGTAGATCCTGATCCTACCAAACCAGAGGTCCAGGAAGCCTTCAAGCATGGGGCCATCAAAGCCTTTGCACGCCATAGCCGATTGGGATACACCAACCTCAGCACCCCTGAAGCGGTTTACAAGGAATTTATGAAAGGGGTGAAACATCTCAGAAAACTCGGTTTCAAACGAATTACCCTCAAAACTGGTTCCTATGGTATGGAAGCCCTTGCCATGGCTATTCGCTTTGCTACAGATGCCAAACTGGACCTTCTCACGATTGACGGTTCCGGTGGTGGAACAGGCATGAGCCCCTGGAATATGATGGAAACCTGGGGTGTGCCTTCTATCCTTCTCCATGCCAAGGCCTACGAGTACGCTTCTCTTCTCGCCGCTCGCGGCAAAAAGGTCGTTGATATGGCTTTTGCAGGTGGGCTTGCCCGTGAAGATCATATCTTCAAGGCCCTCGCTCTCGGCGCTCCCTTCACCAAGCTCGTTTGTATGGGAAGAGCCCTCATGATCCCCGGCTTTTTGGGCGCCAATATCCAGGGTGTGCTTGATCCCTCGAGCCGCCAGCGCCTCAATGGGAACTGGGATAGCCTTCCCAAGACAGTCACCGAGATTGGTAGCAAGCCAGAAGAAATCTTTGCTGGCTACTACGATGTTCAGAAGAAGGTCGGTGCCTCCGAGATGAAAAACATTCCTCTTGGGGCTATTGCCGTCTGGACTCTCGCTGACAAACTGGCCGCAGGACTTCAGCAGCTCCTTGCCGGGGCAAGAAAGTTCGACGTCAGCGAAATCTCTCGAGATGACATCGCTTCGGCCAATCGTGAAACGGAGAGAGAAACCGGCATCCGTTTCATCACTGACGTTCAGGACGAAGCGGCCAAAAAGATCCTCACCATGTAAATTCTCCGGGGCTGTCCACTGGACGGCCCCTTTTTTTGTTTTTTCATTCTCAGCAAAATACACCCCCCCATTTCTCACACTTATGGAACCCTAAACTCTGTTAAAACTCATTTAAAATGACGTGTTCTATCGCAATAGAAATGTCGCCTTTTTAAAATAAGGGTAACCACGAAGAAAGGGGTTACCATGAAAGAGGTGATACGTATGACGAAAAAGGCGATGGAAAGAGCGAAGGTGATGGAAATGATCAGGACGAAGAAAATCACCCAGAGAAAGGGTGCGGAGAAACTTGGGCTGAGCGTGAGACAGGTTCAGAGGATTTACAAGAAATACCTTGAAAAAGGTGATGAAGGGTTAAATCATGGGCTTTTAGGACGCCGTGGGAATAACAACAAGGACGAAATCAGGGAATTAGCTCTTGAACTTTACAGGAAAAACTATCAAGGGTGGGGTGCGGTGTTAGCAGCGGAAGAGATCGCAAGGGAAACGGGGGCCAAAATATGCCCTCAGACGCTCTATAGATGGCTTCGTGAAGAGGGATTGTGGGAAAGACGGAAAAAGACCCCGAAGCACCGTCTACGAAGGCCGAGAAAGGCTTCTTTTGGGGAAATGATTCAGATGGATGGAAGTATTCATGATTGGTTTGGGGATGGAAACAAATATTGTCTTACGAGCATGGTAGACGATGCGACGGGCAAAACCTTTGGTCTATTTGCGACAGGAGAAACCACGGAATTGTCGCTGCAATGCCTTTATGGATGGATATCACGCTATGGCATTCCAGAGTCGATATATACTGACAGGAGAAGTGTTTATTACACCAGGCGACAAAAAACCATAGAAGAAGAGTTTGAAGGGGAAGAAGCGCTTACGGAATTTGGAAAAGTGTGTAAAGAATTGGGAATTGAACTCATTTTTGCCAACTCACCGCAAGCGAAAGGGCGAATTGAACGCTCCAATGGAGTTCATCAAGACAGGCTTATTAAACTTCTCAAGCATAAGGGAATAAAGACGATAGAAGAAGCGAATAGGTATCTGGTAGAGGAGTACTGGGACAGACACAATGCCAAATACAACAAAGAACCTCTCTCAGAGGAAGACCATCATGTTCCCCTTCTGGAAGGGCAAAACCTCAAGGATATGGTATGTTTTTCTGTGAAGAGAAAGATATCAAGAGACTATGTGGTGAAACATAAGACGAGGTATTTTCAGCTTCCAAGACAAAAAAGTATAGCCTTGAAACCGGGGGACAGGGTAACCATCAAAACATGATTAGATGGTTCTGTCCATATTTACAAGGAGAGTGTGGAACTGGAGTATTATGAAATAAGCTCCACAGGGCATAAAGTCCCCTCCACACCTCCCCAAAAGACGACATTTCTATTGAGATAAATATGACGACATTTCTATTGAGTTGCGAGAATGGAACCCTAAACTCTTGACTTTTTCCCTTCCTGTGGTATAATGATAAAACCAAAAATCAAGGAAACCGCATGGCTAAAAATCCTTCACTTCCTCTTGATGAGACACTGCTCTCTCTTCTCTCCAATCTTTCAGATCCGGCCCTTCTCATTGAGTGCCATACCTATCGGATCCTGAAAGCAAACGATGCGGCTCTTTCTATCTATGGTTACATTCATCACAAAGATCTCACCCACCGATGTTTTTTCGACCTTTTTGCCGAACCCTCCCTCCAAAAAAAATCCTGTCAGGGGGCCACAGTTCTCATGGAAGGGGTGAGTTTCCTCAGGCAAAATGGGGAAATCTTCTACGGGGATATCCATGGTTACCTCATTCCGGGCCAGGCAAACCCCAACCCCCTCTATCTCGTCCTCATCAAAAACATCAATCCCACGGAAGAATCTGTTTACCAGAGTGCCATCTGGCAATCTGTGCTGCACAATATACCGCTTCTCCTGTGGGTCAAAGACATCCACGGCCACTATTGCGAGGTCAATGAGAACTTCCTGCGACTGCACGGTTTCCAGCGAGAAGAAGTGATTGGAAGAACGGATTTTGATCTCTTTTCTCAGGAGTATGCTCAGGCCTCTCAAAACGAAGATCAGTGCGTCATCTACTCCCGTGCCAAAATTCACAAAGAAGACCGTTTCGTCAAAAACAATAGTGAACTCTGGTACGAAACCTACAAAATCCCTATCATCAATACACGCGACGAAATCATTGGGATAGCAGGATTTTCCATTAACATTAACGAAAGAAAAGAACTCGACCGTCAGATCAAATCCAAACAGGAATGGCTTGAAACCACCCTCAGAAGTATTGGAGAGGCCGTTATCACCATTGATATGAAGGGGATTATCACCTCCCTGAACCCAATCGCGGAAACCTACATTGGTACCCGTCAATCAGAAGCCATCGGCCGACCCCTTCATGAGATTGTTTTCATCCGTAACCCCCTTGACAATCAGGTAGAAAATCCCTTTGCCCTTATGGAAAGTCGTGGTATCACCTCCCTTTATCAAAAAGATCGACTTCTCATCAATACCCAGGGGATAGAAATTCCCATTGAATACAAAATATCCCCTATTCTCACCCGAGATGGCTTCCTCAGCAATAACGGTTTTGTGCTCATTATCACCAATGTCAGCCATTACAAAACGAGAGAACAAAACCTCCTCGCTGAAAACGAACTCATGAAAGAATTTCTTGAAGCCTCCCCCAACCCTATCTTTTTTACCAACAAAGAAGGCAAAATAACCCGTACCAACGAAGAGTTTCTTCGCCTCACAGGTTATGACACCAAACAGGTGAAAAACAAACCTTTCTGGAGTCTTTTCCGTGCCGACGATGAAACCCATCTCAAAAAAGAATTTGGTAACGTTTTTTTCAGGAGACCTGCAGTGGGAAGATGAGGAAAAGCAAAAAAAAGTTCCTCCCTGGCCGATAATAGGACACAAGGAGGAACCCATGCGTAAAGAATTCACCTTCACTTTGACTATCGACTACCCTGACACAAAACTTGAGACGTTAGTGGTGGTTTTTCTCCAGGCCATCAAAGGAGTGTTTGAGTCATTTGTTCATCAGATTTCTGTAGAAGTGGCAGAAAAAGAAATAAAAGAAGGTCGTATCACCTGTACATGCGGAGAAAAACATCACTTCATATGGAAAACAAAGCATGGAAAAAACACTGTTTTTGTTCTGATGCCCTTTGGAAAGATCACTCTTCCTCAGCTCCAAATTCAATGCAAAAAGTGTGGAAGAAAACTTTTTCTCACAAGATCTCTTCTTGGTGTAGAAAAGCGAAAAAGGCAAATCCTGAAAGATATCTACAGAGTGGCTTTAGCCGGGGCTCTTACCACCTATCGAGTGGCCGCTCGTATTCTTTCCTTCACAGGGTATAAAATAGGTCTTAGCACCCTCTGGAAAAACCTTCAAAATATTGGGAGAAAGATACATTTCAGTATCTCAGAAAAAGAAAAACCCTGTGGAGAAGCCGATGGGACGGGTATTCCTGTTCAGGGCAAGAAAAAAGGAGAAGAAGCTAAAATTCTTTTGCAGGAGAGGCAACAAGCCTCCCCATTGACAGGAAAAAATACAAGAATAGCAGGCCTTCTTGTGGATAATTACCATGCAGGTTGGGACAAACTTCTTAAGCCCATTCAAGAAAAACACTCTTTTTCTCGGTTTTTTCTTGTTGTCGATGGAGATACAGGGATTAACCAGGGCAAACATCCCGGTATCGTTTTTCAACGATGTTTGTGGCATGTAAGTTATCAATTGAAGTATTTTCTTCGTCTTGATAGAGTGAGATATCGTTCTTCTGAGTGGACAAATATTGTCGCTGAAACAGGGAAAGCCTGTTTCTTGGGGTACAAAAATGACTGGCAAACAAGACTTGGTTATCAAAGCGAGCGCAGACAGCATATTCAGAATCTTCTTGACTTATTTCACGAAAAAGGGCGCAAACATTGTTTTTATTATCTTCTTCGTGCTCAAAAAGACATGTTCGCCTGTGACAGTGAAGATGGTTTGCCAGGAACAACCTCAAGGGCAGAACGGGTGATGCGAACCATAAACCAGAGAATGGATGTAGGGGTATGGAAAAGAGAAGGGGCAACCAATGTTCTTGCTGTGCGTTTGCATTACTACTATAATCGTGATGAGGCTATCGATGGTGTCTACTGGCAGGATGTGATATAAAACATAGGGATGGTACGTACTTATTGCCCTGTTTTATGGCCTAAAAAGGGTACTTTCCCCAGAAAAAACTTGTTTATCTAAAATGTTCCCTGTATACTACAGTTGACAAAAATCTTTTGAGCCAGGGGTAACTTCTTTATCCTTTTCTCTCTCTTTCAGGTCTCCTGTTGGAAACGTAATCAAGAATTTGAGGGTCTCACCCAGCACATCAAAATCAAAAATCATATTTTCGTTCTCATTGACCATTTGGGAAATCCTCATAGTGTCGAACTCAGTGCCAACCTTGTCAAAACCTCACGAGATGAACAGTACCTCTTCATCCTCAATGATATCACCGAACGAATGAATCACATGCACCTTCTCTATAAACAACAGACCAGCCTCCAGTTGATGGAAGAGATTCTTCAGATCTTGGGAGAAAACCATCAGGCCCTTCCTCTTGTGTGCCAGAAGATTGCCGCTTTCATGGACATTCAGCGGCTTTTTGTCTATCGCTGGCTCGATCATGACCAGAAGCTTGATCCTATCTACCTCTGGAGCCACTCCCCTGATGCCCCTCCTGTTCCTCCCTTAGAGAGTCATCTTTTTTCTCAGGACTGGATGGGTATTCTTCTCAAACAACATTACCTTGTGTTCACCGAAAACACCCCCTTCAATGCCTACGAAAAAAAGCTCTTTGAAAAAACAGGGCTCGGTTCCATCCTTTTTCTCCCCCTGTGGTTTCATAACAGCCTCTGGGGAGTCCTCGGGGTTCATGACACCCACAATCCCGAAAGACAATGGGATGAGACCCAGCTTTTCTTCTTCAAGGCGGTGGCCCCTCTCTTTATTCCCTCTCTCTCTTTTCATAGCAAATAGCTCTTGAACAAAAAACCGAGACCTTTGCACGAATGTGCAAAGGTCTCAAGAAAGTAATAAAAAAACAAAAAGTAGTATAACAATGTTCCTTTCCATAATAAACAAGCCTATTTTTTGGATAAAAAAGACAAATAAACCCTTGTAAACAGAAAAAACGGGGTTTCAGGGGCGAAGCCCCTGACCCAAACAGGGGAAGAAAACACCCATGCAAGGGTCTCAAACCGTGGCTATCACCCTGTTTCAGCAAAACAGCCCTCTTGCTGAAACATCGATATAGCGATGACTCGCCCCCTTCCATTCAACCCTTGGCTATTTCTGCCGATACTTGTTAATGTATGCACAAAAGAAGCCTCTTTTTTTTCTTTGCGATCGGGCTCCTCCTCGGCTGTCAAAAAACTACCCGTACTGAACCCCTTTCTCTTCCCCCTTCCCCACTTCCTTCACTTTTTGGTCCTATTGTTACCCCCGTAGATGGTTTTTTCCGTACCTTGGCCATCACCTACCAGACACCCTCCCCGGAAAAAACCTCCCTTACCTTTACCATGACGGGAAATATCGACTGGTATTTAGAAAGACCGGCTATTACCAGAACCCACCAGGTTCTTTTTGAAGACGTGGAAGAAGAAGCGACCTATACCTTTCTTCCTCAAAACTTTCCTTCAAACTATATCACCACTATTATCACCTCCCCAGTCACGAAAACAAAGCCTATATCGTTTGCTGTCATACAGCTCCACGCTCGATGGACAGAACCCTCGTATCCTGATTTTACCGTTCTTGTTTCTGAGTCTATACCCTCGGAAGATGAATTCAAACAATTTTATCAGTCAAACAGTCTTCTTGTCCATCATTCTATCCTCTGTCCGACCTTTCGTACCACGATAGAACACACCCCCCTTGGAGAAGAGAAAAACTGGTACTGGTTTGCCTATGGAAAGGTCCTTGTCATCGTTCTCAAACACCATTTACCAGCCGAAGCCCTCTACCTTTATCTTCTCCCAAAACCAGACAACGAAAACTTCATCATCGCGGTGGACTTTGATGAGAAAGAATGGCAAAAGCTTCTCATCTATCAGGATGTGGCTCACCTTATCCCCTTCTCTTCTCACACTGAAAGTCTCACCATAACCGTATCAAGCAATATCACCACACTCTATTCCTATAAAAAGTGAGGTAGTCATGAAGACCATACTTCTCCTCAATGGCCCAAATCTCAACATGCTCGGCACTCGTGAACCAGACAAGTATGGGACAACCACCCTCCAGACCATTGTGGACCGCATCACAGAAAAAGCCAGAGCCGAAGGCTATAAACTTCTTGCCTTCCAGTCAAATAGTGAAGGAGAGATTATCTCTTTCATCCACCACGAAGGGCAGAAAGCCAGTGGTATTCTCATCAATGCCGGTGCCTATACCCATACCTCCATTGCTATAAGAGATGCTTTACTCGCTGTAGGAACCCCTTTTGTGGAAATCCATCTCTCCAATGTCTATGCCAGAGAATCGTTTCGTCACCACTCCTATCTTGCCGACAAAGCTATCGGCGTTATCACCGGATTTGGTGATTTTTCGTATGATTTAGGGCTTCAGGCGATAGTCCACTATCTCAGGAGAACCTCCCATGAAAAATAAAAAGTTTTTGCTTCTCTTTTTTCCTGCTCTTCTTCTGTGGGCTCAGGAACCGTCCAGAACCTACCTTCAGGCCATGGACGCCATTGCCAAACAAAACTACACCGAAGCCCAGAACCTGCTCCAAAAGGTTATCCAGGATCCCTCCACGCCACGAGAATACCAGGCCAAAGCCTACAATTACTTAGGAGATATCGCTCTTGTTTCCCAATCCTACCAGACCGCTCAGAGCTACTACAGAAAGGTGCTGGAATCATACAGTGATACCCCTGTGTATTCCCGTGCCCTTTACAACATAGCCCGTCTCTCCATTCTCTCAGGGGATAACGACGCCGGCATAGCCCTTCTCTCAGATTATATCAACCGCTACGCCTCCCATGATGCCAATGAGGATGGCGCTCTCTACTGGTTAGGACGGGCCTTTGCCGCCAAGGGAGAGTATTACCGGGCGATGGGACTCTACCGGGAACTTCTGAGTCGATTCCCTTCTTCTGTGTATGCCTATCACACCCGTCAGTCCCTTCAGACGATAGAAAATTCCCTCAAAACCACCACCGGAAGTTCTGATATCAACACTATCCGGGCAGACCAGGCTAAATACCTTCGGCTTTTAGCGAAACTCCTGGATCTCCAGAACCAGCTTTTAGACCTCAAGAAAGAAAAGATCGACGAACTCAAAACACTTCTCGCCAAGGAGGGCTTATGAAACACCTCTGGTTTCTTGCTCTTCTCCCCTCTTCGTTCTGGGGGCTTCTTGTGCTCTCCAATACCTACCTTGCCATCTACCATGATGAAAATCAAGCAGCCTTCTATATCAAAACCCTTGAAGGTGATCCGGATAACCCACAGGACAACAATGCCTACCTCCTGTACAATAAACTTCCCCCCACCACCATCGCGACCATCAGGATCAACAACGAAAACATCCTCTTTGGTTCAGAAAAGGGCCATTATGAACAGCGACCTAAGATAACTTCCAATGGAATCAGTACCATCTGGTCAGTGCGTGGTATCACCATCGAACAAACCCTTTCGCTTGCTCCAAACCCCGTTACCGGTACATCCAATCAGGTACGTATTTCCTACAAACTGGTCAACACCACGAAAAAAAACGCCTCGGTAGGACTCAGGCTTCTTCTCGATATCTACCTCAAGGAAAGCGGTGTGGCTTCTTTTGACATTCCCGGCAGAGGACGTATCACCAAAGAAACCAGCTTCTACCAGGAAAGCATTCCTGAATACTGGTATACCTCCTCGAGGGACGGCTCTCTCAAGGTGAGAGGAAGCCTCAAAGGGCTGGAGATCACCACCCCATCAAGGGTCATTTTTGCCAGCTGGAATAAACTCTACGACAATCTCTGGGATGTGCCACTCAATACCTCCCAATCCCTCCAGCCGTCCTCTCAATACAGCGGAGCGGTGGCTCTCTACTATGACCCTATCACGTTAGCTCCTGAGCAGAGTCTTCTCATCACCTCTCTGTACGGCATCCATAGCGAAGAAAGTTTTTCCACCAACGATCTCTCTCTTTCCCTTATCCTCCCTGAAGAAGTCAAAGCCCCCCCTATCCCTATCTCCTCTGAAATCACCTACACAGGGAAAATCCCCTTGGACAGTCTCTCCCTCACCCTCACTCCCCCCAAGGGGTTTACCCTCGCGGAGGGGGATTCCAATACCATCACCTACCTCAAGGTAACCCCCGAAGAAAAACGCAAGGCCTTCTGGAACCTCCAGCGGACAGGCTCCATTGCAGGAAACTACCCCGTCAAAATCACCATCACCGCTGTAGCCGGCAACTTCACCAATACCTTTTCCGCTACCAAGAACTTTTTCATCAACTATCGGGAGGCCGAATCCCTCATTGTAAAAACCAACATTGCCATTCCCGAAACATCACCCTCCAATGAAATAACCAATGCCCCCATTATACCTACTCCCGCTCAGCCGTCTCCAATTGTCATCACCAATACTCTCGTGATGACAAACACCATCACCCTCACCAACATTACCCTCCAGACCTATCCTCCCCATATCACGGCTAAGATCAGAGAAATACAGACCATCTCAAAACTGATCGATGACCTCACAAGAGAATACACCCTGTGGCTTGCCATTTACCGGAATAGCGAACGCCTCTCTCAAAAAGACATAGAAGAACTTTCCCGCCGAATTCTCTATTATGAAGAACAGATCCGTCTTCTGAAAGGTACCAACAGGATCACCAACTAAACCCATGGGGACGTACCCCCATGGGTTTTCTCCAGGGTAACGCCCGATAGCCTCCTCTCATCTTCAAAATTCACCGTTTTTTCACATTATTTTCATCAAATTTTCATTTTTCTCTTGTACACTATATTAGCAACACAAGGAGGCAGATATGGCAAAGGTAGACCTTCATGTTCACTCACGATATTCGGAACACCCTTCCATATGGTTTCTCAATAAAATCGGGGCAAAAGAATCCTATACAGATCCTTTTGTCCTTTACGAAGCGATGAAAAGACAGGGGATGGATTTTGTCACCATCACCGACCATAACCGAATCGATGGGGCTGAACTTCTCGTCGAACGCTACCCCAACGATTGTTTTATCAGTGTGGAATCCACGGTGTACTTTCCCGAAGACGGTTGCAAGGCACACCTTTTGATTTATGGTATCACACGCCCTCAGTTCGAGAGAATCCAGTCCCTTCGTACCAATATCTATCACCTTCGGGATTATCTTCTTGAGGAGAATATTCCCCATTCCCTTGCTCACGCCACCTATGCGGTGAACGGCAAACTCACAGCCGAACATTTAGAGAAGTTTATCCTGCTTTTCAATGTTTTTGAAGGCATCAATGGGGCACGTCTCAAGCACTTCAATACCCAGTGGATGGAAATTCTCCGAAGGCTCACTCCGGAACACATTGAAAAACTCGAGAAGAAACACGGCATCAAGGCCGCTGGAAAAGAACCATGGCTCAAGGGTTTCACCGGTGGTTCCGATGATCACGGTGGACTTTTCTTAGGAAAAACCTATACAGAAGCCGATGCTTCCACCATCTCTGAATTTCTCCTTGCTCTCCGAAACCGGCAAACCTCCGCCCATGGAAGACAAAATGACTACAAGGGACTGGTGTATTCCATCTACAAGATTGCCTATGACTATTTGGGAGAAATGAAACTCTCCTCGCAGAAATCCAAAAGCTTTCTCATGACCCTTTCAGACCAGATCTTTCGCCCTCGAAAACATACCCTGAAAGAACGGCTCATGATTCTCTTCAATCGTCGAAAAAAGACCGATACCATTCGCACCCTTCTTGACAAAACCATCGTTGGCCTCAAAGAGATGGAAAATGAAGAAATAGAGAAAAAACTTGACTTTCTCTACGATAAAATCACCGAGATAAGCGATGAGTTCTTTGGTCGTCTTGCCCGATCCCTTGAAAAAAATCTCCAGCAAGGGGACATCACAGGGCTTCTCAAAAACATCACCTCCTCTATGACAGGGCTCTTTCTCACCGCTCCCTTTCTCTCCAGTGCCAAACACCTCTATAGTAACCGTCAGATTTTGGCTAACCTTCGGCAAAACCTTGGGATTCAACTCCCGGAAAAACCAAAGAAAATCCTCTGGTTCACCGACACGCTCAACGATCTCAACGGTGTCTCGGCAACCCTCAAGGAACTCGGCTGGATAGCCTCCCGTCAGCAGATGCCTCTCAAACTCGTGACCTCCCTTCTGGATCATGAATGGGATGAGTCCATCCCTCCCAATACTATTTTTCTCGATGCTTTCCACGCCTTTCCTCTTCCCTTTTATGATCATTATACCCTGAAGCTCCCCTCTCTTCTCCGGGCTATTGAACGACTCACCGCCGAAAATCCCGATGAGATATTTATCTCCACACCAGGACCTATAGGGCTTTTGGGCATTCTCATAGCAAAACTCATGGATCTTCCCATTACTTCCATCTATCATACGGATTTTGTCCGGGAAGCTGAAAAAATCATCGAAGATGAAGGGATTATCTCGCTTCTCAAACAATATGAACTCTGGTTTTATAACAGCGCCAATGAAGTGCGGTTCCAGAGTGATGAGTACTATCGCATCTTAGTCGATCGCGGTATCGCCCCTGAAAAGCTCCGCTTCCTTCCCAAAGGAATCAACACAGGAATCTTTCGGTACATGCCTGATGTGAGAGATATCTTCCATGCCTCTTTTGGCATTCCAGAAGGCATCAATCTCCTCTATGCAGGCCGTATCTCCAAGGACAAAAACGTCGATTTTCTTGTCGATCTCTATGATCATCTTGCCGACAAATATGAAAACCTCAACCTCATCTTTGCCGGTGATGGTCCCTACCTCAAAGAACTCCGCCAGAGAACAAAACACCACAGGCGTATCTATTTCCTCGGCAAAATCAGAAGGGAAAGCCTCCCCCATATCTACTCAGCGGCTGATATCTTTGTTTTCCCCAGTACCACCGATACCTTTGGGATGGTGGTGCTGGAGGCCCAGGCCTGTGGAGTACCAGCCTTAGTCACGACTGAAGGTGGTCCCCAGCAGATTATCCTCCCAGGAGAAACCGGCTTTGCTCTCTCTATCCACGAACCAGAAAAATGGATAGAAAAGATCGAACACCTCATCCATTCCAGAAAAAGCCCTCAGTGGAAATTTATCCGACAAAAGGCCGCCGACCATGTGGAGAAAAACTTCCGCTGGGAGATTGTTCTCTCCAGCATCTTCAAAACCGCCTGAAAACTCTTTAAGAAAACTTCCCCACCTCACCCCGAGAAAGAAGGCTCTTCTTTCTCGGGGTTTCTCTTGAAAACAGGGAGTATTTTCTCCCCTTTTCCCTCTGGACATTTTTGTCTTTTTGCCCTACAATACAGAGAAGGAGACTTTTATGATACGAGTGAAAATCTGCGGTCTTCGGGATCCTCTTTCGGTGGCTACGGCTATCGAGGAGGGCGTCCATGCCGTAGGATTTGTCTTTTATGCCCCAAGCCCTCGGTGGATCTCGCCTGATGAAGCCCGCCGCCTCTGTGCGGATATCCCCCCTTTTGTCTCAAAGGTAGGGGTTTTTGTGGATCAGGAACCATCTGAGATAGTGGATATCGCCCACTCCGTGGGGCTGGACACCATTCAACTCCACAGTGAAAAATACACCGAAGAGAGTATTCTTTTTCTCAAAAGCCTCTGGTCCTTCAGGCTGATCAAAGCCGTGCGGACCCCCTTTCTCGACGATCACCTCATTGAAAAGGTCCGCCTCACTCAGGCCCATGCCCTGCTTTTTGACAGCTGGCACCCCTCCGAGTTCGGCGGTACAGGACAGAGGATCTCTCTTCAACTCTCAGAGAGATCTCACCAATGGTTGCAACACAAAGCCATCATCGCCGGTGGGATTACCATCGACAATCTTGCCGATGTCCTTGCCATTCGCCCCTATGGGATAGATGTTTCCAGCGGAGTAGAAAAAACAAAAGGGGTCAAAGACCCCTCTCTCATTCGTGCTTTTCTTCGCCGCTTCTATGAGATTGTCTCTCATGCCTGAGCAGGTTCCGTAGCCACACGAACAAAGGTACGACAGGCCCGCACACACCTTCCGCAATCAATACACTTTTTCTGATCCACGACAGGAGCCGCAAACATGGTAGGCTGAGAAATAGCTCCCACAGGACAAAGCCTGATCACAGGACAGATGTGATTTTTCGGACAATATTGATCCTGAACAAGTATCATGGTTTTCTCCTTTGGATAATCATATAATAATATTATAATATGAAAATATGAAAAAGTCAAGAAAACCCTCTTCCCATACGAGTCTACTCCAAAAGCTCATGTCGTTCCACATATGAAACTGAATACCTATTTTTACATTTCTTATGAACAGGGAAATAACACGAGAAAGCTTTGTTCCTTCAATCCCTTTTTTTCTGTACCTCTCTTCGACTTCGCTCAGGACCCTCACGGGCCACTTTTGCGGTCGTTTGTCTTTTGCCGCAAGAGGGAAGTCCTTCCGAAGTGAGGGTGCGTATCAGTTGAAAGTTGAAAGTTTGTAAAGTTTATAAAGTTGGGGGCAAGGTTCAGTAAGACGAGTTGTGGTTGCCGAAGTTTCGAGGACGAGGCAATGTCGCCCACGGAGGAAGGACTTGCCCTTCTCAAGGGAAATGTTCTCCCATGGCCCGCAAAAGCGGCCCATGTTCCGTCCGAGGCGCATGCGTAGCATGCGACGAGGACAATACCCTTCTGGAGCCGCCGCAGGGGCGAGGTGGGGTTTTCAAAAGGGGCGAAGCCCCTTTTGCCCCGCGCGGGAGCGCTTCATAGAAGAAAGAAGATGGACAACAAAAATAGCCCAAAATTAAAAAAGAAAAGATGGTCGAACAAGTATTCACTTTTTGTGTGAAGATAACCATTCTGTATGAATGTGGAACGACAGTCTACCCCAAAAGCTCACAGATCTTCTGAGTGAGAAAGAAAACATAAGCCGAGAGCCTTGCACGGGTGTTTTCTTCCACTGTTTGGGTCAGGGGCTACGCCCCTGAAACCCCGTTTTTTCTGTTTACAAAGGTTTATTTGTCTTTTTTATCCAAAAAATAGGATTGTCTATATGGAAAGAGATATTTTTATACCATTTTTATTTTTTTATTACTTTCTTGAGACCTTTGCACATTCGTGCAAAGGTCTCTTTTTACATCTCTGCACACTCTTGCCAGTGATGACAGGCAACAAAGTGTCCAGGGGTTTTTTCCTCCAGAGGGGGAAGAACTTCCTCACAAATTGCCGTTTTCATATAACAGCGATCTTTGAAAGGACATCCCTTGACTTCCCCAATAGGTGAGGGCACATCCCCCTTGAGAAGAATTCGCTTGCGTTGTCTCTCAAGCCTTGGATCAGGGATTGGCACATCCGAAAGAAGCGCCCGCGTATAGGGATGCGACGGCCTTTCATAAAGTTCCTGGCTTTTGGCAAGTTCCACCACCCTGCCAAGATACATCACCGCCACCCGACTTGAGATATGCTTCACCACCGCTAAATCATGGGAGATAAAAAGATAGGTGAGTTTCAACTCCTGTTGAAGCTCCTCTAACAGATTGAGAATCTGAGACTGTATCGACACATCAAGCGCTGAGACGGGCTCATCACAGAGAATAAGCTTGGGGTTCAAAGCAAGCGCCCTGGCAATCCCAATACGCTGCCTCTGTCCACCAGAAAACTCATGGGGATACCGGTTAATAAACGATGGAGAGAGTCCCACCCGTCTCAAAAGCTCACTCACCCTCTCACGAATCTCCCCCTGAGAAAGAGAAAGTACCCCATACCGGCAAAAAATCTCCATCGGTTCAGCAATAATCGCTCCGATGGTCATCCTGGGATTGAGAGAAGCATACGGATCCTGAAAGATCATCTGGAAATTCCTTCTCTCCTTCCGAAGGGAGCGATAATCTAAATTCATAAGATTTTTGTCTTCGAACCATAATTCTCCCTCTGTTGGTTCATGAAGACGGATCATCGTACGAGCGAGGGTGGACTTTCCACAGCCAGACTCCCCCACCACTGCCAATGTTTCCCCCTCATACAGATCAAAGGAAACCCCATCAACAGCGCGCAAAACCTGAGGTTTTTCCCACAAACTTCCCTTGAGGGTAAAATATTTCTTGAGATTTCTCACACGAAAAAGCGTCTGCATCATCGTCTCCTAATACGGAAAGTAACAGGCATACCGCCCACTGCCATTTTCCACCAGTGGGGGCATTTTCTGCTTACAAATATCCTTGTGTCTCTCACACCGGGGATAAAAGGGACACGCATCAGGAAGATTCAAAAGATTGGGCGGTGTCCCTGGAATAGAATAAAACCTCCCTTCCCGTTTCTCATGGATCTTGGGAATAGAACGAATGAGTCCCACCGTATAGGGATGACGGGGATGTTCAAAGAGTTCCTGTGTGGTATTTTCCTCCACAATATAGCCCGCATACATCACTAAAATCCTGTCCGTCATCCCTGCGACCACTCCAAGATTGTGGGTAATCAGAATGAGGCTCATCCCCTCCTCACGACGAAGGGTATTGATAAGTTCAAGAATCTGGGCCTGAATAGTCACATCAAGGGCCGTCGTCGGCTCATCAGCAATGAGAAGCTTTGGTCGGGTCATGAGAGCCATAGCAATCATCACCCTTTGCCTCATCCCTCCCGACATCTGGTGAGGATAACCAGAGAGCCTCTTTTCCGGTTCAGAAATCCCCACCCGGCGAAAAAGTTCTATTGCCCTTTCTTTCGCTTCCTGCTTAGAGACCTTCTTGTGGAGCATGATCCCTTCGACCATCTGAGTCTCAATCTTCAGAAAGGGATTGAGCGAGGTCATAGGATCCTGAAAAATAAAAGAAACATCTCTCCCCCGAATAGTACGAAGCTCTTCGGCAGACATGGCCAGAAGATTCTGCTTCTCAAACCATACCTCTCCCCCGATAATCTTTCCCGGTGGTTGAGGAATAAGCCTAAGCATACTGAGATGAGAAACAGATTTTCCCGAACCAGATTCCCCCACAACCCCTATAGCCTCATGATATCCAAGTTTATAAGAAATGCCATTCACCGCATGCACGAGACCATCATCCGTCTTGAAAACCGTTCTCAGGTTATTGACCTGCAAAAGCGTTGTTTCAGCCATACCATCATCCTACAGTTTGTTTTTCTGAGAGGGATCAAGAGCATCCCGAAGCCCTTCACCCAAAAAGTTGAGAGAAAAAAGCATAAGGGTCAGCGCAAGCCCGGGAAAGATGATTCGCCACGGATAGGTGGTAATCACATCCTTCCCCTCTGAAGCAAGAAGTCCCCAGGATGTCATTGGGGCCTGAACACCAAGACCAAGAAAAGAGAGGAAAGCCTCCTCAAGCATAATACTGGGGATCGTAAGGGTGAGATACACAATGATAGGACCAATCGCATTGGGGATAAGATGGCGAAAGATAATCCTTCGACGAGAAGCCCCAATCGACTTCGCCGCCTCTACAAACTCATTATTCTTGAGAGACATGATTTGCCCACGCGTGATACGAGCAATGGTCATCCAGGAAACCGAAGCAATACCAATAAAAAGCATGATAAAATTTCTCCCAAAAATCACCATGAGAAGAATCACAAAAAACATATAGGGCAAACTATAGAGAATGTCCGCAAAACGCATCATCCATTCATCGAGTTTCCCGCCAACAAAACCAGCAATAGCCCCATAACTCACCCCAATGACGAGAGCCACAAGCCCCGTCACAAACCCAATAGCAATAGACACCCGACTCCCATAAATCACACGAGAAAAGAGATCCCGCCCCAAACTATCCGTTCCAAAGGGATGTTCCCATGAGGGAGGCTTATTGATCTGCGGATTGTCAAAATCAATATACTCATACGAATAAGGGGCAATGACCGGCGCAAAAATAGCCATGAGAATAAAAAGGATCACAATAATCCCTCCCACCACGGCCATTTTGTTTTTGAGAAGACGGCGCCAGGCATCCTTCCAGAGAGAAACCCCCTTTACCTCCTCCAGCTGTAACTCACGATTCTCCATTGCCATGAGCGTCTCCTATTTATAGCGAATTCTTGGATCAAGAAGGGCATATACCATATCCACCACGAAGTTCATGAAAACCAATAACGTCGCATAGACAATCGTAATCCCTGTAATGACCGTATAATCACGGTTGAAAGCCGATTGAACAAACTCCACCCCTATCCCGGGGATATTGCATATACTTTCGACCACCATGGACCCAGTCACAATACCCGCAAAAGCAGGACCCAAAAACGAAGCCACAGGAATAAGGGACCCCTTCAAAACATGCTTGACCAGAATAGTGGATTCAGGAAGCCCCTTGGCACGAGCTGTGGTCACATAATCCTTGTGCATATTTTCCACAATCCCCACCTTGGTGAGTCGAGTGATATACGCCATATACGGCCAGGCTAAAGAAAGCACAGGAATCAAATGATAGCGGTAGTCTCCCCAACCAGCCACCGGCACCAACCGTAGCCACCTCGCTAAAACAAGGATAAAAAGCGAAGCAATCACAAACATCGGGATAGAAATCCCAAGCACACTGATACCGGTAAAAAGATAATCCGGCCATTTATTTCTATAGAGGGCGGAAATAATCCCAAAGGTAAGTCCGAAAACGAGCGCCACAAGAAGAGCCTCCACACCCACCTGAAAAGACACAGGAAATTTCCTCTTGATAATATCATTCACCGTAAACACCCGACTCCGAAAGGAAGGCCCAAAATCCAGTCGGAAGAGAATGTCCCCCATATAACGAAAATACTGTTTCCAGAGGGGCTCATCTAAGTGGTATTTTGCCTCAAGATTTTTGAGCACCTGTTCTGGGAGTTGTTTTTCCCGTGAAAAAGGCCCACCCGGCACAAGCCGTATGATAAAAAAAGTGACCGTCATGATCACAAAAAGTGTAGGTATCATCGCCAAAAAACGCTTCACCACATACCGTAGCATACACTTTACTCCCTTTTCTTTTCAAAAAATAAAAACAGCACGGCCCTGAGATCCAGGACCGTGCAAAAGGATTATCTTTCCAGATAGGCTTCTTTCAAAGGATGAAGATCAAGAGCATTCATATACACACCCTTGACATAAGGTTTCCACATCAGGATATTCACATAGAAGTAGATGGGCATCACAGGAAGATCCGTCATCAAGATCTCTTCCACCTGGCGGAAAATAGCCATACGCTTCTTGGGATCCTTTTCAGAAGCAGCCTTTTTGATGAGTTCATCATACGTGGGATTACTATACCCTGTCTGGTTATTTCCACCACCGGTAACAAACATATCAAGGAAAGTATTGGGATCAGGATAGTCTCCAATCCATCCGGCACGAGCAATCTGATACTGAAGTTTTCCAACCCTGTCAAGATAGACCTTCCATTCCTGGTTTTCAAGGGTCACATCAATACCAAGGTTTTTCTTCCACATTTGCTGGATGGCTTCAGCGATCTTCTTGTGTCCTTCAGAGGTATTGTAGAGAATAGTAAGCGTTGGGAAGCCTTTACCATCAGGATAACCTGCTTCAGCAAGAAGTTTCTTGGCTTTTTCAATATTTTCCTTTTCACCAACATAGGGAGTATAGCCTGCAAGAGAAGGTACAAAGTTGTAAGCGGGTTGCTGCCCTGCCTTCAGGATATTGTCAATGATATACTTGCGATCAATAGAAAGATAGAGCGCCCGACGTACACGGGGATCCTTGAGAGCTGGATCGGTGACATTGAAACGATAGAAATACACAGCAAGTTGAGGAGCCACCTTGGTATCAGGATGCTTCAGCATCTCCTCCACCCTATCCGTGGGAACCGTAGGAAGCCAGTCAAGTTCATTGTTGAGGTATTTTTCAAGAGCGGTATTATTGTCTTCGATAGCATAAAATTCAATCTGGTTGAGTTTTACCTTTTCCTTATCCCAATAGGTATCGTTCTTGACAAAGACAATCTTCTGGTTTGGTGTCCATTCCTTGATCTTGAAAGGACCATTCACCACAAGGTTTTCAGGAAGAATCCACTTATCCCCAACTTTCTGGATCACATGGAGAGGTACGGGCATATAGGTAGGAAAAGCGGTGAGTTGCAAGAAATAGGGAGTGGGATTTTCAAGGGTCACCTCAAGAGTCTGATCATCGATAACCTTGATACCAACTTCCTCTGCCTTGGCTTTGCCTGCATTGTAGGCTTCGCCGTTTTTGATCACATAGAGCTGATAGGCATATTCAGCAGCTGTTTCAGGAGCCAAGGCACGAAGCCAGGAATCCTTGAAGGTCTGAGCGGTGAGAGGAGTACCATCAGACCATACCGCATTAGAACGAAGCTTGAATGTCCAGACCTTGCCATCTGCAGAGACTGTCCAGCTCTCAGCCACACCAGGGACAGGCTCAAGCGTCTTGGGATCATACGCTGTCAAGCCCTCAAAAATCTGCACCGCAATGGTGAATTCAGGGTGGCCCGTCATAATAGCAGGATCAATGGTTTGGGGCTCTGTGCCATTGTTATACCTGAGAACATCCGTTTGTGCCTTTGGCCCACACCCGGCCAAAAACATAAGTCCCACAAGACCTAACACCAAAAACCGTTTCATATATTCTCCTCCTTACGGGTTATGTTCACGTCGGACCGCACCCCTCCTTTCTCTTTTCACCCCATATATTTTAACGTAAAAATCCCTGCTGTCAAGCCTAGGCTTGGCTTTTGCTTTCTTTTTTCACATAAAAAACCGATGAAGGAATATTCTGAAGAGAGAATCTCTTCCAAGATATTTGCTTCTCAAAACTCACCTCTTCTTTTGAAAATCAACACTTCTCTTTCGAATACTTTCATGAGACCCCTGCACGGGTATTTTCTTCCCCTTTTTAGGTCAGGGGCTACGCCCCTAAAACCCCGCTTTTTCTTTGTAGAAGGGGTTTATTGGTCTTTTTTGTGCAAAAAGGGAAGATTATTCATTATTGCAAGGAATATTTTTATTTTTATACTATTTTTTGTTCTTTATTATTTTTTTGAGACCTTTGAACATTCGTGCAAAGGTCTCTTTTATGTGATAAACTAAAAAAAGAAAAAGGAGTCACCAACAGGTGACTCCTCCTCACGCCTCTTACTCATCAGAAGCAAACGGCTTCTGACGTTTCTGATTGGGCATGAACTTCACATCCTGAGCCAAAATCACCACCCGACTCTTGGTGTGACCAGCCTCATCCTTCCATCGACTCTGACGGAGTTTTCCCGAGACGATAACCTTTCTCCCCTTCTTGAGATAAGAGGCACAGACCTCGGCAATCCTTCCCCATGCTGTCACCTCAAAGTAACTCGTTTCCTCATGATCGGGTTCTTGCTTGGAAAAACCCGTATGAGCAATAGCAAAACGGGTATAAGCCGCACCAGCAGGCGTATACCGAAGTTCAGGTTCTCTCACCACACCACCTTCCACAATCACCACATTCACCGACTTGGACATATCTTCCTCCTTATTTGAGTTTTCATAATATATTATCGAAATTTTTTTGTTAAATTTGTCCATTTTTGTCAAAATAATGTCAAAAACGGGCGTTTTTGAAAAAAATTTTTTTAGTCTCTCCGTAAAGTAAAAAACCAGACAAAAATATGTCGTTCCACACATGAAACTGAATAGCTATTTCCACATTTCTTAATGAACAGGGAAATAACACGAGAAAGCTCTGTTCTTTCACCCCTTTTTTTTCTGTACCCCACGGGGCCGCTTTTGCGGTCGTGTGTCCTTTGCCGCAAGTGGGGAGCCCTTCCGAAGTGAGGGTGCAGGAGGCACCTGAGGCGATATCTTCTGTTGCTTTTCCCCACAAGCCCACCGAAGCGGAGCTGCAGAGGCTTTTGCTGAGACATGGTGATAGGGCTTTTCATTCTTCCGTGGGGTAGAGGATGCTCTTTGCTATCACCATGTTTCAGCTTAGGAGGAGGTTTTTTGCTGAGAAATGGTAATAGCAAGAGACATGTAGTTTTTGTATAGATAGAGGTTAAACCTTTGACCAATGGGTTGTTTAGCTGAAACAAGGTCATAGCCCTGGGTCCTGTGGTCTCAGAAAGCCCCCCTTGGGGCTGAAACATCGCCATAGCCTCCCCGCCCCTGTCTGCGGTGTCACCTGAGAGAAGCCCCTGCAGGGGACACGTGCCCCGCGGGCTGGTAATGGAAGCCATCGTCTTTTCACCACTAGCCGAGCCACAGGAGGTGGCGAGGAAGCCCGGGGTCAGACAGGGAGGGCTGTCTCCGGGTGGCTACAGAAGAGAACGGGACTACAGGTTTTTGTTCCAGCCCGCACCACGGGAGACAGGTCGGTGGCTACAGAAACCGCCGCAGGGGCGGGGTGGGGTTTTCAAAAGGGGCGAAGCCCCTTTTGCCCCGCGCGGGAGCGCTTCATAGAAGAAAGAAGACGGATAACAAAAATAGCCCAAATTTGAAAGAGAAAAGATGGTCGAATAAGTATTCAGTTTTTGTGTGAAAATGACCATTCTGTATGAGTGTGGAACGACAAAAAAACCAGACAAAAATATCTTTTCTCCCTTGCCTCCATTTGCAAAAACCCCTCTCCCGTGCTATACTAAATTATCCTCTTTTCAAGGAGGTTTCTATGAAAATCTCAAGCCCTGCCTTTCATGATGGGGGATTCATCCCTTCTACCTACACCTGTGACGGGAGAGATATCTCTCCTGAACTTGTGTGGGAGGACATACCTTCTCAGGCAAAAAGTCTGGTGCTTTTGTGCGAAGATCCTGATGCCCCTATGGGACTTTTTGTCCACTGGGTGGTTTTCAATATCCCGCCCTCTACTTCCGGTCTTCCCCAGGGGGTTTCCAGTGCTGAACTCACCCGTCTCTCCGCCAAGCAGGGAAGAACGGATTTTGGTCGAATTGGATACGGTGGTCCCTGTCCCCCTTCTGCCACCCACCGCTACTT
This sequence comes from Longinema margulisiae, assembly GCF_025266855.1. Taxonomy (GTDB): domain Bacteria; phylum Spirochaetota; class Brevinematia; order Brevinematales; family Thermospiraceae; genus Thermospira. The sequence goes on from NZ_CP053071.1 coordinate 710,773, forward strand.
CTTCAAACTCTATGCCCTTGACACCCTCCTCTCCCTTCCTGAAGGAAGCACACGAATACAGGTCCTCAAAGCCATGGAAGGGCACATCCTTTCCTCGGCAGAACTAATGGGAAAATACCAGCGCCAGAGATAAATACCCAGCTTTTCAACAGGATAACCAGCCTTCTTGTCTGAACCCTTCCCTACTAAAAAAGAAGAAGCCATTTGTCCAAGGAGGAATACATGAAGTACGTCCTTATCACCGGCGTTTCCAAAGGACTTGGAAAAGCCCTGGCCAAAGCCTTTCTCTACGCTTCCTACGGGGTGATTGGTATTTCACGAACAGGGGATCAGGAACTCGAAGAAGAAGCCAAAAAGAACGGAAAACCCTTTACTTTCCTCTCGTGGGATCTCACGAAAATAGAAAGCCTTGAAGACCTCGTCTCTCAGATCCTTTCTCTTCTCCCAAAAGAATGTGAAGAACTCGTGTTTATCCACAACGCGGGCGAGATGCAACCTGTCACGGAGATAAAAAATCTCACCGCCCCCGATATCCACCACAACTTCCTTCTCAATACCATTTCTCCCCTTGCCCTCACCTCTGCCTTTTTGAGACGATTCTCAACCACCTCCATCCCTCTCCAGATGGTATTCATCTCCAGTCGGTCCGTGGTTGCCCCTCGCAAACTCTGGGCTGTGTATGGAGCAGCCAAGGCAAGCATCGACCATTTTGCCCAGTCCCTGGCCTTGGAATACAGGGGGAAAAAATCCTTTCACGTCTTAGTTATTCACCCACCCGCTATGGACACCGAAATGCGTAAACGATACCTCAAAAAACGCTCATGGTTTTTCTGGTTCTTGGACTGGATTTCTGTTCATATTCTCCGTCAAAAAAAGGTGTACCATCCCGACCTTGTCGCCTGGAAGATCCTCTATTTAATCGAAAAGAAGTCTCTCCCTTCAGGCTCTGTCTGGAGATGGGAGTGATTACTCCCCAAAAAGCCCCTCTAACTTTCTGTGAAAATCTTCTTCCTCTTTGGCCCAGAACATTTCATAACGATGAATCTCCGCCCTGATAGCCTCATAATCATACGTAAGTGGTGATCCAGGAGAAACCCGTTTTTCTATACTTTCGCGAATGCGGTTTTCATTGACCTCGAGAGTTTCCATCTCCTTGGCAGCCCTTCTATAGGCATCCCGGAAAGGCACACCCTCCTTTACCGCCTCAAAGACCAGATCCGTAGCAAAAATACCTTTGGAAAGCACGCGGCGAATATTCTCTTCATTGAAACGAATATTCTCAAGCACAATAGCAAGCACCTCAAGTGTCTCCTGCACGATATCAAAACTCCGCATCAGAGGCTCTTTGGTCTCCTGCATATCCCTATTGTAACCTGAAAGAAGCCCCGTGGTTATACTCTTGATCTGATGACTGTATCCCTGCACCACGGAAGCCCTTGCCCTCACAAGCTCCATGACATCGAGATTTCGTTTCTGAGGCATGAGAGAACTCCCCGTGGTAATCACCTGATTCGTTTCAATGAAGAGAAGTTCATCCATATTCCAGGTGAGAAGGTCTGCGGCCAGTCGTGAGCCATCATGCATCCAGTTCCAGAGAGCATCAATAATCATGGCCTCCATCTTGCCCCTGGAATTCTGAACCGCCAAGGGACTATACTGCACACGTCCAAACCCCAAAAGACGGGTGGTCATGTCCCTATCAAGGGGAAGAGGAACCCCAAACCCACTCCCCGTTCCCAAAGGATTCGCATCAATGAGCTTATAGACCCCCTCAAGATGGGAAAGATTGTCCATTCCCATCTCAATAAACCCGGCCATCCAGAAACCAACCGTCATCAGCATAGCCTGCTTGGTATGCGTATATCCTGGTAGGATGGTTTGATAGTGAGCTTCCCCAAGATCCGCCATAATCCGAAGAAGCCTCACCGCACGACGCGCAAGAGCAATGATCTGATCCTTCTCATACAGACGGAGAACAACCATGACCTGGTCGTTTCGACTTCGACCTGTATGAAGTTTTTTCCCCACATCCCCAAGAAGTTCTGTAAGTTGATTTTCCAGTTTGGAGTGCACATCCTCGTCCGCCACAGAAAGAGCAATCGTTCTTCCATGAGATCGGAAAAGATTCGTGATAGCCCGCCTGATGTCCTCATGTTCCTTTTCACTGAGAATACCAATCGAAGCAAGCATGGCCGCATGGGCAAGACTTGCTGCCATTTCATAAAAATACAGCCTCCCATCCAGAAGATAATCCTGTCCCACCTCATAGGATTCCACCACAGGATGGAGTTTTTCCCCGCCTTTTTCCCATACTTTGGCCATGGATTTCTCCTTTTTATATCTTCCATTGAGTCTGCACTTTCACATCAAAGAGAACTAGCACAAAAAAGATCAGATTGAGAACCGTCCAGAGGGGGAGATAGAAAAGATAAAAAATCACAAACTCCCACCAGACAAACCGCATACGAAAATGCCTCGCCACCAGTCCATAACTGAGAATCGTGATCAGAAAAGACACAAGAAAAGGAATATAATTCCCCCCTAAAAGAAAACTATACTGAATAAAGTTAAAGAGAAGGGCCGACGTAAAACTCCACGCATGGCTCACCAAAAAGACAAGTGAAGAAAGAATACCAAGCCTGAAGACATGAAGAAGCACATACGAAAGAATATACGCCACCATGGGCAAAACAAAAACCCCAATCGCCAGTAGAAGCGAAGGCATAGACATCGTTTTTTTGAGTACCTCTCCAAAGTAGCGTTTGAACCAGAGAACATTGTTGAGAGCCCATCGTTTCCGCTGATTGATCCAGTCCTTCACCGTATCCGAAACCCCATTGGTGACCTTGAGTTCCGGTGGAAAGGCAAAACGGGCATGGTGGATAAACGACCTCGCAGCAAAATCCATGTCCTCATTGATCACCCGATGAAACCCTCCCATCCTGTCAAACCATTCCTTTCTCACGGCAAAACAAGCCCCGTTCATAGAAGGGGAGTGTCCAGAGAGCTTGGCCAAGAGGTACGTAGCCATGGTAAAACTCATAAACTCATAACTCATCATCGCTGAAACAAAGGTATTCACCCTTGCTTCCTTAGGAAGTTCCACAATCTCATTGTTCTCAAGGTAAATTGCTAACTTCTTCAAAAAATATTTATCTTGAGGAAAAATGATATCATTATCAATAAAAAGAAGGGCATCCGTCTCAAGAGTATGAACCACATCATTCAGGGACATCACCTTGCCCTTCTGAATACCATTGTAATGGACACGGATCTGATTCCTATAGAGATCAAGGATATGCTCAATCGCCTCATTGGTAGGACCATCGACAATCACCACGATTTCCTTCTCTGGATAGTCAAAAAAAAGAAGTCGCTCCACAATGGTTTTGAGATCTCGTGGGTCTTTGTACACGGGAATAACGGCTGTGATCTTCATCCTACTTCCTCATCAGAGTATACAGGATGGCCTTCTGAACATGAAGACGATTCTCTGCTTCATCCCATACCACGGAATGCGCACCATCAATGACTTCACTACTCACCTCTTCCCCTCTATGGGCGGGAAGACAGTGCATAAAGATATACTCTTCATCAGCATAACGGGCAAGCGTTTTATTTACTTGAAATCCTGAAAAATCCTTCAGACGTTTTTCGGCTTCTTCCTCCTGTCCCATGGATGCCCACACATCAGTATAGATCACATCAGCCCCTTTGACCGCTTCCACCGGGTCATTGGTGAGAAGAATTTTTGAACCAGAGACTTTGGCATTTTCTTTCATCATATCCACAATGCGATCATCCATCTCATACCCCTTTGGTGTCGCACAGGCAAAATGAGCCCCCAACCGGGTAGAGAGAAGACCAAGGGCATGAGCCATATTGTTTCCATCTCCAATATAACAGAACCTGATCCCACGAATCCTGCCCTTTTTCTCCACGATGGTTTGAAAATCAGCCATAGCCTGACAGGGATGAAGCCAGTCTGAAAGCCCATTGATCACCGGAATAGTGGCATGACGGGCAAGTTCCTCCACCCGATCGTGCCCAAAGGTACGTATCATGATCCCATCCACATAACGAGAGAGGACCCTCGCCGTATCCGCAATAGGCTCTCCCCGTCCAAGCTGAATATCACGACTACTCAAGAAAAAAGCAATACCCCCCAGTTCATACATCCCTGCTTCAAAAGAAACCCTTGTACGGGTAGATGACTTTTCAAAAATCATGGCAAGCTTCTTGCCAGCAAGTGCCTTGGCATAGCGAGACTTGTTTTTCTTCATACGAATAGCTAAATCGATCATCTCTATCAATTGCTCTTCAGAAAAATCCTGTGTGGTCAAAAAATCCTTGGGATATCTCTGCATCATTCTTCTCCTCACTTGAAAATCAGCATAGTAGTATACCCCAAAAAGCCATTTTTTGCAAGCAAGAAAGAAGAATGACGCTTAAGTAAATGGCAGGCTATGGCGATGTCTCAGCAAGAAAGGGGCTTTCTGAGACCGCAAACCCGGGGCTATGACCTTGTTTCAGCCAAACACCCCATAGGCTAAACGTTTAACATCTCTCTATACACCCCCCCACATGCCTCTTGCTATTACCATGTCTCAGCAAACCCACCTTCTGGTTAAACGTTTAACCCCCCTCCATACAAACCCAAACAATGACGACTACCTTCTTTCAGGGAGAAAAGCCTACCCCGGCTATCACCATGTTTCAGCAAACGAGCCCCCTTTGCTGAAATAAGGTCATAGCAAAATCTCCCGGCACCCTTCTCCCAGAGAAAAGGGCTGGCCCTATTCCCATGTCTCAGCAAAAGCCACCTCCGAAGCTGAAACATGGTGATAGCCTACCACTACCTCCCCTCCACCTCTATCTCCCCAAAAGTCTCCTCATACTCCCTCACACGCTCACCAAGTGCAAACAAAAACAGCTTCGCATTCCGGGGAGAAAGGGCTACACGACTGAAAATCTCTATCCCCTCTTTGCCGGGGGCTACAGTCCCAAAGTCGAAGAAAAACTCCTCCGACCCCGCATAAATCGACATCACATTCGTATACCTCACCCCATCATACCTCAAAATAACTCCTTCTCCCTTTGTCATACTCTATAGCCTCCTTCTTTCTCCATCTCTTCCCGCTTCTCCCTCTCATACTCCTCTTCGAGTTCCTTCATCCTCGCTAACCTCCGCCTGTCCTCCTCTATAATCCCATCTACCTCCGTCTCAAGTACATACTTGATCGCCCTCAAAAGAACCTTCTCGTCTGAAAACCCAACTCTCCCCCTCTCAAAGCCCTCAAACTTCCCCTCTCCAATTCGTTTCATAATAAGCGCATACATCATAATATATGAATATTTCAATCTTTTTTCTCTCTCATCATCAGTAGTATATATCAGCCTATCTGAAGGGCTATCTCCCAGGTTCGTTATATAAAATCCTGAACCATTTTTTAAAAAAACCTTTGTACGAGAAGCCCCCATATCAAACCATGCCAACCATTGAAGCCTCTCTACCTCCTCCCAGCTACAGATCTTCCGTGGACAATCCTTCCATATCCGATGTATCTCCCACAACTTCCATCCATATATCCCATCCTCCCTGATCGATATCCTCCAATACGAAATAATCGGCGCCCATACCACCGTCACAAACGCATCCGACAATAAGTACGCAAGACCACCAACAATACCCACTAAGCCACCTACAATTTGAGTAAATGACAATTGCCAGAACTGGCCTGTTTTTATTTCTTCTAAAAAAGCCAAAAGAAGAAAAGGCGCAAAAAACAAAACTCCTATCAAAATGACACCACCATACACTATATAGGTCACCAATGACACAAAATAATCCCTATTCATAGCCGCCTCATTTTCCTCTCTCATTTAGTGCCTTGGAGTAGTATTTCCAGGCTTCATAGGCTGCTTTATTCCCAAACTCCCGACAAACCCTCAACGTGAAATCCATATACTCCCTCTCAAAAGAACCCACCGGATACATCCCCACCGTCTGCTTCACCATATACGCCGTCGGCCCTCCAACAACAGCCCCAAAAATACTCTTGGAAATAAGTTCTTCATATTTAAATTCCCCCACACCAAACACCGCCGTGTCTGAAAGGTACTGGGCTCCGCTTATAAAAGCTTCCAGAACTCCCACCAATGCCTCTTGTGCCTCCTTTCATACTCTCTTTCAAATATTCTTTTCTCCTCGTTCATCTTCGCCTCTCCTTGACGTTGCCTCTCATACTCTGCCCATTCCTCTTCCGCCTTCCTCAAATAATATTCACTTTCCTCAGGTTCCTCCTTCAATAAGGCATAGGCATATCCTCTATAAAACTCTCTGCTATCAAAACTGTAAAAAGTATAAACAAAAATATAAGGAGAATTTTTTTCTACTCTAAACGCGAAAACCTGAGACTCAATAGGAAAATTACTCAATTCAGGATCGAAAATATATCCCCATAAACTACTCCCTATTGAAGTTATACCCAACAACTTACTAATATAACATTTTTCTTCTTCACAAACCCAGTGAAATCCTGTTTCTTGAAAAGAAGGAACATCTTTTCCTATACAATAATTTAATAACTCATAACCATGTTCATCTCGAAGCGTTATACATAAACTTCCCCACACCCCTTCTGAAAAAAATAAAGGGAAACCATTACTGTTTCTATAATCTGTCACAATTTTCATTATTTCCCTCCCTTTATATAAGTTCTTTTAAGATAATCATTTCTCAATAACCACTGTAAATAAGTCTCATGTTCTAAAAAAGGTGTTTTACTTATGCACTCTTTCATTAAACTTTCATCCAGCTTATACTGCCAGCCACCTCCTGCCCCACCAAATTCCTTTACCGGAGCTGTCTGACCATACTTCACAGGAAACTCTTTCATCACCACATACTCCTCATAATAGGGATATTTCTTCGGAATTCCTCTATTCACATATGGTGTGCCTTTCGGCGCAAAATATGAACCCCTCCCAGGCGTTGTGGTATATCGTGTCAAAACTGTTCCCTCCCGCAACTGAAACACTCCCTCTGTCCCGGCCACAAAACCCTCTCCACCCGGCCAGGGAAGAGCTTCCTCTGATATTACCACTTTCGTTCGTGTATTGATAAATTGTCGCCCAACCTGATGCCTATATCTACACCCAGCTTCATATCTTATTCCCCTCACTAATTGTGGTCCTTTTACCAAAGAAAACAAGCCCGTCCCTACAGTAAACACATCCTCCCCCGCTTTCTCCCAATCAACAACCCCTGAGGAAGTTTTAAAAAACTTCCTCAATGCCGCAGGGAAACCGTGTTCAAAGCTATAATTTAAATCGTCTCCTATTTTCCCTAACGTTTCTTTCGGATGGGTTATCGCCTGCCACATATTCTTCCCTGTTTGTATCGGATGAGTCACCATATCAACTATACCTTTCACCATATTTCCTGCACCTTTGACTATCCCCCCTGTAAATTGAATCACAGGCCAACTTCTCCAGGTATAAGGCCTCAATTCTCCATCCCTTCCTCCCATATACCAAGGATGTCTTTCTTTCTCCCCCCACTCCTTTGTCCCTGGTATCTGCGACGCTATCTTCTGCCACGGAGATTCCGCCTGTTGCCTCTTCTCCCACTCCTGCCCTATCTTCTGACTCATCGCCTTCTCCCCCTCTGTGGCCTCCCTCTTCGCCCAGTCGGGGATGGTCTCAGGGTCAAGATTGATCCCCTCACCAACCTCGATATAATTCTCCCTCCCGCGTAGATGCGGGTTCATCTCTAAGAGCTTCTTCAGGGGTATCCCCGTCTTCTGGGCTATCTTCACAAGCGTGTCCCCCTTCTCCACCGTATACACCTTCGCCTCAGAAGAAACCTCTTTTTGTTTACTCGCCTCCCTCTCCTCAATCATCCTCGCCCGGGCCTCTCTTCTTCCCTCCTCACGATTCAGCACCTCCCCGGCTATCAGTCCAACCCTCCTCTGAAGCTCATCAAACCCTTCCATCTCTTTCATCGTCCTCTCCACAGCCTCCTGAAATCGCTTCATCGCTTCCTCGTCCCCCCTCTCAATCCCAGCCATCGCCCTATCAAGCCTGTCCTCTATCGCTATCTCCCACCTCACCTCATCCTTGAAATAATCAAGCCCATGGGAAAAATTTGGATCACTCGCCTTCGCTTCCTCATACAGCCTCCTCGCCTTCTCCATCTTCCTCTCATAATCCGCCTGACTCACCGCCTTCTGCCCATAATCACTAATAGGCTTCTTCCCCCCTTCCTTCGCCCACTCCTTGCGCGCTATCTCCCACGCCCGGTTATATACATCACTATTCACATGCCTCTTCGGTGGTTTCGGCTTCGCCGTATCCCCCTCCTTCTTCCCTCCCGTTAAACCCTCCACCACCTTCTTCGCCTCCTGCCCTACATACGCCGCTATCTTGCTCGCCGTATCTACAAACGAATTCACCGCTCCCGCAATCGCATTCCCTACCGTATTCACCGCATTCGAAATACCTTCCGCTATCGAAGACAAAAACCCCTTCTTCTCCGATGATGAAGATGAAGAACTCGAACTCCCAGAAGAAGAACTCTTCTCACTACTGGACGATGATTTGGAGGGTGTGTCTTCTTTCTTGCTCCCTCGCCCTTCTATGTCCTCCCCCTCCTGCTCCATCTCAAGCGCCTCCCTCACATCCTCAGGCGCAAGTTCCCCAAGCCTCTCCTGCACCAGTTTCAGCGCCTCTTCTACCCTCCCTATCTCTTCCTCTATCTCCTTTTTCCGTCTCTCTATCTCCTCTCTCACCCGCTTCGCCTCCCCATACGCCTCCCTCGCCCTCTTCTCCTCTTCCTTCGCTACTGCAAGCTCCTTCTCAAGCCTCTCCCTCTCCTCCGAAGACAAGCCACCCTCTTCAAGCTTCCTCTCTATGTCCTCCCGTCTCCCCTTCGCTTCCTCATACGCCTCAAGTCGCCTCCCCTCCTCAAGTATCGCCTCCTCCCACTTCGCCGTTACCTCCTCCCTCTCCCTCTCAAGTTCCCTCTTCCGACCCACAAGCTCCCTCTCCCGCCTCGTTAGCCTCCCCCTCTCCTCACTCCGTCTCTTCCTCTTCTCCTCCTGCAACACCACAAGCACAAAACCCGCCATCGGATGCTGCTTACTGAACGGTAACCGGTTCTCCCACGGCATCGTGTCCCATGGATATCTCTTCTCATGCCACTGACGTACTCTCTCATCTAACCTCGTCTCCACTGTCCTCACTTCCCTCGCCGACGTTACCAGCGACCGAACCGCCGATACCACCTCCTGTATCGTCACCCCCTTCTCCATGTATTTCCTCACAAGATGGGGATCCTCTCGCCCCTCAAACCTCTTCGCTTCCGTGTACCCTATCGCCCCATAAACTCGCCCCTTCGCTGCACTCTCCGCCCGCCACACCGCAAGCGTTACCTGTGACTCCGCCATACGAAAAGAACGAGAGCCTTGCACGGGTGTTTTCTTCCCCTGTTTGGGTCAGGGGCTACGCCCCTGAAACCCCGCTTTTTCTGTTCACAAGGGCTTATTTGTCTTTTTTTATGAAAAAAATAGGCTTGTTTATTATGGAAAGAAATATTTTTATACTACTTTTTGCTTTTTATCACTTTCTTGAGACCTTTGCACATTCGTGCAAAGGTCTCAGAACTATACACATCCTTCGCTTTCATCTCTGAAAGAAAACTCCGTCCCGGCAAAGAAAAAGAATGAACCATCGATTCCATCCGAAGATACTCCTGCCCATGCGCAAGAGTCCCGAGAAGACCGGCAAACGCCGCCCCTGCTACCACCTTCTTCACTTTCCGCTTCAGTGCATCTTCATACCCATGGTACTTCATACCACACCTCCACTCAATTTTTATTCTTCAAACCCTTTTTCCCTATAATTATACCACACACCCCCCACCCTGTCAACTCTTCCCCGCTTCCCCCGTGAAATTTTTTCTCTTTCGCCCCCTATTTTACCATAGTCCCTCCTCCATGTCAATGGGCATTTGTCACAAGTTTGGGGGAAGTTTCTCTCTTCTTCCCCAAAAGAACGTCTTTCTACTCCCTTCCCATGACCCTATTCGTTACCGGTTCCACAGGAAACCAGAGAGGCCCCACACTATTTTTCTCTTCCACCTGAAATTCGTTCTCCTGAATCACCACATAGTAGTACGGTCCCCCAACAGGGGGCATATCCTCATACCAGGTTTCCTTCACACGAGCGATCGGACGACTGGTACGAAGAACACCTATCTGAGGCGGAACACTGAGACGATACACCGCAAACTCCTGCCCCTTATACCCATCAAAAAACCACGAAAGCATGACCCGATCTCTAAAGACATTCCCCTTTACCTGAAAAAGAATAGGAGAAGGCGTCTCTTCTTCAGTCGAAACCTCTTTCACTTGAGAAGAAACCTCCTCTTTTTTTTCTGGTACATAGGCCACTACCGTCGCATTCAGAACAGGCAAAATATCTTCATCTGTGTAGTTCGTTTTGACAGGCAAAATAGCCACATAGGGGAAGTTCAACACGCTCAAGAAACTCCCATAACGATAAAGATTCTGTTGTGGAATACCCTTTGCCTTTTGCCGAAAAATAATCTCAGAGGTTTTCACCATCTCTGCTGAAAGAATGGGCACCTTCGCCCCAAAGAGAACAAATTCCCCCTCCTCCACGTTAGCCATCCAGGAAAGCAAAATCCCTCCATTCGTGGGAACTAAAGAAATACTTGTCGTATAGACATCCTCTCCGTATAATAAAAGAGTGCAGAATGCACAAAAAATGCCGATAAAAGGAAAAGAGAACCTCATGGATATAGTATCGTATTTACCCGAGCAGAAACTTGAATGGAACGACGTATGAGAGAACTTCACGAACAGTTCGAACAAGAGTATCTTTCCCCTTACGGAACCAAAAGTGCCCAAACCAGGGGGAGAAAAATACCCGAAACTCCCGATGAGATACGAACAGAGTTTATGCGGGACAGAGACCGTATTATCCACAGTGAATCCTTTCGTCGGCTCAAACACAAAACCCAGGTTTTTCTTTCCCCTGCCAGTGATACCTTTCGTACCCGGCTCACCCATACCCTTGAGGTATCCCAGATAGCCCGCACCATCGCAAGGTCCCTGCGAGTCAACGAAGACCTCACAGAAGCCATCGCCTTAGGCCATGATGTGGGACACACCCCTTTCGGACATGCAGGAGAACGCATCATCCAGAAACATCTCGACCCCCACTTCAAACATGCCACCCATAGTGTTCGTGTCCTCAGCACCATTGAAAAAAACGGTCAGGGGCTTAACCTCACCACAGAGGTCCTGGACGGTATTGCCAAACACTCCAAAACAGGCCAGAATCCCATTCTCTGGTCAGACAAAGACAAACCCCTTACCATCGAGGGACAAATTGTACGCCTCGCCGACATCATCGCCTATGTAAACCATGACCTTCAGGATGCCCTCTCGTCCGGTCTTCTTTCTCCCCATGAGATCCCCAGGGAGATTCTCTCCACCCTCGGAGAAAGCCACGCTGCTCGCATCAATACCCTCGTTCGGGATGTTATCCTCCATTCGCAGCAAAGCGCTGAAATACGAATCAGCGAAAACATCCTGACCGCCCTCCACAATTTGCGTGCCTTTCTCTTCGACAAGGTATACACCCACCCAGAACTCCAGAAAGAAATGACCAAAGCAGAAAATATCCTCTTGGCCCTCTTAGAACACTTCGACAAACTCATTGACAGGGGAGACCCCTTTCCCTCTCTGGTGCATATTCCCGTTTCTAGTAGCAAAAAACAAACCCTCATTGATTGCCTTGCCTTCATGACAGACACAGAAGCCATGCGAATTTTCTACCAGATCTACATTCCCAAATCCTTCAGCTGGGGGACCCGATGATGTGGCTCAACCTCCTCTTTGCCGGTCTTTCAGCCCTTCTCATTTTCTTTTTTTTGGACTACATCAAAAATGTCTATAAAACCGAACTTCTCCTTGAACAGCTCTTTGACCAGTTTCTCCGCCTCGAATCCCGTGCTACCTATGCCGAACAGGAAATGTACGACTACATCGGCAACCGCCTCAGCAAAGCCTTCTTTACCACCAACTGTCTTGTCTATGTTCGTGTCAAGGAAAAATTTCTCCTCAAGTACCAATCCATGACCCACCCCCTCTGGCCAAAACTCCTCCGCCGAAACTTGGCCCTCCAGGAAGACCCCGCTATCTTGGGAAGAGAAATCAATCGCGGGATTCTCAGCGAAGGTTTTTATACCGCTTACTTTCGACGAAAGGTTTTTCGCACCTTAGTGATCCCTGTCAAAAACGCCAATGGAAAGGTGATTGGTGTTTTAGTTTTCTTTTATTTCTCCCTCATTCCTTATCTGCGAGCCCTCAAATACCTGAAACTCAACGCCTCAAAACTCCATGACTTTCTCAAACACCTCTTCATCATCATGCGCGAATACGCCATGGATTTCAAAAACATTACCATTAACCAGATCAAAGACTACGCCATCCTGATTACCGACTCCAATTATCATATTATTTATGCCAATAGTGGAGCCCTCTTTCTCCTTGGAACCCCTTCTGAAACCCTCCTCAAAGGGAAGCCCTTCCTCTCTTTTATCCATAACGACTATATCGACCAGTTCCAGATTCTGTTGCAGACCATTCAAACCATGGGAGAAACCAAAAGCCATCTTGATCTGAGCATTCGCCATAACGATGAATACCAGATCATCCATACTCAGGCCTATCTCAAAGCCATCTCGCTCGAAGATGAGTTCATGGGACTTTATATCCTTCTTCACGACATTACCAACGAAGAAATCATGCTTCAGAACATGAAGCGCCTCTCCGCCATTGCCAATAGCCTCTTCAGCCATTCGGACGACGCCATCTTTCAGGTAGCCAAGGATGGCCGCATCATCAGACACAACCAGAAGGCCCAGTCCCTCTGCGAGCGGGAAACACCCCTCCAGGGACAGGCCTTTGCCCATCTTTTTCCCTCCCCCCTTCAACAAAGGCTCAATGACCTCTTAGACGAAACCATCACCACCCGCTCCTTCAAAGAGCATACCGAAATCGAGTTCAAACAGCGATGGTACAACATCCGTACCTTCCCCGTCTTTGTAGACGATGCCTATGACAGTAGCATCATTACCTTTGTCGATATTACGGATATCAAGCTCCACGAACAAAAACTTGCTTCCATCACCCGACAGATGCTTGATGACCTCAATGCGGCCAAAACCCTGCAGTACGAACTTCTCCCCGATACCACTCCCCTCTCCGAGGTGGTATGTTATCAACACCTTTTCCAGCCATGCGAGGAACTGGGCGGAGATTTCTTCTACATCGAAGAAGTAATCGTAGGCGGAAAACCCTATCACCTGATCCTTGTGGCTGATGTGGCAGGCCATGGTATTTCCGCCGCTATGCTCACCGTCCTTGTGAAAGATGTGTACACCGCTTTCCGAAAAGACGTCGTGTCTCAGGAAATTATTCTTCCCAATCGCTTTCTTGAGATGCTCAACGAAAGACTCTCCAGCCTTGAAATGTCCACTATGCCCTTCGTGGCCGTCTACATGGGCATCCTGGATGTTGAAAACCGGGAGTTTTACTATTCCAGCGGCGGAATTCCGTTTGCCATTCGCCTCAATGCCCAAAACGAAATCAGTTTCCTTGGCATAGAAAAATCCCCTCCTACAGGCTTTCAGAGCGGCTTCTCCTACCGCTACGACAAAGTTAGTCTCCAAAAAGACGACAGAATCATCATTTACACCGACGGTATTGAAGACCTTCTCTCTTTCTACAACACCTATTTCAATAACATCATTATGGAAAATCGTACAGAATCCATCACCACTATCAAAGATATCCTCATGCAAAAAATCGAAGACTTTTACACCAATCACCACCACGTACGCCTCCGTCAGGATGATGTAACCGTTGTCCTTTTCCAGATACTTTGCGAGAGAGGTGAAGTATGAGTTTAGCCCCATCAAAGACAAAACAAACCTCCCTTGAACAGTTTGTGAAAGAAACCAGGGCTTTTCTCAAGATTTGCCAGAAACAAAAAACCATCGAACCCTTTCTCACCCTTTCCGAGGAAACGAAACAAGAAATGGTCGATACCGCCTTTCTTCTTGCTGATGAATGGAGTGACTTTTTTCTCACCCTCATTTTCCACAAAAAAATCGATGAACTCCTCGCTCTCGAGGATATTTTCCTTGAGAGTGCCAATAGAGAAGTTTTGGAAGCCCTCAAAAACCTCCTCGAATACACCCTTCAACAAACCCCAGACTCCAACCTCAAGCTCTACAAACTACGACGCCTCTACTATGCTCTTGCCACCTACTACAGTGAAGAAGAGGCCATGATAGGCTATGAGATCCCCCTCTACAAACCAGAACTCTCCCTCTCGTGGGTTTTTTCCCTTGAGGACCTCACATGAAGGAACACAATCTTCTCAAGATTGTTGGTCAGGCCATTCAGGACTACCGTATGATTCAGGACGGGGATATTCTCTGGGTGGGCGTCTCCACAGCCCCCAAGAGTATTTCCCTCCTTCTTTTTCTCCAGAAAAGGCTCTCGTATATTCCTATATCCTATACTCTCCGCCCCCTCCATATCCTCACCCCGAATGAAGATCCCCTTCTCATAGAAAGATGGTACACCACTCTCCAAAATCGTTTTTCTCTTCCTCCCCTTATCCTTTCACCCCTCCCAAAAGAAGGGCATACCCTCTATCACCATAACCCGAGACAGGCCATTCTCCAGACCCTTATCCATACCTGTTCTTCCACTCCTGGAAAACTTGCCTTAGGAGACAGTTTAGAGGATATCACCCTCTCAGCCCTCATGGCCCTCATCTATCATCGCCGCTGGGCTCCTCTTCTCCCCCATTATCCCCTTCATCACTTTCCCTTGGCCATCATTCGGCCCCTTGCCTATCTTTTCGAGCGTCAACTTCTCTCCTATTGTCAGGAATACCACATCCCCTTTCTTCGCCCCTCTACCCCTCTCTCAAAAGGCAAATCTCACCTTTTCTCCCTGTTAGAAGACATTCGTCCATTGACACCCAACCCCCTTCATCAGGTTTTTGCCGCCTTCCGTAATCCCAAAAAAGAATACTTTCTTCAGAAAGAAACAACAAACGCCCCGCATTTTCAAAATCCTTTTTTCTGAAACCAGAACAAAGAAGTCTCAAGTCACAAAAAACATAGCCCCCTGTGAAGCCATAAAAGAACCTCAATAAAGGATTTGAGACCCTTGCCCAGATGTTTTCTTCCCCTGTCTGGGTCAGGGGCTACGCCCCTCTCCCCCGCTTTTTCTGTTTACAAGGGCTTGTTTGTCTTTTTTTATTACTTTCTTGAGACCTTTGCACATTCGTGCAAAGGTCTCGATTTTTCTCCCCTTCTCTCAAACGAAAAAACAACTGTACACTTTTGTATACAAACCAAAAAAATGTACATTTTTGTATACAATACCTCTTGTTTTGTATACAAAAATGTACAATTCCTTTTTTTATGATTATTACTCTTTCTTATTTTCTTTTATTTCAAATAAATAAAAAATTTTTCATTTTGGCACGCTTATTGCAAAAGAAGAGCGGAGGTACAATATGAAAGAGTATCGTATTCTTAAACAATATCTCAAAGAGATTGGTCGCTATCCTCTTCTTTCCCCTGAAGAAGAGATGGAACTTGCAAGGCGTATTCAAAAGGGTGATACCAAAGCGAAAAAAACTCTCATTGAGAGTAATCTTCGCCTCGTGGTGAAGATCGCCATAGAAATGCATCAGGGAAAAATGCCTCTCATGGATATCATCCAGAATGGCAATTTAGGACTCATTCGAGCAGCAGAAAAGTTTGATCCCGAGAGAAATATCCGATTCTCCAGTTATGCCGCCTACTGGATCAAACAAAGCATCCTGCGGCATTTTCAGGAGGATGGACACCTTGAAAACATCTCCGCCCGCCAGCAGGACAAAAAACGAGCTATACGTCGGTTTATTGAGGATTTCTTTGTCAGGGAAAGCCGTCTTCCCTCGGCTTCTGAACTTGCAAGAGGCATGTCTCTCTCCCTTTTTGAGGCAGCCCAAGAACTTAAAAACTACCAGCCTCATCTCTATGAGGGACCGAACTACTCTTCTCTTGAAGACATTGCCGATTCCGAGGACATAGAAAATACCATTTGCCACCAGTGTCTCTCTGAAGAACTCGACAATCTCCTCTCCGAATTTGACGAGGACTCACAAAAACTTCTTCGTTTACGGTATGGTTTTGAAAACGAGGACTGCGCCACCCTTTCTGAACTTGCCGAACAGTTTCATATTACCGCCGAAGGGATAAGACAGCGAGAAAATCGTCTTCTTGCCGCCCTTCGAGACAAAAACCCTTCTCTCAAATACTACCTTGCCTAACCTCCATCTTCTCCTCCCCCTTCCCACACCACAGGAAAAGGGCTTCTGCCTTCTGAGCAGGGCCCTTTTTCTTTTTATTTTCCCGAACGTCGGTCCTTTTTCTTGACACTCTCGTTCTCTTCCTTATAATATAAGGATAGATTTTCAAGAGACATATCAAGGAGTTTCTATGAAGCGTTTACCCTTTTTTCTGGTTTTTGTGATTGTCTTTTTGCTGGGAAACGGGGCCTTTGCCCGTCCCTGGTGGAAGGATGCGGTGTTTTATGAGATCTTTGTGAGAAGCTTTGCTGATTCCAATGGGGATGGTATCGGAGATTTTCAGGGTATCATAAACAAACTTGACTATCTCACCAACCTTGGCATAAATGCCATCTGGCTCATGCCCATCAACCCTTCTCCTTCCTACCATGGTTATGATGTCCTTGACTACACCTCTGTGAACCCCCAGTATGGGACCATGGAGGATTTTGAGAGGCTTCTTGATGAGGCTCACCAAAGGGGAGTAAGAGTGATCATAGACCTCGTGCTCAATCATACCTCATCCACCCACCTCTGGTTTATCAACTCTTCAAAAAGAGACCCTCTCTATGACGATTTCTACATCTGGCGAAAGGACGTCACTGAATCAGGCTGGGGTCGTCCCTGGGGAGGAGGAAGCAAATGGGATGTATGGGTGAGGAATAGTACCAGAGGAGAATACTATTATGCCGCCTTCTGGAGCGGGATGCCGGATCTCAATCACCGAAGTCCAAAAGTGAAAGAAGAAGTCTACAAATTTACCCGCTTCTGGTTGGAAAAGGGCGTGGACGGTTTTCGGCTGGATGCTATTCGTTATCTCATCGAAACAGGCCCGGGAGCTGGGCAGGCTGATACCGAGGAAACCTTGGCCTGGTTTGAAAGTTTCAACCGGTATGTAAAAAGCATCAATTCCAATGCTGTCCTTGTCGGGGAGGTATGGACAGACAACCGCCGTGTTTCTAAATACTATTCCACCAATGGTATTATGGATCTCTGTTTTGACTTCGATAGAGCGGGAGCTTTTCTCTCCAGTGATAGAGACAATATCATTCGTGTGTATATGAATAACAAGCGATATTCTGCTCCGGCTGATTTTTACGCTCCTTTTCTTGCCAATCACGACCATTACCGCGCCATGAATCAGCTGCAAAACGACGAAAAACTTGCCCGGCTTGCTGCTGTGTGTCTTCTCACCGCCACAGGTACACCTTTTATCTACTATGGAGAGGAGATTGGCCTTGCTCAGCCTGATATGCCAGATGATAAATACAAACGCATGCCCCTCCCATGGAATAACGACAAAAAACGCAACTACGGTTTTACTACCGGTAAACCTTGGTTCTCCATGCCTTCCGTGAAAAGCCATGTGAATATTGAGTCCCAGCTCAAAAACAGAAATTCTCTCTTGTCTCTCTACAGAACTCTCATCGCTATTCGAAAAGAAAACAAAGAATTTCGCTCTGAGACACTTGAGATAGTGCCCAATGATAATCCCAATCTTCTCATCTACAAACGTATCGATGGCAATGATATCTCATGGGTGATGGTGAACTTCTCTACAGACAAGGAGGAGCTTCCACTTCCCGCCCTTGAGAACAAAAGGGTGAAAAACCTTGCCACTGGAAGAACCTTTGCCTTCAAAAAAGGCATGAAGATTTCTGGACTTGATTTTCTCATCCTGAAGGAAATCTAAAAAACCCCACATCTCAAGAACGATAAGTCACCACTGCCAGGATCCGGAAGAAACGGGTCCTGGCCGGGTGTTTTTCTCAAGAGAGGAGGTAATCCATGCTCAATATTCTGGTGATCCTCATCATGGTCGGTGGATGGTTGGGTGGAAGGCTTTTTCGGGCGCTTAAACTCCCCGCCCCTATCGGGATGCTTGCCTGGGGTATTGTATTGGGCATGCTCATCCGTTCCGGAATCGGAGGAAACACTCTTTCCGGCGAAGGATTAGATATCCTCAAAAAAACAGAACCCTTTCTCAAGTCGTTAGCGTTGGTGGTAATTCTCCTCCGTGGAGGACTGGGAATTCAAAGAGAAGCCCTCAATCGCCATGGCTGGACAGCCTTTTTTATGTCGTGGGTACCGGCCACCTTTGAAATGATAGGAATTTCCGTCTTACTTCATTTTGTTTTGGGATTCTCCTGGCCTATCGCCTTTTTGACTTCATGCATTCTCTCTGCTGTCTCCCTTGCGGTCGTCGTTCCCGCCATGCTTGAACTCAAACAGGCCGGGATAGGCAAGAAAAAAGATGTCCCTACCATGGTCTTAGCGGCTACTTCCCTTGACAATGTGGTGGCTGTGACCTTTTTCTCTTTAGCCCTTTCCCTGGCCCGAGGACAAACAAAAGGCCTTCTTTCCATGACGTGGGTTCTCCCGTGGAGTGTGGGGATTGGGGCTCTGGTAGGGGCTCTCACAGGCTGGTTCCTTTCTACCTATCTTGAAAAGCGCTACACCCGCATTCGGGCAACAGAGAAAGCCATTCTTATCCTGATGATGGCTCTTATGGCCATGCAGGTCGGAGATATTCTCCATGCCTCAGCACTGGTAGCCGTGGTGATGATGGGCTTTGTCCTCCTGGAACGGGCCCCTCGCGTAGCCAATGAAGTAGCCCGAAAGCTCAATGTCCTCTGGGTGGCGGCTGAGATTGTCCTTTTTGTCTTGGTGGGGATGGCCGTGGATCCAAAGCATATTCTCCAGTTAGGTCCCTTAGGTATTGTGATCATTCTGGGTGGCCTGGTCTTCCGATCGCTTGGCGTACTTCTGGCCACAGCCAGAACCTCCTGCCACTGGAAAGAGCGGCTTTTCTGTGTGATTTCTTACCTCCCCAAAGCCACCGTCCAGGCTGCCTTGGGAAGCGTTCCCTTGGCTTATGGCCTTCCTGGTGGAGAAACCATCCTGGCTTTAGCGGTTGCAGCCATTCTTATCACCTCACCATTGGGTGCATGGCTCATTGAACGCTTTTCTCTTCCCCTACTCAACGTTGACCTGCACTCTAAAGGAGACCGGTTCTAATGGCTATAACCTTCATCGGCATAGGTTCCAACCTTGGAGAGAGAAAAAGATACATTCGTTTAGCCATTGAAAAACTCTCTTTTTTGGGGAAAAACCTCTGCTATTCACACGTGTACAGAACAAAGCCCTACGGAGAGACGGACCAGCCGGATTTTCTCAATATGGTGGTCAAAATGGAAACAGACCTCTCCCCTCACTCTCTTCTTGAGCATCTCCTCAGCATAGAAACGGAACTTGGAAGAAAGCGCACCAAAAAATGGGGCCCAAGAACCATTGACCTTGATATCCTTTTTTATGACAACCTTATTCTCACTACCCCCAAACTTACCATTCCCCACCCAGATCTTCAGAACAGGGTATTTGTCCTAAAACCTCTCATGGATATAGACCCCTCTTTTGTCCATCCCACCCTTGGCAAAACTATCGCCGAACTCTGGGAAAACCTCAGGACAAGAGACGATCAGAGGCAAGAAACAAAACCTTGAGCACCTGAAGGGGGAGATGGGTCCGCTTCCCTTTGAGAAGATCGGTGAAAAGAGAAACAGCCGACGTCTTTCCGGACCAGTCATAGATATGTTTTTTCACCGTCTTCTCCCAGTCATTCCACTCATAGAGAAAAAGCCGGGGAACGCTGAGGGTATACGCCGCATACTCCATCAACGCCTCTGTTAACGACGGCAAAAAGGCATACTCATCAGGGAGATGGTGTCGTACTTCCTGTTGCCAGTTTTCAGGAGAAAAACGGACCTGCTCCTTGGCAAAAGCCTGAGAGAGAGACTTTAGCACAGCCGCCTCTTCAAAGAGTTTATCAAATTTTGCCAATGCCTTGGGATTTTTTCGATAAAAGTAACGTTTCCCCTGAATAGCCCCAAAGGTTTGCAGGGTGTCATAGTAGCCTAATTTTATCCATTTCTGAAGAATCTCTGGAACAAAATCAAACTCCCCACCAAAATTCATGGTGTTTTTAATATAAACGGTTTCCGTTCCGGCTATCTCAGGTGGGCGGTTATTGCCTATTCCTGAATTATCCACCACAATAATCCTGCGATATCCCCGTTGTTTTGCTAATTCGTGGGGGATATTGTTATAAAGGCCCCCATCAATAAAACTGGTACCTCCAATTCTTGGGCTTTTGAAACCTGGAAAAGCCGCACTGGCCAAAAGATAGGAAGCCCAGGTTCCCGGCTTTGTCTCTGAAAGAAAAACCTTGAGAGGGGAGAAATCACTCAGTTTCACGCTGATAAGCCCTATATCAAGCCCGCTTCGTCGAAGCTTTGGTTCATCGAGATACGCCTCAATGAGTTGACGAAGAGGCTGGGTATCAAGCCCACCTTCTTTCAGAGCGTTTTTCAAAAAACTCTGGAGTACAGGAAGATTCTTTTTGGTGAGAACAAAACGCCCGTTTTGAAGAAGCTCCGGTGGAAGGACAAGAACCTGAGTGATGGAAAGATTTGACCAGAGCTGTTCCGCACGAAAATAATCCCCCTGCCCAATAAGACAAGCATTGATAGCCCCTACCGAAGTGCCAAAGATAGCCTCAAGGCGAATGCCCATCTCCCGGAGGGCCTTCCACACCCCTATATGATACGCTCCCTTGGCACCCCCTCCCCCTAAAACAAGGGCATAGCCTTTTGCCATACCTCCCTCCCTTTTTTACTCCCACTCTATGGTTGCCGGTGGCTTGGAAGTAATATCATACACCACCCTGTTGATCCCCGGAATCTCCCGCACAATACGGTTGGCCACTCTCTCCAAAAGATCAAGGGGAAGTCTTCCCCACTCCGCCGTCATCCCATCCGAGCTTGTCACGCTTCGCAGGGCTATCACATGCCCATAGGAGCGTTCATCCCCCATGACCCCCACACTTCGGATCGGAAGAAACACGGCAAAGGCCTGCCACACCCTGTCATAATACCCGCTTGCCTTGAGTTCAGAGATAAAGATATGGTCGGCCTTCCGAAGGATATCCAGTTTTTCTGAAGTAATCTCCCCGAGGATCCGTACCGCAAGCCCCGGCCCAGGGAAAGGATGTCTGCCTAAAATATCCTCTGGAATCCCAAGGATCCTTGCTACCTCTCTCACCTCGTCCTTGAAAAGAAACTTGAAAGGCTCAATAATCCTTCCCTGTTTTTCGAGTTCTTCCACCTCTTTGACACGATTGTGGTGTGTTTTGATCGTCTGAGAAGGACCTTTTACCGCATTTGACTCAATGACATCAGGATACAACGTTCCCTGGATCAGAAAATCAAAATCATGAAGCCCATGATAAAAGACATCTACAAACACCTTTCCGATAATCTTTCGTTTCTGTTCCGGATCAGTAACCCCCTGAAGCGCAGAGAGAAAACGATCCGTAGCATCAATATACTCTACCGTGAGCCCCAATCTTTCTCGCAGGTTATAGAGCACCTCCTCGGCCTCCTGATAACGCAAAAGACCATTGTTGACAAAGATAGCCTTGACATCTGTCCCAAGAGCCCGATGAGCAAGCACCGCAAGCGTGGTAGAATCCACTCCTCCACTCACCCCAAGCACCACCCGTTTCCCACGACACTTGCTCTGCAAGTCCTGGATGGTTTTCTCCACAAAGTTCTCCATGGTCCAGTTCATCGATGCCCGGGCAATGAGCTTCACAAAATTGGAGAGAAGAATACGCCCATCCTCGGTATGAGCAACCTCGGGATGAAACTGCACACAATAAATCGGTTTCGTCCTGTGTTCAATAGCCGTGAGAGCCCCGTCCTGACTTTTGGCCACAATCTCAAACCCCTCCGGAAGCCCAAGAACCGAATCCCCATGACTCATCCATATCACGGAATTATCCCGCACCCCCTGAAAGAGAAGACTCTCCCTTTTGAGAAGATCAAGAAAGGCCTTTCCATACTCCCGGTGAAGGCTTCTTTCTACCCTCCCCCCTAAAAGATGAGCCGTGAGTTGCATCCCATAACAAATGCCAAGAATAGGAATACCCAGTTCATACATCTCCGGGGAAATCATAGGGGCATGGGGATCAGAAACACTTGATGGTCCCCCGGAAAGCACAATGCCGGCGGGTTCCATCGCCTTCAGTTCTTCTAAAGAAAGGGTATAGGGATAGATCTCAGAAAAAACCCCAAGTTCACGGATACGACGCGCAATCAGCTGAGTATACTGAGACCCAAAATCAAGGATGACAATACTCCCTTTCATTATTTCTTCCCCTGAGAAGTGATAAGATTCAGGGCACTGCCTGCCTTGAACCAGGCTATCTGTGTTTCACTGTAGCTGTGCTGACAAGGGATAACCTCACTTGTCCCATCACGATGGTGAAGGACAACCTCAAGGATCTTTCCTGGCTGAAGAGCCGTCGCCGGGATATCAATCCTATCATCCTCTTGAATCTTTTCATAATCGCTTTCATTCACAAAGGTAAGGGCAAGAAGTCCCTGTTTTTTGAGATTGGTCTCATGAATACGGGCAAAGCTTCTGGCTATCACTGCCACCCCTCCAAGGTGCCTTGGTTCCATGGCGGCGTGCTCACGACTTGAACCCTCTCCGTAGTTCCTATCCCCAATAATCACCCAGGGAATACGATTGGCTTTGTACATCCTGGCAACTTCTGCAGGGGTCTGATATTCTCCGGTGAGAAGATTCTTCACCTTGCCTGTTTCTCCTGTGAAGGCATTGGTCGCCCCCAAAAGAAGGTTATTGGAGATGTTATCAAGGTGTCCACGATACTTCAGCCACGGACCAGCCATAGAAATATGGTCTGTCGTACACTTCCCTGAAACCTTCATGAGTACACGACAATCCCTGAAATCCTCTCCATTCCAGGGAGAAAATCGGTCAAGAAGCTGAAGCCTATCACTGGTAGGCGACACAATAATCCGCACACTCTTTGGATCCTCCGCAGGGGGAAGAAGCCCTAAAGAAACCTCCTTTGAAAACACCTCAGGAAGTTCCTGTCCACAAGGCTCCGGGAGAGAGACATCACGTCCATCCGAAAGCCGAATGGTATCACGCCGCGGATCAAAGTCAAGCCGCCCTGCCAAACTCACCGCTACCACCATTTCAGGGCTTGCCACAAAGGCGTAGGTGTTGGGGTTCCCATCAGCCCTTTTGGCAAAATTACGATTGAAGGTGGTCACAATGGTATTTCGTGTATTGGGGGCCATATCATAACGATCCCACATCCCAATACAGGGACCACAGGTATTGGAGAGAATCACCGCCCCCGCCTGTCGAAACACCTCAAGTATCCCATCCTTCTCAAGGGTAGCCCGAATCTGATCAGACCCTGGACTGAGATAGAGTTTGGCTTTGGGTTTTATCCCCATGCTCATCGCTTCCCTCAAGAGAAAAGCTGCACGGGAAAGATCCTCATAACTTGAGTTTGTACAACTTCCAATAAGCCCGGCACTGACTTCAGCAGGATAGTTTTCCTTTTCGATAGCCTCTCGTATGGTAGAGAGAGGATGGGCTAAATCAGGGGTAAAAGGCCCATTGAGATGGGGTTCCAGGGAGGAGAGATCTATCTCTATCACCTGATCATAGAAAACGTGCGGATTCTTTTCCACTTCGTCATCCATACGAAGATGTGGAGCCACAGCCTCTGCCATTGCCGCCACCTCTTCCCGGCCGGTTCTTCGCAAATACTCCGCCATCTTCTCATCATAGGGGAAAACCGACGAAGTGGCCCCAAGTTCAGCCCCCATATTGCAGATGGTGGCTTTTCCGGTTGCGGAAAGGGCACGGGCACCTGGTCCAAAATACTCCATCACACATCCTGTCCCACCCTTCACGGTGAGTTTCCCAAGAAGGGCAAGAATCACATCCTTGGGAGAAGCCCATCCCTGAAGCCTTCCTGTGAGTTTCACTCCGATAATCTTAGGCCACTTCAGTTCCCAGGGGATTCCTACCATCACATCCACCGCATCCGAACCACCAACACCGATCCCCATCATCCCCAGCCCACCGGCATTCGGGGTATGGGAATCTGTTCCTATCATCATCCCGCCGGGGAAGGCATAGTTTTCAAGCACAATCTGATGAATAATACCGGCTCCCGGTTCCCAGAAGTGAATATTGTACCGCAAAGCCATAGAACGGAGAAAATCATACACCTCCTGGTTTTCCACAAGAGCCCGTTTCAGATCACTCTCTGCCCCATCTCTCGCCTGCACTAAATGATCACAGTGGATAGAAGCAGGCACCACGGTTGTTTCCTTGTCCGCATGAATAAACTGAAGAAGAGCCATCTGGGCCGTCGCATCCTGCATGGCCACCCGATCAGGCTGAAACTCTGCATAGGACTTGCCCCTTTCATAGGCTTTCACTTCCGCCCCATCAAAGAGATGATTGTACAGAATCTTTTCCGTTAAGGTAAGGGGTCGACCTAAAATTTTTCTTGCTTTCTCCACAGTCTCAGGATAACGTGCGTAGCAACGCTGGATAATCTCCTTGTGATACACCATCGCTTGCTCCTTGTTAGTCTTTTGCCATAGGCTTCATCGTCGGGAAGAGAATGGTATCCCGAATGGAATTGGTATCAATAAAGATCATCGCCAAACGATCGATCCCAATCCCCATACCACCTGTGGGCGGCATCCCATACTCAAGGGCTGTCACATAGTCCTCGTCCATATACATGGCCTCATCATCCCCCTGGCTTTTCCGTTTCACCTGTTCCAAAAAGCGCTGTTTCTGCACAAAGGGATCATTGAGCTCAGAAAAGGCATTGCCAAGTTCACGGCCAAAGGCATAGGGTTCAAAGCGCTCTACAAACTCCGGATCATCCTCCTTGTACTTGGCAAGGGGAGAAATCTCGGCTGGATACTCATAGATGATCACCGGCTCCATGAGATTCGGCTCCACCTTCTTTTCAAAAATGAGATTGAGAATCTCCCATTTGCCCATATAGGCATCAATCTCTTCAATACCTGCCTTCTGCGCTGCCTTCACGGCATCCTCTCTCGTTTTGACAAGAGAAACATCCACACCGGCATACTCCTTCAAGGCATCAACATAGCGGAGTTTACGCCAATTGCCAAAGTCAACCTCCTGTCCCTGATAGGTGAAACGGGTGCTTCCCTTCAGGTGGATGGCCAACTCCTTCATAAGCGTTTCAAAAATCTCCATCATGGTGGAATAATCAGCATACGCCTGATAAAGTTCAAGCATGGTAAACTCGGGATTATGTCGGGTATCTATCCCCTCGTTTCTGAAGTTTCGATTGAGTTCAAATACCCTGTCAAACCCACCCACAATCAAGCGCTTCAAGAAAAGTTCCGGGGCAATACGAAGATAGAGATCCATATCAAGGGCATTGTGATGAGTGATAAAGGGACGGGCCGACGCTCCTCCAGGAATCACCTGCATCATCGGCGTTTCTACCTCAAGAAAACCGCGGTTCTCCAAAAACCGCCGAATATATTGAATCATCCGGAAACGGATCAAAAAGTCCTGTTTCACCTTTTCATTGACAATGAGATCAAGATAACGCTGACGATAGCGCACCTCTACATCCGTAAGCCCATGAAATTTCTCAGGGAGACCTAAAAGCGCCTTGGCAAGTAACACAAACCCCTTGACCAGAATAGTGATCTCTCCCTTGTGGGTACGAAAAACATCCCCTTCAACCCCAATAATATCTCCCACATCAAGAAGCTTGAAACGCTCAAAAAGCTCATCGCCAAGCACATCCTTGCGGGCATAAATCTGAATATTACCCTCAGGATCCCGCAAGGTAGCAAAGGTCGCCTTGCCAAAATCCCTGAGAAGCATAATACGACCCGCTGCCTTCACTGCAAATTCCTTCTCTCCACTCTCAACAAAGCGTTTCTTTATATCCTCAGAAAGATCCTGTCTGTCATAACGGTTGGGATAGGGATTGTACCCCATCTTTTTCCAGGTTTCTAACTTGAGTAGTCTACTCTGTCTCTCATCACTCAACGGGGTAACATGCTCGTTCATGCGGCCTCCTTCACTATAGAATAGCCTGTATTATAAAGCAAACAAAGGAAATTGGCAATTTTGAGAACAGTTACAACTCAGGTGAAACATCGTTTTTCGAAAACATGAGACCTTTGCACATTCTTGCAAGGGTCTCAAGGTATGCGGTCTTGTGTGAAGATAACTCTTCTGTATAAGTGTGGAACAACATCCCTACAGAGAGCCTGAGTATATCCTTCTCTCTTTCTTGCAATCTTCTCCATATCTATTTATAATTTATCAAATCTAATTCACAAGGAGTCTCTATGGAAAAGAAATCCTCCGTTTTCATCCTTTTTACCTTTGTGGTGGGTGTTCTTGTTCTTCTCTTCTGGCCAACCTTTTTGGGCTATCCGCTTCAGGGAATTGATGGGTCTATTGGGATCATCAAGGCTGTCCAGCAAAGCATCCAGAACACCTCCGGCCAATGGCATCACTTCTACTGGATGGGGAGTGGAAGCACTGATCTCCCCCCCTATCTCTATCACCTTGCTCTCCGCATCTTACCCGCCATGTGGCTTCAGAATATCTACTACCCCCTGATGCTCTTTTTGGCCATCGTTGGCATGTGGGTATGGCTTCGCCGCATGGAAAGAAGCCCCTGGGCATCCCTTTTCGGGACCCTTGCCTATGGTCTCATGCCACACTGGGTCTCACTTGTGTTTGGGGGACATCTTCTTGTGTTTGAGGCACTCGCCTGGCTTCCGTGGCTTCTATGGGCACTTACCAACACCTTTCGTACCACAGGCTGGCGCTGGATTGCCTGGGCTGGACTAAGCGGGACCTTCTGGGGACTTCTCATGAACGCTGATATCCAGCGGGGTTTTTATCTCTCGCTTGTAGCCGCCACCATGGTTCTTCTCATATGGTGGGAAAAAAGACCCAAAACTTCGTTCTTGTCCTCACTGGCTCTCCTCGCCACACGATCTCTTGTAGTAAGTGTTCTTCTACTTTCTGTCATGAGTGTCACCCTTGGGGGGTGGCTTTCTATCCTTGAAGGGAGAAAAAGCCTCCAGCAAAATCCGTCTTCTTTTGGCGGATGGGAATTTGCCACCCAGTTTTCTCAGGACCCAAGAGAACTCATAGACAACCTTGCCTTTGGGTATCATGGGAAACTCTCCGGTGACCCCTCCGCTCCCTACTGGGGAACAAAAGAATTCAATGGAAATAGTGACTCTCTCGGTTTCTTTTTGGTCATTTTTGGTCTTTTGGGCTTTGGCTTTCTCTTTCAGAAAAACACCCCAAAAGAAGAAAAGCGCTGGCTTCTCTTCTGGGGAATCTGGACACTTCTTGGTCTTCTCCTTGCTTTTGGAAAATTCTGGCCTGGAAAACCCCTTTACTGGCTTTTTTATCATCTCCCCCTTATGTCTTCCTTCCGTGTTCCCCTCAAGTGGCTCATAGTAACGGGATTAGGGCTTGTGGTGCTCTCCACCTATGCCTTTGACAAAATACGCCTTGCCATCAAAGAATCCAATCTCTCCCTCTGGAAGACGCTTGGCAAAATTTCTTTAGGGCTTGTTGGAGTGAGTCTCGTCTGGCTTTTCTATCATCTCCTCAGTGCAGAGAGTCTTGCTCAGACTCTCTATCCCACTCTCAAGGGATACGCCTCCGTAGCGGTAGAAAATCGGGGCTGGGCACTTTTTCGGATGTTCGCGTTTTCTCTTGTTCTCGCTATCTCAAGCGGTCTCATTCTTCTCTCTCTTGGAAGCAAAACCATCTCCGATAAAGAAAAACTCCTTGCTCAAAGAGTAGCTTCTGCTCTCATATTCGCCGGTATGCTCTTTGATACCATTACCATCAATGACTTTTACTTTGACAAAGCCTTCGTGAAAGAAGGGACGGCTTTCTACCGCCAGGATGAACTCATCACCAATCTCAAGAAAACCAAAGCCCCCTTCCGGGTAGCCCCCTCTCTTTTGATACTCCAGAACGACCGTATTTTCCCCGTGCCCGTATGTAGCATAAGACAGGCTTACCTCACCTACGACTTTCTCTACCACGGCATAGAAGCCTTTGATATACCGGCTGAATCAGCGGTGGACAGTTCCCTTCAGAGGTTTATGCTGGCCAACTATATCTCCTCGGGCGTCAAAGAACCACAAAGTCTTGACGACGTCCTTGCCGCGAATCTTCCCATCTTCCGTATGGCCAACGTAGCCTACCTTATCCTTGATGCCATGATCACCAACACCAATTATCCCCTGATGGGAATATGGCGGGATAAATCAGGCCAGCCACATGCCGTGTACGCCATCAGTGGAAGTTTGTCCCGGGTAGCATGGTTTGGGACAAGCGTCTCGGTGAAAAACGAAGAAGAGGCCTATACCCTCCTCTCCCGTCCTGACTGGCCCCGTACCACCTCCATCATTGTCGAAAACGGCCAGGACCTCACCAATCTCACAAAGACAAACGCTTCTCTTTCCCTGATGGCCTATAAGCCATCTTCGCTCTCCATTTCTGTTGAAAGTCCCACAGACGGCTATGTTCTTCTCGCTACCCGCTACCACAAACAATGGAAGGCTCGCCTGGACGGAAGAGAGGTTCCCATCCTCAAGGCCAACATTGCCCAGATGGCCATCTTTGTGCCCGCCGGCAAGCATTCCCTTGTCCTCTCGTATGAAGCAGCCTTTGTCCCTCAACTCCTTGCCTGGATGGGTGTTCTTGTGGGAGTGGGCTGTATTCTCTGGCTTCTTTTCACACGACCAAAAGAAACGAGGTAGCCTATGCAGCTTGAGGAAAAACGAGGAGATCTCCACATCGAACCAGGGAGCCCTTATCTTTTAGGGGCAACCCTCACCCACACCGGTTGCAATTTTGCCATTTTCTCCAGACACGCCACAAGGGTGTTTCTCCTTCTTTTTGACCATTATCAGGATAGAGAACCTCGTTATATCATCCAGCTACACCCTGAGAAGCACCGCACAGGGGATATATGGCACGTCTTTGTTCACGGCATCACCAGCGGGCAATGTTATGGCTATGTGATGGACGGTCCCTACTGGCCAGAAAAAAAAGGCCACCGTTTCAATCGAAACAAACTCCTTCTTGACCCTTATGCCAAAGCCATTACAGGATACTATCAATGGGAGGATCCCGCCTCGTATGGGTATGATATCTACTCTCCCTTTGGGGATCTTTCGTTTAGCCCTTTGACCAATTTTCATACTCTTTCCAAATCACAGGTGGTAAGTGATACGGATTTTGACTGGGAGGGGGACAAACCCCTGCATATTCCCCTCAAAGACACCATCATCTATGAACTCCATGTCAGGGGATATACCAAACACCCCACCTCGGGTGTCACCTATCCCGGCACCTATCTTGGTCTCATTGAGAAGATCCCATATCTCAAAGAACTTGGCATCACCACGGTAGAACTTCTCCCCATTCATGCCTTCAACCCCTATGAAAATATCCACACCAATCCCCTCACGGGGGAACGCCTCAAAAACTTCTGGGGATACTCTACACTCGGGTTCTTTGCCCCTGCCAACTGGTATGCTACTGAAGAAGATGGGCTACGGGCCGTCAAAGAATTCAAAACCATGGTCAAGGCCTTTCACAAGGCAGGCATTGAGGTTATCCTTGATGTGGTCTATAACCACACCGCTGAAGGCAATGAACTGGGCCCAACCGTGAGCTTTCGGGGAATTGACAACAGTATCTACTATATGCTTGAAAACGGTCGCTACTACAAAAACTATTCAGGCTGTGGAAACACCATGAACTGCAACCACCCCGTGGTCAAACGCTTGATCCTCGATAGTTTGCGCTACTGGGTGATTGATATGCATGTGGACGGCTTCCGTTTTGATTTAGCCGCCATCTTAGGTCGGGATATGGCTGGAAACTGGATCCCCGATTATTCCATCTTGGGGGAAATCAGTCAGGACCCCATCCTCTCTCGTTCCAAAATCATTGCTGAAGGGTGGGATGCCAGTGGTCTCTATGCGGTGGGAAATTTTCCCCCTGGATGGTCAGAATGGAACGGGCGTTTTCGAGATGATGTGCGTTCTTTTGTCCGCAGTGATGAGGGAAAGGTGCCAGAAATTGCCAAACGGATCTGCGGCAGCTATGATATCTTTTTCCAGACCAATCGAAAACCGCAGCATTCTATCAATTTCATCACCTCTCACGATGGTTTTACTCTCGCCGATCTCGTGAGTTATAACACCAAACATAACGAGGCCAATGGGGAAAACAACCAGGATGGAGACAACAACAACCTGAGCTGGAACTGTGGAGTAGAGGGCGAAACAAACGATCCCTCCATTCTTCACCTCAGGCGCAAACAGATGAAAAACCTCATCACCATCCTCATGCTCTCTCAGGGAACCCCCATGATTCATGCGGGGGATGAGTTCGGTTTTTCCAAGAAAGGAAATAACAACACCTATTGTCAGGACAACGAATACAACTGGCTCGACTGGAGCCTGTTAGAGAAAAATCGGGAATTCTACGAATTCGTGCGATTTCTCATCCATTTCCGAAAGTCCTATCTGCCCTTCAAGCGAGAAACTTTTTTCGTCGCTGGAGATGAAGAAAAGGACGGCGATATCTTCTGGCATGGAGTGGAACTCTTTGAACCAGATTGGAGCCACTATTCCCGGAGTGTCGCCTTTCTTCTCAAGGGGAACCGATGGGATAACCCCTACACCGAAATCAGCGCCCCCAATCTCTATTGTATTCTCAATGCTTACTGGGAGAATTTGGCCTTCCATATCCCGGAACCCTCGCAGGGTGGTCAATGGGAGATGATGATCAATACGGAACTTTCGCCGGGATTCTTTGAGTCCCCCCACCGCCCTGTCATCGAAGAACCCATTATTACGGTTTCTCCTCGAAGCATCATTGTCCTCATTGAAAAAAATCTGCATAATGCATAATGCACATTTTTGCATATTATACAAGTGCAATATTGTGCATTTTGAAGATAAGTCTTCTTGAGGTCCCATTTTGTATTGATAGGCTATCTTCTTGATAAAAAATAACTTAAATAAAAAGAAAAAGAAATTTGACTTCTGGCACAGAATTTGCTATATTTTATTTGCCCCCTTAAATATATAGAGGTCCCGTCTACCCCCGGCGGGGCCTCTCTCTTTTTTTGTGCCTTTTACCTTGTTCTCAGGGAAAACTCAAAACATACCTCCTCGTTTTTTCGTCCCCCTCCCTATAAATGAGACCTTTGCACGAATGTGCGAAGGTCTCAAAAAAGTAATAAAAAAACAAAAAGTAGTATAAAAATATTTCTTTTCGCAATCAATAATCCTATTTTTTTGAATAAAAAAGACAAACCAGCCCTTGTGAACAGAAAAATCGGGGTTTCAGGGGCGCAGCCCCTGACCCAAACAGGGGAAGAAAACACCCGCGCAAGGGTCTCTAAATTTTACTTTCTCCTCGTTTTGCCTTACAATATGTAGAAGAGGTTTTTGTATGGCAAAGCATGAAGTTATCACTTATGGACATCCCGTTTTGAGGCAGGTGGCCAAACCTGTGGGCAAAGTAGATGAAAGGATACGAGCTATCATCCAGGATATGATGGAAGCCCTTGCTGAAGAGGAAGGCATTGGACTGGCTGCTCCCCAGATAGGGATTTCTGAGCGAATTGTGATTATTGATCTCTCCAAATCCGGTCAGCAAACAAAGATGGCCCTCCTTAACCCTGAGATTATCTTCTCTTCCAAGGATAGTGTTCCCTACGAAGAGGGATGTCTCTCTATCCCAGAGGTATGGGGAACCGTGTACAGACCTTCTTTCATCAAGGTCAAAGCCAAAACCACAACGGGCAAAAGTATTGTCATTGAGGCAGATGAAATCCTGGCGAGAGTCCTCCAGCACGAGATAGACCATCTCAATGGAAAGCTCTTCATTGATTACCTCTCAGAAGAGGACAAAGCCAAAAATGCGGAAAAAATCTCCGCTCTTCTTGAAGAAAATAGAAAAAAATTAGGGCATGTGGCTTTATGAGGATTGTTTTTTGGGGGAGTTCGGATTTTTCCCTACCATCACTTGAAAGAATAGCCCGGGAGGGATGGATTGTCGGGGTAGTAACCAACCCAGACAAACCCTACGGAAGGGGAATGCGTGAACTTCACAAAACTCCCGTCAAGCTCTGGGCAGAAAACCACAACGTCCCATGCCTCCAGCCGGAAAAACTCAAGGAAGAATTCTTTCTGGAAAGTCTTCGCTCCCTGAAAGCAGACCTTTTTGTGGTGGTATCGTATGGTCGGATTCTTCCCCCTGTGATACTCACCATGCCCCCAGCGGGTTGTATTAACCTTCATGCCTCCCTTTTGCCCAAATATCGAGGGGCTTCCCCTATTCAGGCGGCCATCCTCCATGGAGATCCTGAAACAGGCAATACCATTCAGTATATGAGTGAAACCCTGGATGCCGGTGATATCATCCTTCAATCCCGTCTTCCCATCGAACCTCATGACACCTATCCTTCCCTTGCTCAAAAACTCTCTCTCGATGGGGCAGAACTCCTTGCACAGGCTATCCAGAAAATCCAGAAAGGGAATGCCCCTCGTATCCCTCAGGACCATAGCCAGGCCACGTATGCCCCTCTCATCAAACGAGAGGACGGTTATGTGGACTTTGCCTCTTTGTCTGCTGATGAGATCGAGAGACGCTTTCGTGCTTACGAACCATGGCCCGGCATTTTCACCACCTATCATCAGAGTAAAACCCCGTTTCTCCTCCATCTCACCGCGATAGAAAAAGAGAACCGCTCCGGAGAAGGTGGCATAGTCCTCCAGGCAGATAAAAATGCCCTTGTTGTGGCTTGCAGAGAACATTCTCTTCGGTTATGGCGAGTAAAGCCTGCTGGAAAAAAAGAAATTGACCATATTGGCTTTATAAACGGCTACCGACCAGTGGTCGGAAAACCATTTTAGACAAGGAGTACACCATGCAAGACTGGAAGTACAGAATTCGCCTTTTCTTTGAAAAAGTAGAAGACAAATGGGTACGTTATTTCTCCGCCCAGAATGTGGACATTTACCGCAGGATCTTTCGCAAGATGGTCTTTTTTGCCATTCTCAGCGGTATTGTCGCCCTTTTCGTCATCTCGACCGTCCTTTCTATACACCGAATAGCCGCCCCGAAAACCAAGGTTCCTGCAGTAAAATCCCTTGAACTCTTTGATGCCGTACGCATCCTGCAGGAAAGGGGGCTTGCTATTGACATCGAAACCAAATTCGAACCAAGCGTTCCTCGCTATATTGTGATTGACCAGTTCCCCAAGCCCGGCATCACCGTCCGACAGGGACGAACGGTCAAAATTTTAGTGAGTATGGGCAAAGACACCTATACCGTTCCCTACCTCGTAGGCAAAACGAGAGAAGAGGCTGAAAATCTGCTTCGTCAGCTCAATATCCCCTATGAGATTACGGTCATCCAATCAGATGAGTACGCTCTCAATACTGTGGTCAGCCAGGACAAAAAGGAAAACCTCGTGGTGGATAGAAGCGAAAAACTTATGCTTATCGTCAATTCTGATCTCAAATCCACCGAAGCACGTGTTCCCTCGCTTCTTGGCAAGAGTATTGACACAGCCGCCCGGGATGCTATCAGTGCAGGTCTCTCGGTCAAACTTCTTCCCTTCCTCACTGATGATGAAACCAAAGAGGGTATTGTGATGGCTCAATCTCTCGAAGCCAATACCGTCGTTCCAAAGAACACGGAGATAGCCCTTGAAGTGGGTATTTATGCACGAGTGCCTTCAGCCACTCAGTACAGGTATTATCTCTTTACCCATACCGTGCGTTCCATGAATGAAGCCGATACCTCGGATGTGTCCATTCTTGTGGTGATGGTTGATGAGAACTCAAGGCCTATTCAACTCTTTAATAGTACGGCTTCCCAGGGGCAGCTCATCGTTATCCCCTTCAAGGCTTTGGGGACGGCCACGGTTCAGGTCTTCATCAACAACTCCCTCGTGAGGGAAGAAACCTATGTCCCATAGGATCGCCCCTTCCATCTTTGCCGCTGATTTCTGGGACCTTGGAAACGCCATCCGCCTCTGTGAGAAAGCCGGCGTCGATGGGATCCACTACGATGTGATGGATAATCATTTTGTCCCCAATATCTCCTTTGGTCCCAAAACCATTGCGGATCTCTGTACGAGAACTAAGCTCCCGGGGGATGTTCACCTCATGATTGATCTCCACAGGGGAATTGACGACTATCTTTCTCTTCCCGTGGAGTATATCACCCTCCATGTAGAAAGCCTTTCCCCGCAGGATGTGTCTCTTTTAGACAAAATCCGACAGGCCGGAAAAAAAGCCGGGCTTTCTCTCAAACCCGGCACAAGCCCTGAGGTTCTTTTGCCTTACTTAGACAAACTGGAGCTTATCCTTGTCATGACAGTAGAACCTGGTTTCTCAGGCCAGAAGTTTCAGGAGGCGATGCTTCCAAAGATCCGGCAGGTGCGTGATATGATCCAGAATCGCCCTATAACGCTTCAGGTGGATGGAGGAGTCAATCGTGAAACCTACCGGCAGGTTCTCGAAGCCGGTGCCGATTTTCTTGTGATTGGGAGCGCCTTTTTTGCCGACAAAGACCCAGAAGCATGGGTGAGCACCATTCACCAGGAGGAAAAAGCATGAGTTATCAGCAGTTTATACGAAATTTTTCTATCATCGCCCACATTGATCACGGAAAATCCACCCTTTCCGATAGACTTCTTGAGGCTATGGGTCTTCTCAAAGACAAAAGTAGCGAACAGGTCCTTGATTCCATGGAAGTAGAGAAGGAACATGGGATTACCGTCAAGGCTCATACGGTGACCGGCTTTTATCAGGCGGCTGATGGGCAAACCTACCAGCTCAATTTTATTGACACCCCAGGTCATGTGGACTTCAACTATGAGGTGTCCCGAAGCCTTCGGGCGTGCGAAGGGGTGCTTCTGGTGAT
The DNA here is from genome assembly GCF_025266855.1 of Longinema margulisiae. Taxonomy (GTDB): domain Bacteria; phylum Spirochaetota; class Brevinematia; order Brevinematales; family Thermospiraceae; genus Thermospira. The sequence continues at coordinate 746,131 of NZ_CP053071.1, forward strand.
TGATGCCACCCAGGGGATCCAGGCACAGACTCTCTCAAACTTTTATCTTGCCCTTGAAGAGAATCTCACCATCATCCCAGTGATTAACAAGATAGATCTTCCCAGCGCCCATATTGATATGGTCAAAGAACAGATTGAAAAAGACCTCGGGCTTGACCCGGAAGAGGCCCTTCTCATCAGCGCCAAAACAGGCCTTGGTATAGACACCGTTCTTGAGGCTATTGTGAAGCGTATTCCCGCCCCAAAAGGGGATATCCACGCCCCTCTCAAGGCGCTGGTTTTTGACTCTTACTACGACAGTTATCTCGGCGTCGTCGCCAAGGTGCGCATCTTCGATGGAAGTGTCAAAAAGGGTGATCCTATTACCTTTATGCTTTCTCAGAAAAACTATCAGGTAGAAGAGGTCGGCTACACCCAGATCAAACTTGTCTCCACCTCTGAACTCCGGGCTGGTGAGGTGGGATATCTCACAGCGGCTATCAAATCCATCTCCGACTTTGGGGTAGGAGACACCATCACCCGCACCGATCGCCCCTGCAATGAACCCCTCCCGGGATACAAAGAGGTGAAACCCTACGTCTTTGCCGGGCTCTTTCCCGCTGAAGGAGAAGACTTTGAAGATCTCCACGAAGCCCTTTTGAAACTCAAACTCAACGACGCCGCCCTCACCTTTGAAAAATGGAATTCCGCCGCTCTCGGCATGGGTTTCAAGTGTGGCTTTCTGGGTCTTCTCCATCTCCAGATAGTCCAGGAAAGGCTTGACAAGGAGTTCGATCTTGCGATCATTACTACCATCCCCTCGGTGGAATACAGGATTACCCTTTCTGATGGGACAGTGATGATGATAGAATCAGCCACCGAACTCCCTGAACAGAGCAAAATCCGTCAGATAGAAGAACCCTTTGTTCTTTCTCATATCATTGTGCCCAATGAATATCTGGGGGCTATTCTTCAGCTCATTCAGGATAGACGGGGCATCCAGCGGAATATGATCTATATTGATTCGGGTCGGGTTGAGATTATCGCCGAACTTCCCCTCGCTGAAATCATCTATGATTTCTATGACAAACTCAAGTCCTTCTCGCGTGGGTATGCTTCTTTTGACTACGAGTTTTTAGAATTCCGTCCAAGCGAGATTATCAAACTCGATATTTTGGTGAACGGCAAGGTGGTGGATGCCCTTGCCCAGATGGTGCACAAGGACAGTGCCTACGAACGAGGTCGGTCCGTGGTCACCAGACTTCGGGATCTTATTCCCCAGCATCTCTTTGTTATCCCCATCCAGGCGGCCATAGGAAGCAAGATCATCGCCAGAGAAACCATCAAGGCCCTGCGTAAAGATGTGCTTGCCAAGTGTTATGGGGGGGATATTACCCGAAAACGAAAACTCCTCGAAAAACAAAAAGAGGGAAAAAAACGCATGCGAACCATTGGGAACGTCGATATCCCCCAGGAAGCCTTCATCGAAGTCCTCAAGAGGGGAGACAATGAGTAATCGTATCATCCTCGCCAGCGCCTCCATAGGGCGAAAGATGCTCTTTGAACAAACCGTGCGGGACTTTGTGATTGAGATCTCCGATGTGGACGAAGAGAGGTTCTCCCATGAGGACCCCCGAGAACTTCCCCGTATCCTTGCTGAAGCCAAAGGACAGGTCATCTCCCAGCGTTTTCCCGATGATTACGTCTTTGCCTTTGACACCATTGTCCTCTGTGAAGGAAAAATCATCGGAAAACCGAAAGACAAAGAAGAGGCAAAGGCTTTCCTGCGGTTTCTCTCAGGCAAACGCCAGTCGGTTATCTCCGGATACGCCTTTTTTCACCAGAACAAACACATTGCCGAAAGCGGTGCTGAAGAGACCATCCTCTCTTTTGCCCCCCTCTCTGAGGAGTTCATTGAAAACTATGTGAACTCGCATCCCGTCACCCGCTTTGCCGGGGGATACGCCATCCAGAATGACGACCAGTTCATTCACATTGAGAAAGGGAGTTTTGACGTCATTGTAGGCGCCCCTATGGACAGAGTGATCGCTTTTCTGAAAAAAGAAGGCCTTGAAAAGAGGCTTCTACGGATTCCCGAACACTACAGGGTATAACGTTCAGAGACCTTTGCACGAATGTGCGAAGGTCTCAAAAAAGTAATAAAAAAATAAAAATAGTATAAAAATATTCCTTATCATAATAAATAATTCTACTTTTTTGAATAAAAAAAGACAAATAGGCCCTTGTAAACAGAAAAAACGGGGTTTCAGGGGCGTAGCCCCTGACCCAAACAGGGGAAGAAAACACCCGTGCAAGGGTCTCAATTATTCTACTTTTTTGAATAAAAAAGACAAATAAGCCCTTGTAAACAGAAAAATCGGGGGAGAGGGGCGTAGCCCCTGACCCAGACAGGCAAAGAAAACATCCGTGCAGGGGTCTCATTTAGGGCAGACTTTCAGTCAGCCTTTTCCTTCTTGGCTCGAAGAAAGGCCACAATTTCCGCTGGAGAATCCTGGATCTGTTCCCCCGTCTGGAGATTGCGAAGGGTCCATATCCCTTTCTGGACCTCATCCTCTCCAAGAAGAACGGCATAAGAAGACCGCAACTTGTCCGCTGATTTGAGATGCTTTTTGAGCTGGGTATATCGAAATTCCGTCGTGGCTGAGATCCCATGCTCTCTCAAAAAGGAAAGTGCTTGCCACACCGCCTGGGAAAGGCTCTCCCCTATACCAGCCACATACACAAACGGGGGCCTGTAAAAGTCTGTTCGCTTTTTCCCCGTTGAAGCTTCAATCACCATGGCCAGTCTTTCCATTCCCATAGCAAAACCCGTGGCCGGTGTATCCATTCCCCCTAAATCCTTCACCAAATAGTCGTACCTCCCACCAGCAGAAAAGGTACTCTGAGCCCCTAAAGAAGCACTCTTGAACTCAAAGACCGTGCGGTTATAATAATCAAGCCCTCTCACAAGATAGGGATCAATCTCAAAAGCTATTCCCAAGGAGGTGAGAGAAGCCTTGACAGCCTCAAAATGAGCCTGGCAGGCCTCACAGAGATGTTCATACTGAAGAGGCGCCTGACGAACAATACGTTGACAGATCTCTTCTTTGCAATCAAGCACACGAAGAGGATTGATGGTAAGTCGCATCTGACAATCCTCACACAAACCGTCCTTGTGAGAGGTGAGATACTCGGTAAGTCTCTGCTGATACACGGGACGACACTCCCGACAACCAATAGAGTTGAGATACAAGGTCACCCCTGTAATACCAAGGCGTTTGGCCAAATGATGGTTAATGGCTATCAACTCCACATCGGCATCTGGCGAAGGGTCTCCTATAAGTTCAAACCCAAACTGAGTAAACTGACGATATCGCCCTGCTTGAGGATTCTCCGCACGAAACATAGGACCGATGTAGAAAAGCCGCTGGGTATGCCCGCTCATATGAAGGCCATTCTCAATGTAGAGCCGAACTGCCCCGGCGGTTCCCTCGGGACGAAGAGCCACCAATCGATGACCCCTATCCTCAAACACATACATCTCTTTTTTCACCACAATATCAGAACTATCCCCTACTCCCCTCTGAAAAAGATTGGCATACTCCAGAATAGGAAACTGTATCTCTTTGTAGCCATAGAGACCGGCAATAGAACTCACCTCCTGCATCACGTAGCGAAAAAAATCGCTCTCAGAAGGGAGAATATCATAGGTGCCTTTGAGTTTCTGATACATACATGCTCCTCATCATCTTCAGATGGCATGGAGTTTCTGCCATTTTCTCCCCGGTGCTTCTCCTTTCTCACTTTCGATAAATATATCCATCTGCACACAGAACCTCAGCCGTCAGAATAGCTCCTCCAGCGGCTCCACGAATGGTATTGTGAGAAAGACACACAAACTTATAATCAAAAAGATGATCCTCTCTCAGTCTGCCTATGGCAATTCCCATCCCATTTCCGATATCGCGATCAAGCTTTGTCTGGGGTCTATTCTCCTCTTCGAAATAGGTGAGAAAAGGTTTGGGGGCTGAAGGAAGATTGAGTTCCTGGGGTCTTGGGACCCATGTCTTCCACCGATGAAGGATCTCCTCTTTTGATGGCTTCTTCTCAAAGCGTACCGACACCGCCGCCATGTGCCCATCACTTGCCGCTACTCGCAAACACTGGGCACTGATCACAGGTTTTGTAGCACTCTCAATACGATCCCCCTCAAGAATACCCCAGATTTTGAGGGGTTCCTTCTCACTTTTTTCTTCCTCGCCCTTGATGAAGGGAATCACATTATCTACCATCTCTGGCCACGTATCAAAGGTTTTGCCCGCCCCGGAGATAGCCTGATAGGTGCATACCATCATCTCAGAAGGCCCGAAATCCATCAGGGGATGAATGGCTGGCACATAACTCTGAAGAGAACAATTGGGTTTCACCGCAATAAAACCATGCTTGGTACCAAGCCTTTTCCGCTGAATAGGAATAATCTCCGCATGATGCCAGTTGATTTCCGGCATAATCATAGGCACATCAGGGGTCATACGATTGGCAGAGTTATTGGAAACCACAGGGACTTCTCTTCTGGCATAGGCTTCTTCAAGGATGATAATGTCCTCTTTTGGCATATCCACAGCACAGAAGACAAAATCTACCTCATTAGCTATAGCCTCTATCTTATTGGCATCATAGACGGTGAGATTTTTTACTTTTTCTGGTATTGGTGTAGCCATGGCCCATCGATGAGAAACGGCCTCTTCATAGGTTTTCCCTGCGGAATGACTGCTTGCCGCCACCAACACGACATCAAACCAGGGATGATGCTCTAAAAGAGAGACAAATCGCTGTCCCACCATTCCCGTTGCTCCAACAATACCCACGCGAAGTTTTTCTTTCATACTGTGCCTCTTTTGCCAATTTTGAGAATTTATTATAAAGAAAAGGAGAGAAAAGTGCAATTTTAAGCGCATTATGAAAAATCAGGCCAAAATAAAAAAAACCGCCCGAAGGCGGCTTCTTTACATATGCTTTCGACACTTTTCAGCGTAGGGTATAGCCTCAAGACGCTCCTGGTCAATCTCTTCCCCACATACGGTACACTTCCCGTAAACACCATTTTCAATCCTCTGGAGGGCTCGAAGAACCTCTTCAAGAGTACGTTTCTGGGTATTGGACAGACCTTCCACCAGGGAGGCAGTACTCAGCATGTCTGCCTGATCCACCACATCTCCATCTGTTTCAAAAGGGTTTCTCTCCTCTGCTGTTTCTCCACGAATATTCTCAAGAAGAGAATCCCTCATCTCCTCGAGCCGCTTTTTGAAATAGGCAAGCCTCTCCTGGGTCATGATCGGCTCCTTATTCCGCTTTGGCTTTCGCCGTTTTCGTCTTTTTTGGTTTTTCCTCTTTCACCTCGATGACATGAACCACCTGGCGGTTTTTGCTATGCGCAAACTGCACAATGCCGGCCTTCAAAGCAAAAAGGGTATGATCTCGGCCCATCCCCACATTCTTGCCGGGATGAAACTTTGTTCCCCTCTGACGAATGATAATATTGCCGGGGATAACAGGCTGCCCTCCATACACCTTGACACCCAAGCGCTTGGATTCGCTATCACGGCCGTTTTTTGCTACACCGCCGCCTTTTTTATGAGCCATGGTTCTCCTCCCAATGTAATCGTATATGATCTGGATACTGCCTTGACAGAATATCCAGAGTAAGAATCATCTGTTTCCACAAAAGCAGAGAGTTCTCATTCATCTCAGAGACCTCTGCCTCCCATCTCCCCTCGGTTTGCCTCACAGCAACATCCTCTTTGCAGAGAAGACGAGTCCCGACCACCCATCCCTGAAGGGTCACTGAAACCGCCGCACATACCACATCCTTTCCCTTCTGGTCAAAAAGAGCGTGGCCACTGGCCACTACCCGATGGGTTTTCTCGGAGATGGAGATGTCTATCATGCCTCAGCCGATGCTTTTGGCTTCTCCTGCGAGATACTCACGACCTCAAGCACCGTATAGGTATGACGATACCCTCTCTTCACAGAGTAGTTTGTTTTGGGTTTGTACTTGAAGATGGTGAGTTTCTCGCCCTTTTCCTCAGGCTTCACCACTTTGCACTCCACAACGGCATCCTTCACATAAGGCTGTCCAATCGTATCACCCTTGTCCGTATGGAGAAAAAGAACTTCCTTCACTTTTATCTTTTCGTTTTCCTTGACAGAAAGATGATCCACACGGAGAATTGCACCCTTCTCGGCCTTGTATTGCTTGCCACCAATCTCAACAATAGCGTACATAGGTTCTCTCCTTTTCCTGAGAATATGAGTACATTATTTTAAGGGAAAAGAAAGAATTTGTCAATCTCTTCGGCTTTCTTTTTTCAAAAAGAATTTCACTCGTGTGTCGTTCCACCTTGAACATGGCTTTTCTCTCCTTAATTACGGGAGTAAAAAGTATAATGAGACCTTTGCACGAATGTGCGAAGGTCTCAAAAAAGTAGTAAAAAACAAAAAATAGTATAAAAATATTATTTATCATAATAAATAATTCTACTTTTTTGAATAAAAAAGACAAATAAGCCCTTGTAAACAGAAAAAGCGGGGAAGAGGGGCGTAGCCCCTGACCCAAACAGGGGAAGAAAACACCCGTGCAAGGGTCTCATAATGTATGTTTTTTAGCTTTTTCACAGAATGGCGTACCATTTCTTCGAAAACAAAAAACTCAAAAAAACTTCAGATAAAAGGGGGATATCTCCGATACATAAAAAAACTTGACAAAAACCCCGAATAGTATACAATAAAAGGGCAAAAAACAAAACAAGGAGATGTCTATGAAAGGGAAAACCCTCTTGATCCTTTTGTGTCTTGTAGGTTTATCCACTCCCCTGCTTGCCCAGATGGAGATGGTAGGGACTCTTTTGAGCCCGAATGTACCTATTTCAGCTGTTCCCAAAGAACTGAAACTTCCAGATCCTGTTCTTCCCTATCTTGAACAGGAGTTTATCAAAACCATCGGGAAGGAAGGGGCCTTTGACACCCAGTTCAAGATTGTCCTTCTTATGACCAAGGTGACCAATGTTCCCACCAAAAAGTATGAATATCTCGAACGTATTGTCATGTGGGAAGTACGCAATCCCCAGAAAACCGCCCAGAAGATGTTTATCGTAAGCCCAGATGCCCGTGTGTTGGCCATTCAGGGGATTGCCGAAAGCAGCAACAAAATGTACATCGAGACCATGCTCAATGTTATCGAAAGAGATACCGCTACCAAACCACGAATCGCCGCTGCCCGTACCCTTCCTGCTTTAGGTGACAAGGAACTCATTGTCCCCAAACTGGTCTATCTTCTCAAAAACAAATATGGTATCGATAGAGGCAAATTCAGTGAAGAAGATACCCAGCGCTTCGAGGACGACAAGGTGGCTGAGGCTATCGTTGTCTCTCTCGGTGAATTAGGAGATCCAAGGGCATTCCCCGCCCTTCTTCAGATAGTCATGGCACCAGACTCTCATCGTGATGATACAGTCAAGGCTGCCTGGGCCGCCATGCAAAAACTCCAGTGGTAAGTGCCCATGAAACGCCTGTGGATTCTGTTTGGCTTTCTTTTGATAACAACGAGCTACACACAAACAAAAGAAAAAGCCCGAACATTAGCGGACCTGCGTATTGGCGCTGAAACAGAAATGGAAACAGCCGTTCGCATCCTGAAAATGCAGGGCGAATACGAAAAGAAACGACTGGCACTTCCCGTTATCGCGGCCAATATTCAGGATCCGACCACGTTCGGGATAGTCAAGGACCTTCTTCTCCACTACTACCAGAATCCACGATTCAAGGAAGAGGATCAGGTGATGTTTTATGACGATGTGATTGCAGAGGAGCTTCTCAAGATTTTAGGAAGCACTCGATCGCCAGAAATTTTTCCGGTGGTGCTCCAGTTTGCCCTTTATGACAAGTGGCATCGGGATGCCACCGTGAAAACCGCCTGGAAGCTCATGCAATCTATCGAGTGGAAATAACAAGGAGGACAACCATGAAACGAATGATGAGTATACTCGTTATCGTAAGTCTCGTTGGACTTGCTGCCTGTGGCAAGAAGGAAACAAAACCAGAGGAAAAACCAACCACGACTGAACAAAAGCCTGCGGTCACCACGCAACCCACGCAAAAGGAAGACCTCTCTTTTGAGACGGTGATGAAAACCCTTCGAGAAGCCCTCGAAAGAGAAAGAAGGGAAAACAATTCGGCCACCAAAATCCAGACAGCCAAAGCCTATATGCTTCTCATCAAGTTTCTCCAGACAGACAAAGAAAAGGTGAGAAAAGCCGGTATGACAGATGCAGATGTCAACTTCCTCATTTCTGATGCCAAGGCCAAGGCAAAACAACGCCTTGATGAGGTGGTCAAAAATCCTACCGCCTCTCCAGAAGCCAAAGAGGAAGCCCAAAAGCTCCTCTCCTCTCTATGACACAAAGGCCGTCCTGAAGACGGCCTTTTTCTTTTCTAAAAAACTCAATTTTTTCCTCAGGTTATGCCGATACAATAAAAAAATAAACCCTGCTATACAAATCTTTTTGCAGGAGGGCTACCTTGATATACCTTGATGTCATCAAAAAGTACGCAAGAACCTTTCTTACCACCTTCATCTATCTTTCTTTTTTAGGGCTTTTTTACTTTTTCTATCTTTTGCTCGGCATGAAATTTCGTGGAGAGCAGGCTATTCTTCTTGAGGCACTCAAGAATTATGCCCTTCTCCTTGTTCATTCTCTTCCATTGATGGCCATCTTTGCTACCTTCATCTTTTTTGCCAAGATTGAATCAAACGACACCCGTTTTATGATCCGGGTGATGCCCATCATTGGTGCCCTGAATACCGTGGTGTTAGTGCTTTTTTTCTTCTTCCGATGGGATTTTGTGAATTTCATGCACTATGAGCCACTTTCCATCAAACCCCTTCCCCAGGCCGGATATATCACCCCCTATGGCAATACCCAGGTGTATATAGCCGAAGGGAAGGGGAGACACCTTGTTTTCACCGGTGATATCTACCTTGCCTCTTCATGGCGTACCAACGCCTCTACTCTCACCGTCCAGGCTGTGTCAAGGGTAGGGGATGCCAGTTTCACGCCGGATGGGCGAGTATTTTCTCTTTCCCTCAAAGAGAAAGCCCCTGCCTTTCAGGAAACAGGGTTTACCAAAATCTTTTTTGAAGCCTATTTTGCCTATGTACGAAAACTCCGTGAGGTATTTTTCCATACCTTCTATAGTTGGGGAATAGTGAGTTCTCTTTTGGGCATTCTTTTCATGTCTGCAGGATATTTTTCTCTGCTTGCAGGTATCTCTATCTATCTCAAAGAAGCCCAGATTCAGATGCTCATGAGATCTTTCTTTGTTCTTTTAGGGGTAGCTGCCTGGTTTAGTTTTCCACACTTTTTGAGCTTTATCTCCCTCATGAGTTTTGGGATACGTTTCGGGCTTCTCAGGGTTGCTTTCCCAAGTCTTCTCATGGGGTCGTTAGCCGCCCTTTTGGGTTATGGCCTTCTCATCCTCAAAAACGGCCTTCCCCGTAAGGCCTAAGGAGCCACCATGAAAAAACTCAATCAGTTTTTTCTTTATCTCTTTCTTCTTATCATTGTTTTAGGCCTGGCTGGTTTTTTCTACTTTCTCCAGTTTGCCAAAATGGCGTCCTTAGATGCGCTTATTGCTTCCCTGAGACTGGTGTACACCTATCTTCCTATTCTGGCGGGACTTGCCCTTCTCTGGGGCTTAGTGTTTCAGGGGGGAGGAGTATCCCAAAGTACAGCCATAGGGCCGGTTATTCTCTATATTTTTATCATCATGGGTGGAGCTATTGCCCTTCAGGAAATAGCCATTCCTGCCCTCACTGAAATGAAACAGCAATCCCTTATCCTTCAGACAAAAAAGGCAAAGGGTATGCCAAAGTTCACAGTAAATCCTACCAATGTGAGTGCTTCAGAGTTTACTTCTCTTTCCTGGTTTGTTTCCAAAGAAAATCTCGCCTTTGCTCAGAAAAACACCTTTCTCTCCTTTGAAAAACTTTACAAGGGACCTCAGGGTGTCTATTATGGGATCAATTTCAAGATTGTTTCTTTTGATGACCAGGGACGCCTGGATTATGTCTTTATCTCTCCTCAGGTCAAGGCTTATGAAACAGACCTTTTTGCCCTTTCCGCCCGGGCTTACGAATACAAAAACGGCAACCTCGTCTCTCAAAAGGGATACACCGTCAAAAAACTCACCCTTCCCTATCCTGCTGGGGCCATTTATTCGCTTCGTGCCCATGGCAATTTAGAAGACATCAGTCTTATTGACGTCCTGCGATACAATGACTATGTGTACGGTTCTCGCCTCAACTTCTACCATGTGGGCATTCTCATCTTTTTCAAGATTTCCTACTATACCATGCTGATTGTGATTATCATTCTCTGTGCCGGATTTGGCCTCACCTTCCAGAACCAGCGACTGGTGGGAAAGGACATTGTCCCTGCGCTCAGTTTCCTCCTTGTTTCGACGGCTGTCACCATCATGGTCTATGATATTCTCTTGGCCGCTGTCAATATGGTTTATGGGCTCATCATCTGATATGGCTGATTATCCCTGCCGGATTGTCCGTACCAGAAGAAAAACCATCTCTCTTCGTATCATGGAAGATGGGATGGTAGAAGTTCGTTGTCCTCTCTCAACAAGAAAAGAACATATCGATCACATTCTGAGAACACACAGGTCCTGGATTGAAAAAAAACAAAAAGAAATGATGTCCCGACCCAAGTTTCATGGTAGGTTAGAAGAAAATTGTTCCCTTTTTTATTTAGGCAAGGCCTACCCTCTCCATTTTGGATCCACCACTGTTGTCCAATGGGATGAAAAAGGTTTTCTTCTCCCCGAAAAGAAAAAAGCCACCGCTCAAAAAGTGATGGAGTCATGGTATCGACAACAGGCAAAAAAAATCCTCACAGAAAGGGTGGAACACTATGCAAAAACCTACGGTTTCTCGTATAGCGGGATACGCCTCTCTTCGGCTTCCAGGCGATATGGTTCCTGCTCAAGCAAAAACCTCTTGAGTTTCACCTGGAAGTTGGTTCTCCTTCCCCAGGACCTCATCGATTATGTGGTGGTTCATGAACTCTGTCATACTAAAGAAAAACATCACCAGAAAGCCTTCTGGAGAGAAGTTTCCTCCATTCTCCCGGACTACAAAAAGCGTGAAAGACGCCTCAAAGAGACCCCTCTTTCCGCTTACTGGTTCTGACGACGAAGGCGATATTTGGAAAAGCGAATAGCCCAGCACTGAAACAGGGCCTCATTGACAATCCCTGAGTTCATCTTGGTCGTGCCCTCATAGCGATCTCGAAACACTATCGGTACTTCCACCACGGAAAGACCATGGTAGTAGGCCTTGGCCTTCATCTCTATCTGAAAGGCGTACCCATTCGAACGAATAGAGGCAAGATCTATCACCTCAAGTGCCCGACGGGTATAGGCATTGTATCCCCCTGTCAAATCAGTCAAGGGCACTCCCGTCGCAAAACGGGCATAGAGGTTGCCCCCAAGACTCAAGAAAAGCCGCTTGAGATCCCAGTTAAGCACCCTCACCCCATGGAGATAGCGGGAACCACAGACCACATCCGCCCCTTTTTCAAAAGCCTCAAAAAAGAGCGCCATCTCCTCTGGATTGTGAGAGAAATCCGCATCCATCTCAAAAAAAAGATCAAAACCCTCCGGCATCTTCATTGCATAGTTCATACCCGCAATATAGGCCCGTCCAAGCCCCTCTTTTTTCTCCCGAAGAAGACAATGAATACGGGACTCTCGTTTTGCCATCTCTTCCACAATCCCGGCTGTGCCATCGGGAGAATTGTCATCTACCACAAGCACATGAATATCCTTCCTCTGCTGAAGAACCACAGGAATGAGTTTCTGGATATTTTCCCTTTCGTTATAGGTCGGAATAATCACCACCGCCTTCATGAAGAACTCCTGATTTCTATAGGGGTTATTGTAAGAAAAAGAAGGATTTCTTTCAAATTTTCAAAAACTCTTCCCTCTCGATACCATGTCTTTTCAAAAACTCCTCCGCCCAGTAAAACGAACCCGTGAGAATAGAAAGTTTTCCTGTCTCTTGAATCACAGGTACCTCAGGAAGATACTCTGCTTTTCCCCCCAGAAGAGAGAGAAGTTCCCTCCCTCCAGAAGGCCTGGGAGAAGCAAAATCAAAACACACAATCCTCTCAAAAAGATGCCTGTAATCCTCAATGATAGGGACAAGTCTTGCAAGTTCCTTTTCTCCCAAAATACCAATATAGAGATCCTTGGGAACATCAATCCTTGCTAAGGCCTGAAAAAGGGCCAAAAAAGACTCAGGATTGTGCGAAACATCAAGAAGAAAGGGATGATGATACCACATCCGAAAAGGAAGGGGTCGCCAAAAGGCTTCTCTTGCCTTTGCCTCTTCTATGGGGATCCCCACTCCCTTGAGGGCCTCATAAGCCAAAAGAAAATTGCCGGCAAAAACCTCGCCCCACTGGGACGACTCCCAGAGACTCCCATCTGGAAAACGGTAAACCCACTTTGTAGGCGAACAAAAAACAAGCTGAGCCCTGTTTTCTACGAATACCACCTGCGTCTTTTGTTCTTTCGCCTTCTCCATAAAAACAGCCTTCACCCCCTCCTCCTGCAAAGAAGAGAAAACCGGAACCCCTGTCTTGATAATCCCCGCCTTTTCCATAGCAATAGCCTCAAGGGTATCCCCCAAAAACTTGGTATGATCCCAGCCTATACGGGTAAGAAGACATGCCTCGGGTCGAGCCACAAAATTGGTGGCATCAAGCCTTCCGCCCATACCCGTTTCAAGAACAATCGCCTGACAATCCCTCTCAAGAAAGTACACCATCGCAAGAAAGGTAAGTGCCTCAAAAAAACTACACCCATACCGTTCGATGAGAGAAGCCCATCTCTCTATCAAGGTATGCAACTCCTCAGAAGATATCATCTCCCCATTGATACGAATCCTCTCCTCCACCACAAAAAGATGGGGGGAAGTATAAAGCCCCACCCGTGGATACACCCCTGAAAGAAGCCTTGAAAGATAGATAGCGGTACTCCCCTTGCCCTTTGTGCCGGCTATATGAAAAACCTTTTTTCCTTCGTACGAAAAATTCGCCTCTTCAAGCATTCTGCCAACCCGACCGGGATCAAAATGATCCATCTGATACTTGAGAAGCCCTTTTTCATAATTGATAAGCGAAGAAAGAAAAGGATGCACGCTTTTTCCTCCCTGTTTTCAAAAAAACCTTTCCTCTCATAAAAAAAGGGCTGTCCAGCTTCCTGAACAGCCCTGATTCTCTGTTTCTCGTTTACTTCTGAGCGGGAACAAGACTTCCTGTAGGTTCCTCGGCATCCACCACAAGGGTGAGAGAAACCTCTTCGCTCACATTACCAACCAAATCAATAGCCTTGACCTTGATGGTATGAGTCCCAGCAGAAAGGACCACAGGGAAATTGTAAGCCACATAGTCTCCACCATCAAGAGAGTAAAGTACCTCGGCAATCCCTGTTTCAGCATCAGTGGCTGAAACGGAAACACGAGCCCCGGCTGGCACATACTTCACCCCATCTTTCTCAAAAGCGGCGGGATCCACGGAAAGTTCCACCTTGGGAGCATTGAGATCAAGGTACACCGTATAGGTCTTCACCTCTGAAACGTTACCCACATTATCCGTGGCCCGGTAGCGGATCGTATGAAGCCCATTTTGAGCAGGAAGAGCGAAGGCTGCATTATAAGCCCCAAAAGCACCCTCACCAATCACATATTCGACATTCTTTACTCCTGAATACTTGTCATTGGCCACAATGGTGAAGACGGTGTCCTTGCCCACATAGAGAGCATCACCAATAGCCACTACCTTTTTGTCGGTAGCGATCTTGGTTTCAGGAGCCGAGAGATCAACCACCACCTCATACATCTTGAAGAGAGAGAGATTCCCCACATTGTCTTCCACACGGTAGCCAATGGTATGCTTTCCCTCTGTAGCAAAGGTGATGGGATCAACATACTTGCCGCTCAGGGAGTTGTCCACCATGATGTAGATGGCCTTCACACCAGAACCCTTGTCCTCAGCAGTGATCACAAACTTGGCATTGGCACCCACATAGTCAACCTTGCCATCGTTGTACACCACACTGCCTGTTGCCTGAACAGGTCTCTCTGGGGTAACTGCCGTTTGCTGAGTTGCCGCCTGAGAAGAAGCCTCATTAGGAAAATCCGGAGCTGCCGTCTGCTGACCAAAACCCAGCACCGCAACCATAAAGAACAAAATACTCACCAGTTTTCTCATATATCATGCCTCCTCTATAAAAATTGTCCCTTTATGGCTATAATGATAACACAAAAAAAGAAAAAAGGCAATTTATTCCACAATCTTTTTCTCAAGAAAATCCCGCATCTCAATGGTAAAAAGCCTCTGAATATTCACCCGATAGACGATTTGTTCCCCCGCCCTGATAATGCCGTCTACGAAATGCTGGGCGACGCCGGAGAGAGAAATCCCTGCCGCCTCCTGGACCTGATCCTTTTCCACCTGGATCACCCTGTCAATCTGATCGACTAACATCCCCACCAGAATATCATCCACCATCACCACCACCATCTTTGCCCGGGAAAGATCCGTTTCCCCAAGACCAAGCCGCTTGCGAAGGGAAATCACAGGGAGAATAATCCCACGAAGATTGACCACCCCCTCCACGTATGCCGGAGCATCCGGCATGGGGATAACCTTCTCCACACGAACAACCTCTTTCACATCAAAAATATTCACCGCAAAGAGACGATCCGCTACAAAAAAGGTGACGAACTGTTCTTCCACGCTTTCCCTCCCCCTTTATGATAAGGCAAAAAAAGGATTTGTCAAGGGGAAGCAGGGAAAGAACAAAGAGAAACTCACCATGAAAAATCTCATATACCCTTCTACTGGATGAGACTTCTATATACCTTTCCCAGATCCTCTGAATATCGATAGACAAGTTTCACCCATCTGGGAGAAATCTGCCCCTCAAGGGCCTGATATTCCCGAAGTCGTTTCTGCAAAAGCAAAGCTGTTTGAATTCTCTTTTCTTTTTCAAACGCATTTGTTTCTGTCTCTAATTGCTTGAGAATATCATCAATCTCTCGTATCAATACCTCTGGCGAACGATCCGCTAAACTCTCAGAAAAAGAAAGATAAGCATAATGCAAGGTTATATTCGAAAAAGTATTGATATACTCTTCAACCGAAGAAAACTTCTGCGTTACAATAGCCACAAATACATGGTTTGTCTCAAGATCCTGATGCAAAGCCCCCATTATCGCAGGATTGAAAAAACCCGTGGAGGCAATAAACCCCACCTTATTCGTATAAAATGGTCGCACCTCATTCCAGAGAGAAAGAAATTGCTTTACCTCTTTCTCTTCCTGAGAAAGCGCACACCCCACGAGAAATATTACCATAACAAAAACAACTCTTTTTATTTTTTTCATACCCTATCCTTTACAAAAAAACGAAGGGGGAATCCCCCCTTCGTTTTACTTGACTTGCTGTACCTTGATAGTGCGAGTGGTAATACTCAATTGCCCCAAAACAACCGAGAAGACATAATCCAGAAAACCCATCTCTGTGACAACAACTACTTCAGCCCCATCGGGATAGTTGGCAAGAAGAGAGGCTGTGGAGTTGTCACCAAGTGGCACCAGACCCCAAAGGATATACCACACCCGTTTCTCCTGCTCAGCAGCAGTGAGAGGTTGACTACTGATAAAAATCTTCTTCCCAGCAGGAGCCTTCACCACAACCTGCCCACACCCTGACACCACAAACGCCACGGCCAACACGAGAGCAACAAACCTTTTCATACCTCTACCTCCTTTTTAGGAATTTTTTGATGAATTACCACTACATATTATATGAAAAATTTCTTTTTGTCAAGAGATTTTGGAAGATTTTATTTCACAAAACCTACAAAAGCATACATAGCCATAGACATGAGCGCCGCTGAGATAAAGGCAATAGGAAGTCCCTTGAAGGCCTTGGGGACCTTGGCGAGATCAAGCCTCTCCCGAACACTGGCCATCATGATAAGCGCAAGCGTAAATCCAAGCCCAGCCGTAAGAGCAAACACCAAAGACTCCACGAACGTGTACCTTTCTTTTAGGACAAGAAAAGCCGTCCCTAAAATGGCACAGTTTGTGGTAATAAGGGGAAGATAAATCCCAAGGGCATGATAGAGAGCAGGGGCTACCTTCTTCAAGAAAATCTCCACAAGCTGCACAAAACTCGCAATCACCAAAATAAACACAATGACCTGCAAAAACTCAAGCCCAAATTTCACAAGAAGGAGATTCACAGGATAAATTACCGCCGTGGACATCACCAGCACAAAAATAACAGCAAACCCCATCCCTATCGCAGAACTCATTTTTTTCGACACACCAAAAAAAGGACAAAGCCCCAAAAAACGAGAAAAGATAAAATTATTCACAAAGATAGCACTCATCGTAATGAGAAAAAGCTTATTCACATCCATACGTCCCTCCTAAGCCTTGTTCGCCTTGGCTTTTTCTGCCTGACGGTTCCTGAGATATTGAAAGAAGGCCAAAAGAAGCCCCATCACAACGAATCCACCTGTAGGAAGAATCATCACCACCGCAGGACTAGAAATCCACTGGCTCAGGTCTATCACCGTTCCTATCCCCGCTAGTTGAAGGGTTATCGTCCCACTCCCTAAAACCTCACGAATAAACCCGATAAGCGTCAGAGACAACGTAAATCCCAATCCCATACCAAGACCATCCATCACCGAAAGAAGCGGGGGATTTTTTGAAGCAAAGGCTTCAGCACGACCAAGAATGATACAATTCACCACAATCAGGGGGATAAAAATCCCAAGTGCCCTATCCAGTTCCGGGGCAAAAGCCTTGATCACCATCTGGACAATCGTCACAAAGGAAGCAATAATCACAATATAAGCTGGAATACGCACCATCTCAGGGATAAAATTTCGCAAAAGAGAAATGAGAAGATTGGACATGGTGAGCACAAAAATCACCGCAAGCCCCATCCCAATCCCATTGATGGTCTGGGTTGTCACCGCTAATGTAGGACAGAGCCCCAGCACCACCACAAAGATAGGATTTTCCTTGAAAAGCCCTTTCAGAAACTCTTTCCATGCGTTCATTACTTTCCTCCCTCAGAGACACCTGTGGTCGGTGTAGCATTCGTCATCATTATGCTTCCATTCTCTCCACCCACAATCTCCGTGTACATCGCCAAAGCCTCATGAATCCCGCGCGTCACAGCAAGAGAAGAAAACGTAGCCCCCGACACCGCATCACACCCCTTGGCCTGAAAATCAGGCTTGGTGGTAGGAATACCATCTACCCCACGACCAAGAAATTGGGAAAGCCATTTTTGATCCTTGGCTTTGGTCCCTAAGCCTGGCGTCTCTCCACCCATACTCATCACCACCACACGAGCTACAATCCCATTGGTCACCGCTGTTAGGGTTTCCACTGGTCCACCATATCCTGGATACGACGCACGAAATACATAAGCCACTATTGTCTCATTTTGATAAAGAATATAGTAAGGTTTGTCCCCCAGCTCTTTGGTTTCATAACGAGAAAAAGAAGGATAGACCTCCTGAAGAGCACGCTCGAATTCACGCTTATCCGCCTCATCTAAGAGGGGCTTCAAATTCCCATAGGTGAGGGCAAGCAATCCCCCCAATACCGTCGCAATCACGACTAAAGGATACAATTTCTTGATAAAATCCATATCAGGACTCCTTTGGCTTTTTCACAATAGCCCGTCGATAACCATATATAGAAGGCCTAAAATACCTATCGATCAAGGGAACAAAAATATTCATGAGCGCAATCGAAAGGGCTACTCCTTCCGGATATCCGCCAAAAAGACGAATCATCGTCGTCAAAATTCCTAACATAATTGCATAAAATACATTCCCGGAAAAACTCAAAGGAGAAGTCACACTATCATTAGCCATAAAACAGGCTCCGAGCATCAGCCCGCCCGAAAGCACATGAAAAAGCGCATCCCCGGTAAAAAGCCCCGTCCCCTGCGGAAGCCCTCCAAAGACCCACGAAAGAAGCGCCACCGTTCCCACATAGAGCACAGGAACTTCCCAGGTGATCACCCGTCGTACCAGAAGATAGATCACCCCAAGAAGAATAGCTAACGCCGAGGTTTCCCCGATACAGCCCGGCACATTCCCGATAAAAAGATTCCAGTAATCAAGAAGTCCCTGCTTATAAAGCCCTGCAAACCCATCTACCTTCAAGGTAGTAAGAGGAGACGCTGAGGTGATCATTTCAGGAGAAACAATAGCCCTGGAAGCCTCCCAGAAATCCATTCCTCTGTCTATCAGAGAGCGAATCGTGGGAGACCATCTCCCCGACATCACCCCGGACCAGGCAATCACCACAAAAAGCCTTCCACCAATGGCTGGATTCATAAAATTATACCCCAATCCGCCAAAGGCCCACTTCACAAGAGCCACGGCAAACATATTCCCAAAGACAACCACATACCATGGAGCCGCCGGCGGAAGATTATAGGCAAAGAGAAGCGAGGTAATCATCACACTTCCATCAAATATCGTTATCCCTCGCCTGGTAAGAAGCCCCATCACCAATTCGGTGAGAAGCCCTGTAGCCACACTTATTCCAATAATCCGAAGGGCATTGGCCCCAAAAAAATACACACTGGCGATCCCCGCAGGAATGAGGGCAATCACCACATCCCACATCACCCTTTCTACTGAAAAAGGACTATGAATATGGGGAGAAAAGAGCCCTGCTCCAGCCTTTCCTTTTGCTTTTGCCATGGTTGTCTCCTGATGCGTTATTTCTTGGCCTGCGCCTGTTTGCGCTTGTAAAACTCTTTGCCATATCTGATAAGCCCCACAAGAGGAATCTTGGAGGGACAGATATAGGCACAGGCACCACATTCAATACAATCAAAAAGACCAATAGATGCCGCTTCCTCTACAAGAAAATTATCCGCCAGTTTGGCAATCTCTGTGGGCATAAGACCGATGGGACACACCGCCAAACACTTGGCACATCGAATACACGGCCTATCCTCAACCCCATAGTCTTCCTTGGGAGAGAGAAACACAATCCCGCTTGTGGACTTCATCACAGGCATGTTTTCATCCGGAATTTCAAGACCCATCATAGGACCACCAGAGATCATCGTGGCAAACTTGGCCGGCTTGCCATAGCTTTCGATGAGATGAGAAATTGGGGTACCTATACGGACCTTGTAATTCCCGGCCTTTGGCACTCCTATCCCTGTATAGGTAAGCCCCCGTTCAATGAGCGGTTTATGGTGAACCACCGCTTCGTAGATGGCATTCATAGTCGAAACATTTTCCACCAGAACCCCAATATCAGCCGGGAGCCCTTTGGTTGGTACTTCCTTGCCGGTAATAGCCTGAATGAGCTGTTTTTCTCCCCCCTGGGGATAACGGGTACGAAGGGGTACCACCCTGATATCCGAACGACCAGCAAGGAGGTTTGTCCAGTGATCAATGGCGTCCTCTTTGTTGGTTTCTATGCCAATATAGACCTGCTTGATAGTCGGAAGTGCGCGTTTCACGATCTCAATGGCGGTGAGAATTTCCTGAGACTTCTCGAGAAGCATACGATGATCAATGGTGAGATATGGTTCACATTCGGCCCCATTCAGAATAAGGGTTTCCACTACCTTGCCTGGAGGTGGAGAAAGCTTCACATGGGTGGGAAACGTCGCCCCACCAAGCCCCACTACCCCCGCTTCCTGTACCAAAGACACAATCTGAGCAGGCCCCAGATTTTCCCAGGGAAATTTCTCCCCCACCCAGTTGTGGAAGCTTCCCCCCGTCTTGATCACAACAAAATCCACCTGTTTTGCGGTAAGGGTATTTGCCTTTTCTATGGCCGTTACCACCCCAGAAACACTGGCATGGACATGCGCCGAAATCATGCCCGTCGCTTCCCCTATCCGCTGTCCCTCTACCACTTCGTCCCCAACAGAGACAAGAACCCGCGCAGGCGCTCCAAGATGCTGGGCCATGGGAATACGCACCATCAGGGGAATATCAGCATTGACAATCGGTTTCTCTGCGGTTAACTTTTGCTCATGGGGATGAACTCCCCCTCGTTTGAAGGTAAACACTTTTTGTTTTTTGTCCATGAGGCACCCCACTTCACAAAAACATTCTTTATATGATAAGAGAAGGGGAGAAAATAGTCAAGAAAAAACAATTCTCCCCAGAGAAAAAACACCTCCCCTCTTTCGAATTTTGACATCTTCTTCTCTTCCGGGTATAATATTATCCACACTTTTTCAAGGAGATCTCATGTCAAAACGCCCCTGGCACATAGCCCTCTTTGTAATGGTTGTCGTCCTTGCGATCACCACGGATCAGGTCACCAAAGCTCTGGCCAAAGAATATCTTCCCCGTGGTGAAATGATCCAGGTCGTAGGAGACATTTTTGTTCTCATGTATGCAGAAAATGAAGGGGCTTTTTTGGGGCTTGGGTCTTCGCTTCCTCCCACGATACGAACATGGGCCCTAGTTATCTTTCCCACCTTTTTGCTGGTTCTTTTTGTTTTTGGCCTTTTTGTCCGTGAAAAACATCCCTCCCTTCTCCATATCCTGACCATGGCTTCTATTGTAGGAGGCGGCCTCAGTAATCTCTTTGATAGAATGGCCTATGACGGGCGTGTCATTGACTTCATGAACTTCGGGATAGGGCCTGTTTTTCGAACAGGCATCCTCAACGTGGCTGATCTCTGGATAACCTTCGGGGCTATCGTCCTCATCATCTGGGGAGGAAGGGAGAAGAAAACCATCTCCTCTCATGAAGGTCCCTCTCATGAAGGATAACAAACCCCTTCGTCTCTGTGTGGATGCCCGTCCCCTCCTTCACCAGGGAGGTATCACACGATACACCACGGAAATGATCCGGGCTCTCAGTTCCTTTCCCCACGTAGAACTCGTTCTCATCGCTCACAAGCCTTTCTCTTGCCCGTCGGCGAAAAACATCATCCCTGTGGTGGATAACGCCTTCTCTTTTCTTCCAGGAACCCTCTGGTTTCTTCTGAGAGCCCCTCACCTCGCTCAAAAACATGCTTGCTCTCTTCTCTGGGGAACCCAGCACATGCTCCCTTTGAGAACAAAAAACATCCCCTCTCTCGTCACATGGCACGATGTCGTATGGAAGAAAGCCCCCTCTTCTATGAAGTTTCTCAACCGTCTTCTCAATAACCTTCTGGCTTCCTCAAGCGTACGGAATGCCCATCGAATACTCTGTGTTTCCCGTACCACAGAAAAAGATCTCATTCATTTTTATCCCAAAGCCAAAGGGAAAACTCTCGTCATCTACGAGGGGAAAAGCCTCCCCGATACCTCTTCTGCGACGTGTCCTTATACCTTTCCCTTTCTCTTTGCTCTTGGTTCCTTAGAACCACGAAAAAACATTGTCTCTCTTTTGCAGGCTTTTGAAAAACTTCTTCTCATACCAGGATTTGAGAACTATCACCTTGTTCTCACCGGTCCCAAAGGATGGAAAAACCATACCCTTTTTCGCTATTTGAAGACGTCTTCTCTCCAGGAACGGGTTATTCTGACGGGCTATCTCTCCGATGAGGAAATCATTGCCTACTTCAAGGCCTGCAAGCTTTTTGTCTTTCCTTCTCTCTACGAAGGATTTGGTCTCCCCCTTCTTGAGGCTGAAGGAAAGTGCCCCGTTGTGGCCAATGATATCCCTGTCTTCCGGGAACTGGAACAAGTGTTTGAAAATTTGAGGTTTTGCGATTTCTCTGAGAAACCTGAAAAAGTGGCTTTGTCTTTAGCTTCCCTTATTCAGCAAAACCCCGGTCCACTTCGTTTCAAAAAGGGAAGCGAACTCACCTGGCAAAAGGCAGCTGAAAGCTTTGTGGATTATATGTTCTAAATTGCCCCCTTTCAAACACTATTAAGCCAACCTTCGACGGTCTCAACGAGGTATTCTTTCTATTTTGCTAACTCAAAAAATTTCCAGAAAGAATTTGCACCTATATCTTCCCCAGCTTTCCCTGAATACCATCTCTTATGGCTTGAAATATTACAAAGAGATGGGAAAAATACCCCCTCCTGAGATTACCCCATATATCCCTCAGCAAAGAAATACCTAAGCCAATTTTATAGGTAACCCGGGGATAATAATTCAGGTAGAAATGAACCTTGTTCCTGACATAGTAGTACAAAGATTGTTTTTTTATTTGCTGAGTAATTGCACTTTCCCTGTGATATACTACACTTTTATATTGATAAGCAAATTCATACCCCTTTCGTCTCATCCTTTCAAACCATTCCACATCCTCACTATAAAGAAAATAATCTTCTCGCATATATCCCACATTTTCTAAATAGCTCATCCGAAACAAACAACTCGCCATAGCAGGAGTGTCTATTGGCACCTCCCTATCATATTGTCCTTGGTCAACTTCAAGATACCCTATAGGGACAAAACCAAAACGCCAGAGAGAAGAATGAAACTTTCCTCCTATCAAATTGATGATGGTGGGGAAATCATAATACAAAAGTTTTGAACTTACAGCGATCAGATTTTCATTTTCTTTTATCTTTTCCACAAGAGTTCCCAAAGCTTCCGGCATCACAAAAGTATCCGTATTCAATAACCACACAAATTCAAATTTTTTCTGGGCTGCTATATACTCTAATGCCTTATTGCATCCTCCGGCGAATCCATCGTTCTGCTGTGATTTTATCAGGACAAGAGAACTCTCAGGAAAATCGTGTTCTTGAAATCTCTCACTCTCTTCTAAAATAACCAATTCTGGCTTTTGAATTTCCCTGGTCAATAAAGCAGAGAAACGAGAATGAGAGTAAACCTCGTTATTACTGCTACCCTCAAGCCACCCTCGCAAGGTCTCTATTTCTTTTTCTTGATTTTCTGTACTATTGTCCACAACAATCACCTGAAAAAAAGGATAGTCCATTCTATAAATACTTTCCAAACACTCTATCAGAAATGAGACACTATTATAATTCACCAGAACAATAGCCACTAACCCCTGCTTCATTGTTCGCCCTCTTTTTGATTTTTTCTACTTTCTATAAGAGTGGCAAGATTGTCTATAATATTTTCCCACAAAAAAGATCTTTTGATATGAGCCTGGATTTTAGGTATATTATCCTTGATAACCTCAGGATTATCAATAAGATATTGCAACTTTTTCTGAAGTTCTTCCTGATCTCCAACAGGAAAAACATCGCCACATGTCCGATTATTCGTGATATCATCTGCACTTACCACATTACTTGTTACAATATAGTCTCCAAAATATCCTGCTTCTACCATCACGATTCCAAAACTTTCAAAATTCGACGTCATACAAAAAATCTTCGCTCGATTATAAAGATCATAGAGTTGATTTCTATCAGATATATGCCCTGTAAAAATAATTTTCTCTTTTAGATGAGGATTCCTGCGAAAATACTCATCAAGAAACAAAGAAAAATTTTTGTCTACTTTTCCCGCTAAAATAACTTTCCAGTCTTTCAGATCAATATTAGCCACCGCTTTCAAAAGAAGTTCATTGTTTTTTTGAGGATGTCCAATCCTTCCCACCGTTAATATGATATTCTCTTTCTCTTCAAAAGATTTCATTTTTATACCACTCTCAACAATAAACCTCTCATCAATACCATAAGGCTGATAAAAAAACTTCTGTTCATATTTATGATATAAAGTCTTCAATCTTTGTGTACCTTTCTTGGTTTCATTTGACAAAAAATCCACTTTTCTCAAGAACAAAGGCTCTATAATTGTGTAGGCAATGATATTTCTGATAAAATTTTTGGGATGCTTCCCCAACAAAGAATGAGGATAAATATCCAGTCCCCCCAGGTCATTATCCAGCGTAATATACACAATTCCTTTTTTGTTAAGAAACTTATACACAAGGGTATAAATCAAAGTCTGAAGAGAATAATGATACAAATTCAACACATCAATTTTCTTTGCATTTTTGAGAATATATTTTAGTATCGCCTTATCCAATCCTACAAATTTTCCTTCTCTTTCAATAAACTCTAATTTCAATCCTTTTACCACATTGAGATGATAGGTATAAGGTTCAAGTGGAAGATTAAACGTCCTTTCCTCAGGTGAAAGATCCTCTTCCTTTTCGTTTTTATAAGTCACCAGTATAGAATTATATCCATATTTCTTATGCATATTATAAGGAATTTGCCCCGTCATTTTTATTAAATCCGCATTCACGGTCCATTTCATAATAGTTACAAAAGTTTTACTTTTCATCTTTTTCCTCCTTTACAGAAAAAGAATACATGATCCCAAAAAAAAGGAACACCATGCCTTCCACAAGAGAAACCGCTATAGATGTCCCTTTATATCCAAAGAAATAAGAAAAAAACAATGTCAAGACTATTCCAATGAAGCCAACAGCGACATGCAAGAACGTATAAAGTCCATAGCGCGCTGTGGCTAGGAAATATTGAATACGAAAAGTATTTGCCTGAACAAAAAAAGCCGCCAACAACAAAAAGAACAGGGTAAAAGTAATCTCGTAAGTAATAGACTTACCCGTTAATATTTCCACAATAAAAGGTGAAAAAAGAAAACCCAAGATACTCACAAGTCCACCCCATGCAAACATCCCTAAGTTCAGGTATTTCAACAATTTTACAAATTGTTTCTTATTCGTTCCATAAAGATTGGATAGTCTTGGATACATGGCCTGTCCAAAAAGTTCCGAAGGCATCCCTAAATAGGTAGCTATCTTTTCCGCCAGACCATAATAACCGACAATTGTATTATTAGAAAAAATTCCCAGAGCAAATACACGAGTATTTGCATAAAAACTTATAAACAAATTAGAAATAAATACTTTTCCCCCATCTTTCATTGTTTTTATCACATGAATCCAGCTTGGCATTCGAAACCTGATATGAAATCCAAACCTCACTATCAAAAGACCTATAATACCCGCCAGTATAATACCTATAGAATTGAGGAGTGGAACATAAACATAATCTTTTTCTGTTTTTACCAGAGCAAAAATTAAAATGAGAAACACTATTTTTGCCACAGAAGACAAAATAGTAGAAAATTTCATCTTCTCCATTCCCTGAAAAAACCACAAAGGAAAGAGAGTTTGCCCCACAACTAAACCAAAGGTTAACAAAAACACTTCCTTTTCCTGATAAAATCTCTTTATTCCCATCACAAGAAAAAAGAAAATAACAAAACCAATAAGAAGAAAAAATAACTTTATAAGCATAACTCTGGAAAAAATTTCTTCCAGAGCGTCCCTCTTCTCTTGATGTAAAGAAACTTCTCTCACCGCCGTTACATTAAAACCATAATCTACAAAAGTATTAAAATATTGAATAAAACTTTGAGCAAAAGTAATAAGTCCCCACTTCTCCATCCCAATGACTCTCAAAAGATAAGGAATGGTAATAAGTGGCACTACTTTTTCAACAATACGAAAAACGCCCAGCCAGGTAAAATTTATTAAAACCTTTTGAGTGCCTCTTTTGCCCAACCAGAAGCGTACTTTTTCTTGAAAAGCTTGAAAATCCATAGAAAAAACTTCTCTCCTTCTCTAAAGTTCAAAAAACTCTAAGAAGCCTTTATCATTCTCAAACAATAAATATATATTATAGTAGAAAAAAAAATGGCTGTCAAACATTTCCCCTTTCGCGCTGTTCATGATGGCCACAAAGGAAAACTTGGCAAAACCTTTTAATCTTCCCTTCCAAATTCCCCCCTTACCATACGAGACACACTCTCCCAGAAACACGTGCGATATTCATCCTCTCTATAACGCATGGCTTTCCGTTGAGCCGCCTCTGAAATCCGTTTCTTCAACTCAGATGAATTTCGTACTCTTTCAATAACCTCTCTTGTAGCCTTCACATCAAAAGGTTCCACCAGAAAACCATCCACACCATCCTCAATAATCTCCGGAAAAGCCCCACTGCGAAAAGCAATCACAATCTTCCCATAGGACATCATCTCCACAAGGGCAAGCCCAAAAGCCTCTCCTATGGCGGGGAAGACAAAGATATCGCCCCACTTAGCCGCCTCCTCCGGTTTCATCCAGCCAAGATCCTTCTCTTCCGGGACAGAAACAGGAACCGCACATCCCGCCTTCGCCCCAATATATCGTACCTCACACCCAAGCTTTTCTAAAAACAAAGGATTTTTGTATCCCTCATATCTCCCGTAATAAAGCACAAAATCCTTTTCCGCCTCAATCCTTTCAAACGAAGACACAATCCCATTGGGTATCACTTCCCAGCGGATATTTTTTCCTGCGAAAACATACAGAGGATCCTTTGTAAACGCCCTCCGAACAAACTCACTGATAGCCACAATACCACTTAACCGCCGATAACAAGCCATATCCCAGGGAGTAATCCACAGTTTTTTTCGAAGGACTCTTTCCCTCGATTGCATATGCCAGAAAAGGCGTACCCCTTTTTGAGAAAGGGGCAGAGCGAGTTGTTGAAGAGCTTCCCTCGAATCAAAAATAACTATATCGTTCCCCCCAATCTTTGAAAGATCAAACCCCTTTCTGTTCTTCCAGGGGAAAGGCGTCGGAGCATGTTCATGCGTTCCCCATCCCTCATGAATCACATGGTGGAGAAACGGATGCTGCACCTCTTCCCAGAGGGTTCTTGCATACGAGGAATAATGCAGCCACACTTCCCGCGGAGGAAAGGAGAGAAGAAGTCGCCAGAGAGCAGCACCTCCCCCTCTTGAAGAGCTGGTACCACTAAAAATAAAATGGATACATTTACTCTCCTTATTTTGCAAAAAAAACATAAGTCTGTACTCTTTCCTCCTTCTTTTTCATGCCTTTTTTAGCAAATATAATTGTTTCACAAACACACTCTTATCTCTTCTAGAATATTCTCTGTTTCTTCTACTACCTTTTTCCAATCCCACTCAAGAGCTGTTGACCTTGCTTCATAACAAATTTTTTCATAAAAGTTTTCATCAGAAAACAGCAATTCAAGTATTCCTTTGATACCTCTTATATCGTTCCATTCCTTAACAACAAACCCATTTCCCCCATGACGAATGAGCTCAGAGGCCCCCACGGTAGGAACCGTAATCACAGGCAACCCACTACTCATGGCTTCAAGAACAACCAGGGCAAAGGCATCAAACGTACTTGGAAAAATCATCACATCAGCCGCCGCATATGCTTCCTGCATAGTATGGCAAAGCCCACCAAAAACCAGACGGGACTGCAATTCCAAAGACAAAACTCTTTTTCTATAAAATGCTTCTTCTCGATGAGAGGGATTGCCAACAATCAAAAGTTTGTAATCATCGGAAAGTTGGCTCAAAACCTCAAGAAGAATGTCTATCCCTTTTCTTCTCCATTCATGGGCCGGAAAAAGTAATACTTTTTCTTTACTGCCAAAACCATACTTTTGTCTAGCTTTTTCTCGTAAAAAAAGCCTTTTTTCTAGAGAAAACTCTTCCGTATTAACTCCCAAATAAATCACTTTTGTATCCTCTTTTGCAACATGATGATAGGTACATAATTCGTCTTGTATGAACCTGGAAACACATATAATCTTTTTATACCGATGAAATCTATAATTAAACCATTCTACAAAAAGAGTAAGATAATGTAAAGGATTCAGAAAAAAACGCCGCAATTTTAGACGTCTAAATGATTCCATCCAGGCCTTATGAACACTGGCGGTAATAATTATATCCTGAATAAGTGATTGGCCACAACCATTATTTAGAATAATATCCCATGATTCTCTCCTTAAAACGTACCACGTATAAAAAAGAAACCATATCCTTCTTACAATCTCAGGCAAATTTTTTCCTGGCACTCGATGGAAATGGACCCCCTCTATTGGCTCCCATTCATAACTCAAAATATGAATTTCATGTTTATATTTCCAATTCTCAACCAATTCATAAGTATGTCTTTCAATACCCCCGTGTTTGTGAAAAAAAGGTAGAGGGATCGCTATTTTCATTTTTCAACCTCCTTAAACACTGTTTCCATGATCCGAATCTTATTCTCCGCCACCCTCGCCAGGGAAAACCTTTCTTTTACCTGTTCAACCAGAGGCTGGGACGTCCTCTCTTTTGAATACTCTCCTTTCACAAAGCGTTCTAAAATACTCGCCAGACTCTCAGCGTTTCCTTCTGGAAAAACAAACCGTTCATCTCCTATCACTATCGGGATTTCCCCGGAATCCGAACCAACCACAGGCGTCCCGCAGGCCTGAGCCTCCACAATAACCCGACCAAACTGTTCAATCCACCAGGAGGTACTCCTAGAAGGAAGCACCAGCACATCAAGAGCATTGTAGAAAGAGACAAGTTTCTCCATAGGACGGGCCTGCAAGAAGAATACCCTTTCCTGCACCCCATGCTCCTCAGAAAGTCTCTTGAGTTGCTGAGCGTACTCTTCAAGTGCTTTCCCCAACAGGTACAAAGAACACAACATTCCCTTTCTTTTGAGTATTCCCAGAGCCTCAATAACGGTATCCAGTCCCTTTTCCGGTGTGATACGGCCCACATAGCCAATAGCACATTCTTCGTCCCTGATTTCAGGGAAAACCTCCCTCGCTTTCTCGCGGGAAAGCGGAAAGAATATCTCCGTATTCACAAAATAGGAGGTCTTGAACTGCTTCCCACGAAAACCTTTCCGTTTATACAGCTCAAGCCCGGCGGTAGGAACAGAGGCAAGCCCATGAATATGACGAAGGACATACCTCTCTATCCAGCGATAGAGAAAAGGATGACGCCCCTCAAGATTTTCATCACTTTCGATAACTATAACCGAACGAGGAGAAAAGAGTCTCACCACCCACACCCATTGCCAGGCGGCTATGGAATATGGTTCTTCCTTGAGATACACCACATCAGGCTTTATTCTCCTCACAATAGCTATCATACGGAAAAGGTTGACAAAGAAAAAACTCCGGATATGATTACGAAACATGACAAAGAGAGGATAGACCTCAAGAGAACTATCCTCAGCAAGCCTTTGAAAACGCTGATCACGAGAACTTTCCGTCCATCGATAAGCTGTCACTAAAGACACCTCATGTCCCATCTCTCTCATTTTCCAGAGAAGTTTTCGGTACTCCTTCTCCACCGCCGCATGCCAGATGTAGAGGATTTTCATCGTTTCCCCCCTTTTTTTGTCATCCAATACCACGTCATCCCCCCTACAACAATCCCCACGACCACCGTCACCACTGTCCACCACAAACGAAGAAACTGCGCCTGAACAAACCAGCGATTGCCAGACCAGGAGAACCAACTTCTTACCTTTATCTGTTTTTCTTTCTCATTCCTTTCTATCCAAAAGTCCGGTTTCCATGGTAACACCACTTTTCCCCATGACGTTTCCAGTTCTATACTCTCCACCTTCAAAATCTCATTCACAGGTTTCTCCAAACTGATAGGATACGAAAACTCAAATAACCACAATCCCGGATTGTGTCCCTCTGGATTCCTTGGTATCCACACAAGCCAGTCTTCAAGAAGAAGCCTGTGATAACGAATGGGGTCAAAATCTTTGGTGCCTTTTTTCTTCCTATGACTCATCGTGAGCGGAGAAAAACGAATACTTTTCTCTTTCTCTGCCCAGAAAATCTCATCCTCTAAAAGAAAATTCAATCCCTCAAGAAACTTTTGAGGATTCTTCACAAAAAGGTTATTCCTTGAAGCCAACTCAAAATAAAGATTGGTAGTGGGAATATAAATATAGGCTGGCGAATTAGTTTTACCCGTAATGGAGTTCAAAGTTTTCCACAAATAAAATGCTTCCTCACTTTCAAAATAACGCCGAGAAACAGTTCGATTTGAGATAAAAGAAAAAGAAGCCTTCTTTTCATCAACAAGAAGTGATATACTCTCATAGCCATAAATCCCCCTTCCTGTATTATAAAAAACTCTTCCATAACTCGACTTTATAAGCCATTCACCGTGGAGTTTTGCTCCCTCTACCTCTACAAGAAGAGGTTGGAAAACAAAAACAAATCCCATCAACGTCATCGCCAAAATGCCGGTAAACATACTTATCCCTATTTTGAATACCCCGGAGGGGAGTGTAAGAGAAGGTTCCAATCCCTCCCCTTCCTTCCACGCCAAAAAACCTATAAACATTGCCACATGATTCCACACATATACCCTGAGAATATTCTGATTGAAAAGAAGAAGAAACCCCTGCATCACCAAACCTCCAGCAAGGGCTAAAAACCAGGCCTTCTCCTGAGAAGAAAAACGTCTCCAGGAAAAGAAAGAGAAGAAAAAAAGAGAAGCCAAAAGCCCAGCCACAACAAAAGCCCCCAAAACCCCAAGCCCTGCAAGAAGTTCTAAAGGCACCCCTGCTCCTTCAAATGGTTTCACGTCACTATTGCCCTGAGGAACGATATTTCCTCGAAAAAGGGCAATATCCGGCGCTACCCCGCCTAAACTCACCGAAGCAAAGGGATGACGAAAGAACACCTCCAGAGTATTCTGAATCCCTTCCATACGATCGAAATAGGAATAACGCAGTACCTTTGCTGCTACTCTTTCCCATGGGAAAAAGAGAAGAAAACCTATCCCAGTCAACACAAAAGAAACCGTCCCCACAACAAGCACACCTCGAAAAGCCTTTAGTCCGTATCGTTTTTTGAGCCACAACCCTCCTTCTATCAGGATAATCACCACTCCTTCTATAATAAGAGCCAGCCACCCCATTCGTGAGGTCGAAAACCCTATCATCATCACCGTCAGCACAAGATACAACCACACAAAAAGCCTCTGGACACCCTGACTCTGGCGTGCCCACACCCAGAGCAGCGGAGGAAGCACTACAAGATAGGTGGCATAATACGATGGCTCATAGTTCCATCCATTGACCCGATAGAGGCTATACTCTCCAAATAAGGGAAGCGTCCACTGAGTACGCCACAGCCCCTCTCGTATCCAGGCAAGAGATGGGACAATCCACTGAAGCCATCCCATAAGAAGCGCCGGTAAAAAAGATAGCATATACACAAGTAAAAGCCGTGAAAAAAGATTCTTTTTCTCTTCCTGAAAGAAAAAAGTTCCAGCACTCACCTGAACCATCACAAACACCCAGACCACAAACACCCAGAGCCACAGAGCATATCCAAAACTCCGTAAAGGCAAACTGCTATTCAAGGCAAAAACGGTATTCAAAAGAGCTAAAAGAACAAGCCATCCCATACCAGAAATGAGAAAAACCCGTCTTGAACGCCAAAGAGAAACCAGCCACACAGCCTCAAGAACCATCATCACCAGAAGAGAAAAACGCACATGAAATCCAGCTACCTTCATCACAAGAACAATATCCATTGAAGCCGTCGCAAACACAAGTGCCACAAGAATCCAGAAAAGATTCTCCCAGCCCCTTTTCACAACTCCCTCCGAAGGAACCAGGCTATCATCACCCCAAGAGCCAAGGCAAGCGAAAGTGTCCCCAAAAGAAACCATCTCCTCTCCGGCTGAAGCTCAGGAACTGTTCGAAGTTCAGGTCCATACCAATTGACATGAGAAAAATTTGTCCTGAGATACCTATCAAGAGACAAGCTTTCTTCAGGCGTAAGGATTTTATTGGGGAAAAAAAGTGAAATATTTGTGTTTTGTCGAATAGTCAATTTCATCTCTTTTTCTATATCATTTTGAACTTTTCGGTTCAGGGCCTCTTCTGTAAACTCATCTTCTCTTCCATACAAAGGAAGTGGTCTATCAATCACATACCTCACTTCACAGAGCCGATAAGAAACTCCTGACACTTGCATCATCACAAAAAGCCCCACAAAAAATACCCCCCATAGGACAAAAAATCCCACCACTTCTTTCCAGGTTATGCTTTTGATCTCTATCCTATACCATGGCATGACCTTCTCCTTTTTTCCTGAAATTCTTCGTATGCCCTTTCCACATACTCCTGAAATTCTTTCTCAAAACGCTTTCGACTAAACTTGAGCGCATGCTTACGAATGACCACAGGATCAAATTTTTCTTCTCTCGTTTCAAACTGCTTTACGGCTTCTGCAAGAGACAAAACATCTTGAGAAGCAAAATGCACCCCTGTTTTCCCATCTATAACAGTTTCCTGCGTGCCACCCTTTCCCAAACAAATCACCGGTGTCCCACAGGCCTGAGCCTCCACCGGAACAATCCCAAAATCCTCCTCTGCGGCAAACACAAACGCCCTTGCACGCTGCATGAGATCCACAAGAACCTCATCCGGTTGGTATCCCAAAAGCTCAATATTTTTCGCTGCCAGCGCCTTGATTTTCTTCTCATCAGGTCCTGTGCCTACCACCACCAGTTTTTTCCCTATTTTCGCAAAAGTCTCCACAATCAGATCTATCTTCTTGTAGGGAACCATTCGGGACGCGGTAAGATAAAAATCCTCTTTTGCCTCCCTGAGCGTAAACTTTTCCACGTCCACAGGTGGATAAATCACATCAGCTTTCACCCCGTAAACCCTTGCTATCCGTCTGGCAATATAGTGAGAATTGGCCACCCACCTGTCCACTCTATTCACTGTCGTCTGATCCCAGAGCCGGATATAATGCAAAATAAGTTTCGCTATTTCCCCCTTGAGTCCCCTCTCAAGACCACTTTCCCTCAGGTACTGATGATACAGATCCCACGCATACCTCACCGGCGTATGAACATAACTGATATGAAGCTGGTCCGCATGCGTCAAAACCCCCTTCGCTACTGCATGCGAGGAAGAAAGAATGAGATCATACTCCCTCAGGTCAAACTGCTCAATAGCTAACGGAAAAAAGGCAAGATAACCCCGGTATTTTTTCCTAGCAAAAGGAAGCCTCTGGATAAAAGAGGTCTTCGCATACTTTCCCTTGAGAATAACCTGTCTATCCTCTTCACTCAAAAAGTCAATGAGACTATAGATATCCAGATCATCCCAGATATTGGTGATACTCTCAATACACTTTTCCGCACCTGCATAGACAGAGAACCAGTCATGCACAAGGGCTTTTTTGAGAGAGGAAAGAGCCATAAGAATCCTCGTTCTAATGAATATAATATGAGAGTATTATAAAGGGAAAATACCTTTTCGGGCAAATCAGATAACAGATATAAAACTTAAAGAACCATTGTAGGAAAAAAGTTCTTCACTTTATCAGGCGATAAACAGACACAATCATCCCATTATGAACCCTATGCAAAAACCTGAGAAACTTCGAGGAACAATACTGACACAGCGTCTCATAATCCTCTCGAAATTGAGCCTCAAATCGAGATCCACCTTTTGACTCTCCATGAATACGAAAAGCAGAAAGTTTATCAGAAAGAACAAGAGGTTTATGCCCCTTTGACAACAACCGAAGCCAGTAATCATAATCCATCGTATAGTGCTTTCTCTCATCAAAAAAACCCACCTGTTCCAAAGCTTCTTTTCTCCAGAAAGTACTTGGCTGAATAATACAATTCATCACATACAACGACTGAGGAAACCCCACTTTCCGCCAGAGTTTTTTGTAGAGAGCAATGGGCTGTTGAATCCTTTTCCCGTGGGCATCCACGATGATTCCATCTCCCGTTACCCACAACGCCTCTGGATGACTCTCAAAAGCCTCCCGCACCTTTACAAGTGCCCCAGGAAGATAATAATCATCCGAATTGAGATATGCCACAATGTCTCCCGTGGCTCTTCGAAGCCCCTTATTGATGGCATCTGTCTGTCCCCTGTCCTTTTCAGAAACCCAATGAATAGCCTCTCCATACGAGCGAAGAATCTCTACCGTCCCATCAGTAGATCCACCATCAACGACCAAAACTTCCTTTTCTACCCCTTGCTGCGAAAGAACACTATCTATCGTTTCCCTGATGAACTGAGCCTGGTTATAAGAAGGTATCACAATGAAAAATTTCATTTCTTTTTCTCCTTTTCCCCCCTCAACTTCTCAAGCTCATGCCTTGTTAACCCAAGCTCCTGGGTAAGCTCTATCACCCTTTTTGAAAGCCGGGAAATCACCACCGAGAACTGGACAAGAATCAAGAGAAGTGCCCCTATCAAGATCAAAAGAAGAGCCACAGGAGGATAATGAATCCCCACAAGACGTGCCAAATATTCAAGACCATCTCTCCACACAGAAAAAATGAGTAGAACACCCCCAAAAAAAAGCCAGAGAATGGCATACTCCTCATGGATTCGTCTTTTGAAAACCAGAGGAAAAATAAGCCCAAGATAGAATACACTTCCTATAATCGCCACTATTTGAACCCTATTCATTCCTCTCTCCTACCGCAAACGATATCGAAGGGCTGTCATAATAATCGCTAACGTCACCTTAATCATATAATAAGCCGAACGCCAGCCAAAGATAGAAGAATGCCCTCCCATTCTTTCTCTCATCTCAACAGGAACTTCGACTATACGAAAACGGTTTCTTCCCAAGAGAATCACCGCCTCTGGTTCTGGATAGTCTGTAGGATAATTATACACCATGAAATCAATAACGTCTTTGTTATACGCACGAAACCCGGAAGTGTTGTCCGTAATCCATTGCCGGATCAGAAGCGAATTCAGAACCTCAAAAAACCATATCCCGATCCGTCTTCCTATGGTTGACTGAAACGAAGACTTCTGCCCCGGCAAAAACCTCGAACCAATGACCGCGTCCGCCCTTCCTTCATGCAAAGGACCAAGAAGTTTGTCTATCTCAGAAGCCAAGTGTTGCCCATCCCCATCAAACTGAATAGCCACATCATACCCATATCTGTGGGCATACTTGAGCCCCGTCTGGACTGCCCCTCCTATCCCCAAGTTCGTGGGGAGTTCCACCACAAGCGCCCCTTTTTCTTTCGCAATACGGGCTGTGTGATCACGAGAACCATCACTCACCACAAGGACATCAAAATCAGGCACGTGGGTATGGAGATCATCGATCACTTTCCCTATAGCTTCTTCCTCATTGTAGGCCGGAACAATCACCAGTACCTTCATCGTTTCTCCCTTGCCACAATCTCGTCATAGTGGTCAACCATCCACTGATAGGCCAAGCGAAGCCCTTCTTCCAGAGAAACCTTCGGACGCCAACCCAAAGAAAAAAGACGCGACACATCTAAAAGCTTTCGTGGTGTCCCATCTGGCTTTGACGTATCATAGATCACCTCACCCTCAAAACCACTGATACGACGAATCATCTCCACAAGTTCCCGGATACTAACATCCTCCCCCACCCCGACATTTATATGGAGCCCATCACTATAATGATTCATGAGAAAAACTAAAGCATCAGCTAAATCATCAATATAGAGAAACTCACGCCTCGGAGAACCTGTCCCCCACACGGTTACCGACCTCTGGTTATTTTTCTTTGCCTCATAGAACTTGCGAAGAAGCGCAGGGATCACATGCGAATTCTGAAGATCAAAATTATCATGTGGTCCATAAAGGTTCGTAGGCATAGCCGAGATAAAATCACACCCATACTGTTGGCGGTAAAACTTGGTCATCTCCAGTCCTGCAATCTTGGCAACTGCATACGCCTCATTGGTGACTTCAAGAGAACCGGTCAAAAGGTACTCTTCCTTGATTGGCTGGGGACAAAGTTTCGGATAAATACAGGAACTTCCCAAAAACAAAAGCTTCTTCACCCCATAGGTATAGGCTGTATGAATCACATTTGTCGCGATAGCCAAATTCTGATAAATAAAATCGGCTGGATAGGTAGCATTGGCCAAAATTCCCCCTACCTTGGCCGCCGAAAGAAACACATACTCCGGCCTCTCGGAAGCAAAAAAGGCCTCCACTTCTGCCTGTTTAGTGAGATCAAGTTCCTGATGAGTCCTCACCACAATATGAGTGTAGCCCTCTCTTTCCAGAGCCCGAACAATAGCACTTCCCACAAGCCCCCTGTGCCCGGCAACATAGATTTTTGCGTTTTTTTCCATTCTTCACTCCGAGAACTTGTAGGTTTTGAACCCTTCCGTCTTGAGAAGGTGATCTCTTTTGGCCTCTTCCATGTCATGAGCGATCATATCCTTCACAAGATCCTGCAAGGTATGTTTTGGTTTCCAGCCAAGCTTGGTTCGCGCCTTTGTAGCATCCCCGAGAAGAATATCCACCTCCGTCGGTCGGAAATACCGAGGATCAACCTCTACCACTACCTCTCCTGTATCCGTGCGAATACCCTTTTCATTCACACCTTCACCTTCCCACTTCAGGGGAATCCCCACTTCAGCAAAGGCCATCTCCACAAATTCTCTCACCTCATGAGTTTCCCCCGTAGCAAGGACATAGTCCTCCGGCTGGTCCTGCTGGAGAATGAGCCACATTCCCTCCACGTAATCCTTCGCATGCCCCCAATCTCGCTTTGCATTGAGGTTGCCTAAATAGAGCTTCTTCTGATGCCCCAACTTGATACGACACACCGCTCTCGTAATCTTTCTGGTAACAAAGGTCTCTCCCCGCAGGGGGCTTTCATGATTGAAGAGTATCCCATTGCAGGCAAACATATGATACGCTTCACGATAGTTCACCGTAATCCAGTAGGCGTAGAGCTTGGCCGCTGCATAGGGACTTCGCGGATAAAACGGTGTTGTCTCATTCTGGGGAATAGCCTGAACCTTGCCATATAATTCAGAGGTGGATGCCTGATAAAAACGTGTCTTGTTTTCCAGTTTCAAAATACGAATAGCCTCCAACAAACGAAGCGTACCCAAAGCATCCGCATTAGCGGTATATTCAGGGGTTTCAAACGACACCTGCACATGCGACTGAGCCGCAAGGTTATAAATCTCATCTGGTTGAACCTCCTGAACAATACGGATAAGATTGGTCGAATCCGTCATATCCCCATAATGAAGAATCAGCCTCTTGTCCGGATCGTGCGGATCCTGATACAAATGGTCAATACGATGCGTATTGAAAAGTGAGCTTCTTCGCTTCACTCCATGGACTTCGTACCCTTTGCTGAGTAAAAACTCCGTGAGATATGCTCCATCCTGTCCCGTAATACCTGTAATCAAGGCTCGTTTCATTTTCAAACCTCTCTTATTTTCTCCTGATATTATAGATAATTATAGAAAAAAAATCAATAGAAACTTTTATCACACGCATTTCTTCTCTTCCTGTACTTTTATCATTTCGAGACCCCTGCACGGGTGCTTTCTTACCCTTTCTGGGTCAGGGGCTACGCCCCTCTCCCCCGTTTTTTCTGTTTACAAGGGCTTATTTGTCTTTTTTATTCAAAAAAGTAGAATAATTGATTACGAAAAGAAATATTTTTATACTAATTTTTGTTTTTTATTACTTTTTTGAGACCTTCGCACATTCGTGCAAAGGTCTCATTTCCTTATAAGAATCAGACTAAGCTTTTTTAGAAAAAATCTTTCTTCTTTTCCAAAAATATACCAATTTTTGCCAAACCACAGAAGGCACAAGATTTTTACCCATATCTATCAAAAAAGAGAACAAAAACCTAAAAAAATAATAAAAATGAATCCTATACACAAGACCTGAAGAAAGATTATCCCTTACTCTCACAACTTTCCACCTCTCTAAAACAGAAGCCGCTTGTTTCTTATTAGAAACCCCCTCCACATCAACTATAGAGACGATATTTTCCCTATAGGCAAAAGAAGAGTGGAAGACAAAAAAAGCCCGATAAAAAAAATCAAAATCCGCCGCTATACGAAAACAGGTATCAAACAAAAGCCTTTTACACAGAGTGGTTTTTATAAAAACCGATTGATGGGAAAAAATCATCCCTTTCCATAATTGGTGGGGATCAGGATTGGCTTTTTGTAAAACAAAAAAATCGCCATAATCAAGAAGCACATCTCCATATAAAATATCCACTTTGTCCAAACCCTCAGCCTTAAACATATTTTCTATCGCCTTTTCTGAAAAGAACTTATCCCCCGCATTCATAAAACATATCCACTCACCATGAGCCTTATGAATACCTTTGTTCATGGCATCATAGATCCCCTTATCTCTTTCTGAGATCACACACGCCATATGATTTCTATAACGCATGATGATATCAAGCGTTCCATCCGTAGATCCCCCATCCACAACAATATATTCTTTCAAGGGATACGTTTGTGAGATAACACTTTTTATGGTTTCCTCAATATATTCTTTAGCCTGATAACATATAGTGATAATAGTAACAAGTGGCTTTTGGCCATCGTTAGGTATGGTCATTTTGTATTTTCCTCCACACTCTCTCATAAAAAGCTAACGTTTTTTGAAAGGTTTTCTCCCAACTAAATTTTTGAGCTTGAGCAAATCCTTTCTCCTTCATAGACAATCGAAGTCCCGGATTATTGAGAAGAGCCCTTACTCCTTCAACAAACTCCCCTTCATTTTCAGGATTACACAAAATACCAGCCTCCCCTACCACCTCAGGAAGAGAAGAAGAATAAGACACAACCACAGGGCATCCCGCCTGCATCGCCTCAAGTGGTGGAATTCCAAAACCTTCATAAAAAGAAGGATAAACCAAACAGAGAGCATTGTTATACAGGATATTTAACTTTTCAATAGAAAGCCCCTGATAATTGTACACTCTATCCTGAATATCTTGTAACAGTCTTTTTTCTTCCGCTGAAAAACCCCCTCCACCAACAACTACAAGAGAGAGAGAAGGCAAATTTTTTGTTATAGAGAGGGCTACAGGAAAATTTTTGTATGGAGCTCTACTTCCCACATAAAGAATATATGTTTTATTGCTTATTTCAGGAAAAGACTGAGAGAGATCATCTTTTGGCTTATGCAATGGTTTATACCCTTCGTGTGCCGCATGATAAATCACCTCTATCTCTTTATCAGAAGCCTTTGGATAAAACCGTAATAAATCTCTCTTGGTATTCTCAGAAACACAAATAACCCCATAGGATTTCAGAATAGCCGTTCTCTTATGCCATTTCTCTATTTCCCTTTCATAAAAAGGAAACGCGTAGGGATAATACTCATGAATAAAATCGTGAACAGTGGTAATATTATAAACATCCTTTTGAAGGGAAATACGATAATAACTACTATGAAAAAGAGAGGGAGAAGGGATTTTCCTCAGAAAAAAAGGTATATGAGCAAATAGCCTTCCTGTAAATAAATTTAATTTCTTTATCTCATGAGCATATCCTACAAAAATATTATTGTTGTGCCCCTCATAAATAAGGAGAGAATTTTCTATCTCCCTTATCAATCTTTTCTGAATCTCGGCCCAGTAGTAGGATATACCTCCGGACGTTTGCATGGAAAAGATAATGTTATCGTGGATAATGTTCTTCTTCATTTTTCATTCCCCAAAATTTTCTGATATAAAGCCATATATTTTCTTCCCACAATCTCACTGGAAAACTCTTTTTCCACCTTTGCTCTCGCATTCTGACATAGCTTCTCATACTCTGGATAAGCTAATACCCACTCAATACCTCTCGCCAAATCCTCAGCATCATATGGTCTCGCCAAATATCCATTTACCTCATGTTCTATCATATCTCCATTTCCACCAATATCAAACGCTACAACTGGCGTACCACACGCCAAGGATTCCATAATAGCATTCGACAAATTCTCTTGCAAACTGGGAACCACCATTACATCAGCAGCACTATACAGAGTTACTAAACTTACCTCATCTTGAAGTTTTCCTACATAATGCACCCGAAAACCAAAATCAGGAGCACGCTTTGGTTCTCCACTTCCAAAGACAATCAGTTCAATATCATTCCCCTTGAGAAACCTAAAAGCTTCTTTCAATTCTTTAAAACCTTTCCTCGGATCACTTGTGGCACTCATAGCTCCAAAAAGTATTAATCTTTTATTAGAGGGAAAATTCCACAGTTTTCTAGCCTTTTCCTTATCAAAGGGTTTGAAAAGATTTGTATCTATAGGATTGGGTAAAAAGACTACATTTTTCCCACGAAAAAGACTACTTTCTTTCGCGCAATTCCCAATCCACTGACTAAGCCCTACAATTGTTAGATTTTGAATTTTTTGAAAAACTCTCTCCTTGCGACACCAAACCTTTCTACTAATATCTTTTTCGCTTTGACTTCTCAAAACCCTACATTTACCACATTTCTTCTCATAACTACCGCAACCTTCGTCGTAATGACATCCACCTGTGAAAGCCCACATGTCATGTAAACTCCATACAACCGGCTTTTTGATTCTCCCTATATCTTCTACACTCAACATCCCCGCCGCTACCCAATGTAAATGAACTATGTCCGGATTTAATTTATTTAGAATTTTCCTCACTTTTCTATTACCCCAAATAGCCGTAGAAAAAAGAGTGGGAGATCTCTTCTTATACCGCATCAATGGCAGTTGATCAAGGGGAAATCTGAAAAGATTAATAAACTTTTCTGCCTTTGTTTCTGGTCCAATGACAGTATAATCATCTCCCTGTTTGTCCTGAACCAACATATAACTTTCTACCCCAAGAGAGAGAAGAGCCCTATGAAGACGATACGCAGCTCGAGCAGCACCACCACCAGCATCAAAGGTATTTATTATAAGAACCTTCATCACCACAATCCTCTCAATTCCTCTACATATACATTCAAATGCACATATACTTTCTCGATGTCAAATACAAACCTATCCTCTTCATTTCTAATAATTGTCGAGTCTATTGTTTGCTCTTGTAAAGAAATATATCTTTCTTTATAAAATCCATTTTTGTCAATATCACTCAAAAAGCCAATGATTTTTCCTTTTTGGGGTTCTGTATAATCTAATATATAGTTTTTGCCACTTACCATAGTTTGCATAACTACGGCATGAAATCTCATACCGATATTAAAATACGCATTCTGATAAGTTTCTATAGTCTGTTTAAGCGTCAGGTTGGAATTTTGCACATAAATATTGGGTAAATTTAAATCCATCGCTATATCATTCAAAAAAAATCTATCATCATTACCTATATGAAAATAATGCATTGGTATCAATCGTATTTCTCTCTGGGAATATTTAAGTGCTACGTCCTTTACAAAATTTTTTAAATTTCTATCAATGTCATTACAATCTTTCCCTTGTATATATTCAGATGGAAATTTTCTCAAATTAATAGCAACATACTCTTGGGGAACAGGAATATTTCTTTTACCAAACTCTAATACACTCTCCACAGCAGGATCATAGCTAGTCTTTATAAAAGCATAATCAAAAAACTTTCCTTCCTCCTTACAAAAATATTTCAGTCTTTCTTTTGATAGACTATCCCTAAGAATGACAAGATCGCTATGTTCTACTATTTCCAATACTGATTTCCAATATTTTTTCTTAAAAAGAGGCCCCACACCACACCCCAACAAAGCCGTTTTCTTTGCCAACTTTCTTGCTTTTTTAAAAGCATACTCAATCATAAATAATTCATCTAAATCCATTAGAGGACCTCCGCCCATTATCACTATATCCGAACACCTTATGGCATTGTCAAGTTGCCGAGAATCCTTGCTGTCAAATATTGATATTTTTATGTCTTTTGATATTATTTCTTTATAAAAATCATAATCTTCAACAATAGTTCTTTGACTAAAAAATGGATACAAACTTCCAAGTTGAATTTCAAAATCACCAAAAGACTTCTTGAAAAAAGAAATTAATCCCGCCACTATCGCCCTATCTCCAATTGTCTCCGTTCCATACCACCCTATAATAACAATTTTCATAACATAAACCTCGCCTTAAACCGATAAAATTTCATAGCAACATTATCTTTTATCATGTATAACAAAAAGTTCCATACATCCTGAAACCTTGGTCGCCCACTATAATCGTGAATACAATGATTACAGACATTTTTAACAATATTTTTACGATATTCAATATTTTTTCTGTCAAAAAAGATCTTTTTCCCCTTTTCTACACGCAAACTCCCAAGACTATCACTTGCCACAGCACAATAATAAATGTTGCCTTTTGAATCCAAGGTAATACCCTCCTCTTGCCAATAACAACCAAGTATTCGTTTTGGCTTTTCTGAATGAAGCCATTTAAAAATAGCATAATACTTGAACCTATCTGACAAATGTTCTGAATGATGCATAAGATAATGAAAAAACTCTATGGCACTTTGCCTAAAAGGAGCCTCCATCACAGAATATTGCTCCCTCAAATCATAATTTCCTATTCTCTTATTCTCAATTCCTAAACGGTATTTGATATTATACTTTTTTCTTTTAGCATATGTATCCAGTTCTACTAAATAATTGACATTTTGTTTAACAACAGTACAAGCCACGTCATAACTATCACAATATTTTGCTTGATCCCTTATAATTTCATCAATAGAAGCAATTGTCTGTTCAAAGACATTTTGTCTTCCTCGTACAGCATCGTGAATCTTCCCAATACCATCAAGAGAAATAGATACATGAAAAAGGATCCCTCTTTTTTTGCATGCATCATAAATTTTTTGGACATGCAAAAGCAATCTCTGGGGAATAAAACCATTAGATATAATATTCAAATACTTCAAAGATGGTAAATTTAAAATTTTCTCCGCATACTCAGGAAGATTCAAAACAAGCGAAGGCTCTCCTCCATTTATACCTACCGATTCAACCTTCTTAAAAATATCATCCTTCATAAACTTTGCAAACTCTTCAACAGAAAACTCGTTTTTATGATCCATTCGCCAAACATTACACATCACACATCTTGAGTTACATCGATAGGTTATAGGAAGTTGTAAAACCTTAGGGTATTTCTTCCTACCCCCATTTGGGGAAACAAAACAACTTCTACATAAAAAATACACCACTCTCAAAAATAAAAATAATTTTTTTGTATTTTTTATGATCTGGTAAACGGAACGTGAAACCATTCTCTAATACCCCCTTTTAATAATAAAATAAACGTATCCACGAAAGATAAAAAATCTATTATTTCCATTAACCATCTCATACAACTTTAATCCTTGTGTAAGGCTCAATTTTAAAGATATATTTATTAATAAATATATCCCAAATAAGAAAAATTTTTCTTATCCATACCACACTGTATAATTTCGCCACCTCACTCAATCATCCTTATCTTCAAAAGCCAATTTCTGTACTTAGACCAGAGAAATATTATAAAGAGAGAAAAAATATACGCCAATAATGTTGCATATACAGCTCCCAATATTCCAATTCTTATAATTAAAAACATGTTAAAAAATGCATTAAATAGTGCACCGATCGCAACTCTCAAAAAAATTATTCTCTGATCAGATTCACATAGCAATAGGTAATTAATTCCCTGTCCGAAAAACACAAACACACTCGCCCACACATAGAGACGAAGGACCTCTCCAGAAAATCTGTAGGCATCTCCAAACAATACCTGCACTATACTCTTACTCAAAAGAGAAATAGGCAAAGCCATAAAAATAGCCACTCCCCCTAACAACCAAAGCATCTGCCTTGCCCGTTCTCTATATATTTTTTCGTCTATTTTCTTTGCTTCCACAAGAGCTGGAAACACAGACGATGTAATCACCCCTGGAATAAAATACCACACCTCTGTCAAACTCACCGCAGCTGAATACCACCCCACTTCTTTCTCCCCCAGCATATTACGTATCATCACCTGATCAATACGCATATAGATAGTTATAGCCACACTTGATAAAATAAGAGGCCAACTATCGTGGAGAAGTTTTTTCGCTGTTTCCATATCAAACTTCCAGTTTGATATGTGCCCACCTTTTCTGTTGTAAAAAAACACAAGAAAAACTCCAGCAACAAAAGCCTCAAACAAAGACATAACAGCAAACCACTCAACAGATACCCTCAAGAGAATAAGAATAACCTTCATTCCTGAGACAACAAAAAAGGCTATATTCTGAGCAATAACCGTATATTTTGAAAGAATCTTACTCTGAAAGAAAAAATCAATGGCTAAAAAAGCTTGAGCTACCATTCCAAGAGAAATAAAGAAAATCATCAAAATAGTTTTTAAGTCCCCCCTGTGGATAAAAAAGGCTGTCAATGTAGAAAGAAAAAGAACAATAACTCCACCCATAAGTTTCAAAAAAAAAGACGTCCCAACAAGTTTTCCTTCGTCTTCCGGTGAGTGGACAAGCTCTC
This sequence comes from Longinema margulisiae, assembly GCF_025266855.1. Classification (GTDB taxonomy): domain Bacteria; phylum Spirochaetota; class Brevinematia; order Brevinematales; family Thermospiraceae; genus Thermospira. The sequence goes on from NZ_CP053071.1 coordinate 790,277, forward strand.
TAACTACAATTTGATCAAGCCCAAGGGTAGCCAGAGCACTAAAAAGACTCACAAAAGCTACAGCATAATTCAGCATCCCATAGCCAGCAGGTCCAAGATATCTTGCCACCCAGACACCAACAAAAAGCCCCACACCAAGACGAAGAACCTTGTCCAAGGAAAGCCAGCTGATATTTTCGACAACTCGAAGAAGCACGGGTCGAGAAGAAAGCCACTTGCCCACAACAGGTAAAGAAAGCAAAAAATTTTGCATATATGCTCCAGTTATTTTATTATATCAAGGAATCCAAAAAAAAATCAAGTTAAAGAAGAAAGAAATTGGGGAAAGAAAAGGAAGATAAGTTTTTATAATACAATAACTAATAGCTATCTCCTTTTTTCAAACGAGTTGGGTGTATTTGTATGTCCTGTAGTGTCTTACATATCTTTTGTTTGAGAGAAGGGGATAGGAGAGGGTGTTGCTGAAACATAGGAATAGGACCAGCCCTTCTCTCTGGGAGAAGGGTGCCGGGAGATTTTGCTATGACCTTATTTCAGCAAAGGGGGCTCGTTTGCTGAGACATGGTGATAGCCGGGGTTGTATTTTCTTGCTGAAAGGGGGTGAGAGCGGCCATTTGAGTTTGTATAGAGGGGGAGGCAAACGTTTAACCGGTGAGGTGGTTTGCTGAAACAGGGTGATAGCAATAACCATGAGGGGGTGTAAAGAGAGGTTAAACGTTTAATCATTGCCTTTGGCTGAGACAAGGTAAGCCGGGCGCCCTGCGTTCTCAGAAAGCCCCCTTGTGGTTGACACATCGCCATAGTCCTCTTCCCTGCAGAGGCTACTCTTTCATTTGACAAAACCACAGGGAATCTCTACAATAATATCTCAACTTCTTTTGTGATAAGGAGACCATCATGGCTGAAAAGAAAACCCTCCCCTTTGCTTATGAGCGCAAAAATGTCTGGGACAACAAAAAGGACGAGACTCAAGCCATCTATTCGTTTGCTGATGACTACAAGCATTTTATTTCCACCTGCAAGACGGAGAGAGAGTGCGTACGATTTGTCGAAGAAGAGGCAAAGAAGCATAATTTCCACGCCTTTGAAGAGAAAAAGTCTCTGAAAGCGGGTGATAAGGTTTTCCTGCGAAATGGCTATCGAAATATCTTGCTTGCCATCATTGGGAAAAGGCCTATCTCAGAAGGGGTCAATATGGTGGTGGCCCATATCGATGCTCCACGTCTGGATCTCAAGACCGTTCCCCTTATCGAGGATGGGGATATGGCCCTTTTGAAAACTCATTACTATGGGGGTATCAAAAAATACCAGTGGGTAAATATTCCCCTTGCCCTTCATGGAACGGTTATCCGAAGAGACGGTTCGAGCGTGGATCTCTGCATCGGAGAGAAAAAGGATGATCCTGTGTTTACCATCAATGATCTTCTTCCCCACCTTGCCGGGAAATCTCAGGGAGAGAAAAAGCTCCTTGACGGGGTTGAGGGAGAGAATCTTCGCTTGGTGGTGGGAAATCGCCCGATTGAGGACAAAGACCTTTCAGAACGGATCAAAGCCCTTGCTCTCAAACACCTTCATGATGAGTACGGGATTGAAGAAGAGGATTTCATCTCAGCAGAAATTGAGATTGTGCCTGCCTTTGAGGCAAGGGATATTGGCTTTGATAGAAGTATGGTAGGGGCCTATGGCCATGATGATAGGGTGTGTAGTTATGCCGCCTATAGGGCTATTCGGGACTTTGCAGGAACTCCAGAGAAAACCCTGATAGTTTTTCTTGTTGACAAAGAAGAAATTGGTTCCTATGGGGTAACGGGGATACGGTCTCGCTTTTTCCAGAATGCTTTGGGTAAACTTTTGCGTCTTCAGGATCCATCGGCACCAGAAGCGGCTTTTCGTGAGATGTTTGAGAAGAGTTTTGCCCTTTCAGCCGATGTGGGGGCCGTGATTAATCCCATGTTCAAAGAGGTTTTTGATCCGGTTGTTTCTCCTCGGATGGGATATGGGGTTATTCTTGAGAAGTATACAGGTTCCAGAGGAAAGGCAGGGGCAAGCGATGCTTCTGCTGAACTTATGGGCAAGGTGAGAAAGATCTTCAACGACAATGGCATCATCTGGCAACCGGGTTCACTCGGCAAGGTTGATGAAGGGGGCGGTGGTACGGTGGCTTATTACCTTGCGGACCTTGGGATTCAGGTGGTGGACTGTGGCGTAGGGGTGGACGGCATGCATTCTCCTTTTGAGGTGATAAGCAAAGCAGACCTTCACCAGGCTTATGAGGGATACAAGGCCTTTTTGAAGGATGCCTGAGATGGAAACCATCTTTGATCATCATCCCACCCCGGAAGAAATCAAGGCTCTTTTTGGGGAAATGATTGACGAGAGAAACTATGAGGTTTTGGATCAGGCGAATGAGTATGGGGTTATTTATCAGCTGTACCGACTGCGAGGAGACGAAGAAAAAGCCGCTTTTTACTACCATAAAATGGAGAAACTATGAATCACCGTTTACCAGCTGAATGGGAAAGTCAGGATGGGATTCTTCTTGCCTGGCCGCACGAAAAAAGCGATTGGGCGCCCCTTCTTTCAGAAGTAGAAAAGACCTATGAGCTATTGATAGCGGCTATTACCCGTTTTGAGAAGGCTGTGGTGATTGTCCCCGAGGGGAGAAGTAAACTCCTTCGTTCCCGGTTGCTTGATACAGGTTCACAAGAAGCCAATCTTATTCTTGTAGAACTTCCCACCAATGATACGTGGGCAAGGGATTTCGGTTTTCTTACGGTTGTTGATAAAAAGGGACGAAGGAAGTTGTTGGACTTTGGGTTCAATGGCTGGGGACTCAAGTTTGTAGCCTGTGAAGACAACCAGGTGAATCGTCGGCTTTTTCGTGCTGGTCTTTTTCGGCGAGGGGTTTCTCTTTCGACGATTGGGCTTATTCTTGAAGGGGGGAGTATTGAAAGCGATGGACAGGGGACTCTGATGACCACTTCCACCTGTCTTCTCTCTCCCAACCGGAACCCCCATCTCTCTCGTGGGCAGATTGAGAGGGCTCTTCGTCGCTATCTTGGGGCAAGGCGCGTGCTGTGGGTAGAACATGGGTATTTAGCGGGTGATGATACAGATTCCCATATTGATACTTTAGCACGGTTTGCCAGTCCGAAGATGATTCTCTATGTGAGTTGTGAGGATCCGGCGGATGAACATTATCAGGCGCTCAAAGAGATGGAGAACGATCTCAAGCGTTTCCGTACTCCTGAAGGCAGACCCTATACCCTCATTCCTCTTCCTATGCCAGCGGCGCGCTACGATGAGGAGGGAAATCGTCTTCCGGCCACCTATGCCAACTTTCTTTTTGTGAATGGGGCTGTCATTGTCCCCACCTATCATGATGAGGTAAATGACCCAAAAGCCCTTCGTCTTTTTCAAGAGGTTTTCCCTGAGAGGGAGATTATTGGAATTCCCGCTCTTTCTCTCATCAAACAACATGGCTCTATCCATTGTGTGACTATGCAGATCCCACAGGGGGTGCTTGTATGACATACAAAATCGCTCTTGTTCAGATGGCCTGTAGTCAAAACCCTGAAGCTAATCTCAAAAAAATAGGTCAGGCTATTGAGGAAGCCGCTCAGAAAGAGGCCAAGCTTATCTGTCTTCAGGAACTTCACAATACGCTCTATTTTTGTCAGGAAGAGGATGTGAGGTATTTTGATCTTGCTGAACCTATTCCCGGGCCAAGTACTGAGTATTTGGGCAAACTTGCCGGGAAGTATGGGGTGGTGATTGTCAGTTCTCTTTTTGAAAAAAGGGCACCGGGGCTCTATCACAATACGGCGGTGGTAATAGAAAAAAATGGAGAGATCGCCGGCATCTATCGCAAGATGCATATTCCTGATGATCCAGGTTTTTATGAGAAGTTCTATTTTACGCCGGGGGATTTGGGATTTCGGCCGATAGAAACCTCTCTTGGGAAAGTGGGGGTTCTGGTTTGCTGGGATCAGTGGTATCCGGAAGCCGCCCGTCTCATGGCTTTGCAGGGGGCAGAGATCCTTGTGTATCCCACCGCTATTGGTTGGGATCCTGCTGATCCAGAGGAGGAGAAGCTTCGCCAGAGAGAAGCCTGGATGACGGTGCAGAGGGGACATGCGGTAGCCAATGGGTGTTATGTGGTGGCTGTGAATCGCACAGGGTTTGAAAAATGGGAAGGGGTGAAAGGGATTCAGTTCTGGGGGACAAGCTTTGTAGCGGGTCCTCAAGGAGAAATCCTGGTTCAAGCTGGAACGGAGGAAACCATTCTCGTTGTTGATATTGATCTGCAAAGGGTGGAGAACGTTCGTCGGATATGGCCTTTTTTCCGGGATAGGCGAATCGATGCCTTTTCTGATCTCACCAAACGCTACATTGACAGGAAAGAGTTATGAGAGAAGCCCTTCTTTGCACAAAAAATCCCCACAAAGTCGTCGAAATCCAGCAGATTCTCCCCATGTTTCGGTGGGTGACCTTAGAGGAGGTGGGTTTTTCTCTTGAGATCCCCGAGGAGGGGAATACCTTTGAGGAAAATGCCACCCAGAAGGTTATTTTCGTCAAGAAGCATCTGAGTTCTTCGCTTTTGGCTGTTTCTGATGATTCAGGGCTTGAGGTGGATGCCCTGAATGGTCGTCCAGGGGTTCATTCAGCTCGTTATCTTGGAAATGATCGTGATTACACCAGAAAATGTCTTGGGCTTCTTTCCGAACTTGGGGATACTCCTTTTGAAAAAAGAACCGCTCGTTTTGTTTGTGTGGTAGCGGTTTTTCTTTCGTCGGGGGATATTTTCACCTTTCGAGGAACCTGTGAAGGGCGTATAGGATACGAGATGCGGGGGAGCGGAGGGTTTGGTTTTGATCCTATTTTCTTGCCGGAAGACTACCACTATGAAAAAAGCCTTGCCGAGCTTTCTCCTGAGGAAAAGAATGCCATCAGCCATCGAGGAAGGGCTTTTCGTGCCTTTCATCAGTGGGTAGAGCAGGAGGGAAAAAGGTATGGGCTTGTTTGATCCCTATCGGGCGCTTTTCTGTTATCTCACCGGTGAATGGCCTGAGGCTCTTGTCCAGAAAAGTTTCACTCAGGTTTCCGAGGATGATCTTTCTCTCGCTTTGGAAAAGGTGAGACAAAAGGTTCTTGCCTGTCAGGGCTGTAGCCTCTATCAAACAGCCAAGCAAAGTGTTTTTGCTGATGGGAATCCCCATACCCCTCTTGTCTTTGTGGGAGAAGCCCCTGGAGAAGAAGAGGACAATCAGGGACTTCCCTTTGTGGGAAGAGCGGGGAGACTTCTCACGGCCACACTGGAAAAATTCGGGGTGAGTCGAAGCCAGGTCTATATTTGCAACATTCTCAAACATCGTCCGCCGGGAAACCGTACCCCAACAGTTGAAGAAACCATCGCCTGTACACCCTTTTTGAGGGAACAGATAGAACTGATTCAGCCAAAATTGATCGTAGCGTTAGGCAATTCTGCAGCCAAATATCTGTTGGCTACAGAAGAGGGAATTACCAAAACAAGAGGCCAGGAACACAAGAGTATCTTGGGGTTTCCGGTGTTTCCCACCTTTCATCCTGCCGCAGTGCTTCGTAATTATGTGGCGTACTATCCTCTCTTTGAAGCGGATATTCATGCAGCCCTCCAGAGGGTTGGTTTATGCCAAAAGTAGCCGATGTCTATCTTCCCGTTCCCTTAGATCAGCCTTTTTCCTATCTTGTGGAGGACGCTACACCTCTTTATGGACGGGTGGAGGTAACCCTTCGGGGCCAGCGTATGATTGGGGTGGTGGGGGCTCTCAAAGAGCCTGAGGAAGTCAAAGCCTCGTATGAGATAAAACCTGTGGAAAGGGTTATCGATCACACTCCGATTATGACAGAGGCTACCTGGCAAATGGCCAACTGGATCAGCGAGTATTATGTCTCGCCGTTGGGGGAGGTTCTTGGTACTCTTCTCCCAAAGGCTAAGCGTCCTACCCCTCTTTTTCATACTCCTGTTTCCCCAAAGTCTTTGTACAAACTCAACCCCGAGCAGCAGAAGGTTTTTGAGACTGTTGTACCCCATCTGGGAACTCCCAAACCCTTTCTTCTTCATGGGGTAACGGGAAGCGGCAAAACCGAAGTGTACAAACATTTGGTTGCCCGTTGCCTTGAGATGGGGAAAACAGCCCTTATTCTTCTTCCGGAGATAGCCCTCACTCCTCAGATGGTAGAACGTTTCTCTCAGGTTTTTGGTGATGTAATAGCCCTCTACCATAGTCGTCTCTCGGCTGGTGAACGTCTTCACGAGTGGCTTCGGTGTTTGAAAGGGGAAGCGAAAGTGGCCATTGGACCACGTTCTGCGATTTTTCTTCCAATGCAGAATCTTGGCCTCATCATCATTGATGAGGAACATGAACCCTCCTATAAATCCCAGGAAAGTCCTCGCTATCATGCCCGTCAGGTGGCTTTTTATCGTTCTCAGAGGGAGAAGGCTACCCTTCTTCTTGGTTCCGCGACCCCTCAGATAGAAACCTATTACCATGCCCTTCAGGGAAAGCTCACCATAGTGAAACTCTCTACCCGTCATGGAACAACCCCTCTCCCTTCTGTGCATATCATTGACCTCAAGGCATCCAAAGAAGAGGAGAAGAATACCATTTTGAGCACTCCTCTGCTTCAAGCTATGGTGACAACCCTTTCTCAGAAGAGGCAGGTGCTGCTTTTTCTCAATCGAAGGGGATTTGCGCCGGTTCTTTTCTGTCCTGATTGTGGGCATAGTTTTACCTGTCCCCACTGTGATGTAGCTCTCACCTATCACAAGAAGAAAAATTCTCTTGTTTGTCATCATTGTGGCTATACGAAAACTCCACCGGACACCTGTCCGGAATGTCATGGGACCAATCTCAAGGAGATAGGGATAGGAACCGAGCGTCTTGAGCACTTTCTTTCTGAACATTTTCATGGCTATCGTACCATCAGGCTTGATCTTGACACCACCACCCACAAACATAGCTTTGATACCATGATTCAGCAAATACGAAACCATGAGTATGATATTATTGTGGGAACTCAGATGATGGCCAAAGGGCATGATATTGAAAAGTTAGATCTTGTAGGGGTTATTTTGGCTGATATAGGCCTTCAGATACCGGATTTTCGGGCTTCGGAGCGCACCTTTGTCCTTATCACGCAGGTCGTAGGGCGAGCCGGGAGAAGGGAGACACCTGGAGAGGCCTATATCCAGACCTATCTTCCTTCCCATCCAGCTATTACGTTTGGGGCTAAGCAGGATTATGAGGGTTTTTACCAGCAGGAGATTCTCAAGAGGAAGGAGTTTTCCTATCCCCCCTTTGTTCGATTGGGACGGGTGGTTATTCGAAGTGATGACAAAGGGAAGCTTACGCACTTTCTTGCTTCTCTTGAACCTTCTCTCAACTCTTTTCGACAGCATCATCAGGGAAAGGCCCTTATTCTCGGACCCTTCCCCTGTCCATTTGAAAAGTTGAAAAATACCTATAGATACCATATAATGATAAAATCGAAAACGGTAGAAAGCATTCAGGCCTTTTTTCGGCTGATGAAGGAAGAGATGAAGCGCAACAAAAAAACTTCAGGGCTTTATCTTGAGCTTGATCTTGATCCTTTTCATCTTTTATAGCGATGAATAAGACAAAAGGAGCATGGGCTGATGCAGGAACTTACCAAACGTTCCTTTACCAAGATAAAGATTATCTTTGGTATTGTGTATGGGTATATGGCTATTGCCCTGGCCACGGTGATGTTTTTTCAGATTATTCGCAGTGTGGAGTACTTTCAGAAAGCCCAGCTCAACCGTGCCCGTGTTCGATTTATTCCCGCTTATCGAAGTGTTATTTATGACAGGAATCTTCAAACGCAGCTTGCCTATAATGTGAAGTCTCTCAGTCTTGTGGTGATTCCCGGTCTTCTTCCTTCGGGAACCAACCGCACAATGGTGATTGAAAACCTTGCTGTTCTTCTCAATACTTCATCTTCCAATATCAATGCCATGATCGAAGAACAGGCCCTTGATAAATTTACGCCTATTGTCATTGCTTCCGATATTGATGCAAAAACCATGGTTCGTTTTGCTGAGCATCAGGAGAACTTCCCCGGTGTGTACATGGAAAACCTGCCACGACGATTTTATCCCCTGGCTGAGAAGGCTGCGCATCTTCTTGGTTATACCGGTATCATCAGCAAGGCGGAGTACCAGCAACTCAAGGATGATCCTGAGTATTATGCGGGTGCTATTGTGGGCAAAATGGGAATTGAAAAACAATACGACAAGCAACTTCGTGGTAAAAAGGGTATCATGAACCGTGTGGTAGATGCCAAGGGAAAACTTATTCGTGAAGAGATTGCCGAGGAACCGCAGCATGCCCAGCCGGTCGTGCTCACCATTGATGCCAGACTTCAGGCCATGGCCTATGACCTTTTAGCAGGGAGAAATGGGGCAGTCGTTGTTTCAAAACCCTATACAGGAGAGGTTCTTGCGCTGGTGAGTAGTGCTTCATTCAATCCCAATGTCTTTTCCGATAGATACAGCCGGGAGGAATTTTATATCATCCGGGACAATGAAAACAAGCCCTTTCTCAACCGTGCTATTCAGGGAATCTATCCCCCCAGTTCTACCTTCAAGCTTATTTCTGCGGTGGCTATTCTTGCCAGTGGGATTGATGTGAATCGGATAGTGTATTGTCGTGGCTCAATGAGGATTGCCAACCGTATTTTTAATTGCTGGGATGTTCATCATGCGGAAAACTTTTTTGATGGGATTGCAAACTCTTGTGATGTTTACTTCTATACCATGGGATTGGAGGTCGGCAAGGACAAAATTTTGGCGTATGCGAGGGATTTTGGCATCCAGGAAAAAACCGGTATTGATCTCCCGGGAGAGGCGAAGGGGCTCATTCCTGAGGAAGCCTGGTTCAAACGTCGATATAATCGACCGTGGAGTCCTGGAGATACTGCCAATATCAGTATTGGTCAGGGAGATCTTCTCATTACTCCTGTGGGTCTCAACAAGATGACGGCCGCTATTGCGAACAGGGGAACGGTGTATCGGCCATTTCTTCTCAAGGCCATCATTGATGAAGTGACAAGAGAGACCCTCTGGGAAAATAAACCGCAGGTTCTTCGAAAGGTGGTGCTTCCTGAAACGTCCTTTGACCTGTTGCAAAAGGCTATGTACAAGGTGACCACCGAAGGAACGGCACGATGGGTGCAATATGCCACACCCTATCCTATCGCAGGAAAGACCGGGACAGGAGAAGCAGGCAAGGACAAGGAGACCCATGCCCTTTTCACAGCTTTTGCTCCCTATGGCTCTTCCAATCCTGAGGATTATATTGTGGTCACGGTGGTGGTGGAACATGGAGGCGGGGGATCAGCAGCTGCGGCTCCTATTGCGGTGAAGCTTATTGACTATTATTTTCGAGAGATTCATCCGCTCAATCCAAACCAGTTTAAGAGGTAGCCTATGTGGAAAAGACTGTTTCGAAACGTTGATTGGTTTCTTGTTCTTATTCCTCTTCTTCTCACGTGTATAGGGATTCTTTTTATTTATAGTACAGGTATTACGGCAACGGGAGAAAATACAGGCAAATACCTTCGCCAGCTTATCTGGGTGGGGATAAGTCTTTTGGTGTTTTTGGTTATTCTGTGGGTGGATTATTACCGGTGGGTGGAGCTTTCGTCGTATTTTTATATTCTTGGTATTCTTCTTTTGATTCTCACCCTTCTTGTAGGGAAAAACATCCGTGGTTCGCGAAGCTGGTTTGGGATTGGGGGGCTTGGTATTCAGGCTTCGGAGGTGATGAAGATTTTTTATATTCTCTTTTTGGCTAAATACCTTGCCAATGCTCCTGTGATAGAAAAGAGGGTTCAGGTGTTTTTGGTGTCTTCGTTCATTGCTGTGATTCCCATCGGGCTTATTCTTCTCCAGCCTGATTTAGGGACGTCGCTTGTGTATATTCTTATCTTCCTTGCGATGGGGTATGTGGGGATGGTGGATACCCGTTTTATTCGTTATCTTTTGATAGTTGGGCTGGTGGGTTCTGTGGTGATTCTTCTTATTGCTCTCTATAAATATTATCTGGAGGTGGGGAACCCGCCGCTTCCCCTAATTGATATGCTTATTGATTTCAAAACCCTTTTCAGTATTGCGTTGGCTCTTCTTCTTTATTCTCTTTTTACCGCTATCATTGATTTTTTCAATCCTGTGGATTGGATCAAGAAGATACTTCCCTTTTCTATTTTTAGCGGGATGGGGTTTCTCATGGCCGCCGGTGCGGTCAAGGTTTTGAAAAGTTATCAGTGGAAACGTATTCTTGTGATGATCAATCCTGAATTTGACAAAGCAGGGGCGGGGTATAATGTGATACAGTCCCGTATTGCCATTGGTTCGGGAGGCCTTTTTGGCAAAGGGCTTTTCCGCGGGACGCAAAACCAGCTAGGCTTTCTCCCGGAAAAGGATACGGATTTTATCTTTTCTATCATTTGTGAGGAACTCGGGCTTATAGGGGCTCTTCTCGTCTTGGGGCTCTTTTTTCTCTATTTCTCGTATATGTTTGCCATTATCAAGGAGGCGAAGGATAAAGAGGGGACTCTGGTTACCATCGGGATCTTTACGATGTTTGCCAGCCACGTGATCATCAATACAGGGATGGCCCTGGGTATCCTCCCCGCAACGGGGCTTCCCCTTCCCTTTATCAGTTATGGTGGTTCGGCCTACCTTGCCTTTGCGATGGGCGCGGCGCTTCTTATCAATATTCATTCAAGGCGTTTTGTGCATTAGAGGGAAAGTCTGAAAAGGGACTATGGAGATGTTTTAGCAAATGGTTTTGCTTGAAATAGGGGAAGAGCTTTTGTTATTATGAGACCCTTGCACGGGTGCTTTCTTGCCCTTTCTGGGTCAGGGGCTACGCCCCTCTTCTTCGTTTTTTCTGTTTACAGGGGCTTATTTGTCTTTTTTATTCAAAAAATAGGATTATTGATTACGAGAAGAAATATTTTTATACTATTTTTTGTTTTCTTATTACTTTTTTGAGGCCTTCGCACATTCGTGCAAAGGTCTCATTATGGATTTTTTTGTGGGTTTATACTTTTGGGGGGTTTGATGTTTGTGAGGAGGGGGGTTAAGCGTATTTTTTCCTTTTCATGTACTCGTCGAAATCACCCAAGATAAGAATCCCCTTTTTGTACACAATGACATTGTGATAACGCGAGGTAACATCGAGTTTCTGGTTATCAATGGCCAAAGAGACGTTTTCATAGATGGTATTATGGATGATAATAGTTCTCTCAAGTTCACTCTGTTTTTGTGAGAGCTCCCACAGTTGTTTTCTTTCTTGCTGGATCTGGCTTATCTGCAGAGAGAGGTTCTGATAGGTTTTCACCTGCTGGGCGAGTTCCTGTTTTTTGGCAAGGGGGAGTTGTTTGACCTTTTCGCCTAAGATACGGATAATCTGAATAGTCTTTTCGTATTTTTCTTTCTCTGCTGTAAGTTTTTTCTCCATCTCGGCTAACTTCTGGCTTCGGAGAAACATCTCCGATTGTTTGAAGTTGGTGAGCTTGGCTGTGGTATAAAATCCCTTTTCGTTTCCCAAGAACTTGGTCTCAATCTCCAGCCCGGCTTCGGCACTTCCCCCCACAATAGCCCCTTTGCCTTCTTTGCACAGGATGGTTTCTTTGGCGATCAGGTGGGCTTCGACGGCTTCGTACAGGATGGTGATGGTTTTTCTTGCCCGGAGGGTGGCGCTTCTAACGGTGTGAACCACAATGTCTCCATCGGAGACGAGAGAGGTTTGATACCCTATCACCAGTCCATGGACGGTGATACTCCCTTCATGGGAAAAGACCTTGGACTGGTCGACATCTCCGATGATCACAATATTGCCTCTGGCTTCGATGTGGTTTCCTACTCCCACGTTTCCTCGAATTTCCACATCTTCGTTGAAAACCATTGGCTGGCTGTGGGGTGGGATTCCTGTTTCGATAATCTTCATACAACCCTATACCATGTTCATCAGTTTGGTAAGATAGGGTAAAAGCGTTTCCCCTTCATCGGGATAACTGGCAATGGAAGTCTGGACCTGGATAGGAATTTCTCCCTGATGAGAAAACACCTCGGCTACTAACTGATGAAGTGTCTCTACCATGACCTCTACATCAGAGGAGGGAACGCCGGTGAAGATGAAAAGAAACCGTTCTAAGTCATAATGAATCCACTGAGAGAGAGAAGAAGAGAAACTGTCCACTATCTTGTGCTCAAAGGTATGGAGAAGAGAAAGCGTTTGTTCTTCGGAATAAAACTCGGGATATTTTGAGAGGTTGTTGAGTTTGAGATAGAGAAGGGACATCCCTACTCCGAATTCCCTTGCTTTTTGGGCCTCGGTACGGAGAATCATATAGAGACTTTCGAAAGGGTTGTGAACGGATTTTTCCCTGATCCACTGGGAGAGGAGGAGGGGAGGAGCAATCTGAGAGGCAATGATGGCCAAAAGATTGAGGGTTTCTGTATCCACGGTAGAGACGGGCTGATTGTCCATCGAGGTAATCACAAGGGCTCCGACCCGTCTTTTGACTGTGGAGAGGGGGAGAAAGATATAGGGGGCTCTTGACCATGAAGAAGAAATGAGCTTTGGTTGATTGTCGGCAAAGCTGGCTTCTTCTTCCGGGGAGAGCGAATATATTTGATCTACCTGGAATCCCTCTACCTGATAACAGGAAGCCACCTTGGCTTTCCCTTGCTGAAAGGCAAGGAGAAAAGAAGACGTGACCCCAAACCCGGTAGCCAACGTTTCTTGAAGAAGGGAGGTAATCAGATCAAAATCATCGCTTGAATTGATAAGGGTACTGATCTCATAGAGGGCGGAAAGCTGCTTGAGTTTTCGGTCGAGGTCCTGATAGGCCTTTTGAAGGGAGGTATAGAGGTGAGCGTTCTCAAGAGCACTTCCCGCAAGAGAGGCTACTGCTTCAATGAAATGGTAATCCTCTTGTTGGTAATTTCCGTCTCCTCGTGGCCCAAGAAGAAGAAACCCATTCCAGCCATTTTTGCTGAGGAGGGGGACAAGAAGGTAGGGTTTAGAAAGGCCTGAGAAATACCCCTCCCCCCTGAAATCTCGTACAAGCCCCTGAGAAAAGAGCGACTCTATGCTAAAGTCAACCTTAGGCTCGATATTCTCCATCCCCTGGTGCTGGGCAAGAAAATACGAGGTCTCCTCTTTTTGGTAAATGGCCACTTCAGAGAGTTGAAATTGCCCCATCAGGGTAAATAAGAGAATCTGGAGAAGTTCCTCGCTTTTGAGTGTAGCCCCAAGCTCTTTATTGATCTCTAAAAGGGTTTGAAGTTCCAGAAGTTTTTTCTCGTAGTTAATCGAAGGAGGCTGGATACTAAAACGGTAATACTTTGCCTTTTCCCTCAGTCCCATACCCTATCCTATAAGCCAAGTTTTTCCATGATCTTCATATAAAGATCATAGTATTCAGACTGAGCAAATTCTTTGATCTTTTCCTCGGGGAGATCTGCAAGGAGATTGTCAAGGTACTGGATCACCTTGCGGAGTTCTTCTCGTGTTGTGCCACTCAGGGTGTCAAGGTTGGTTTCAATCACCTGTCGGCGATCCATCTCCTCTGCTACGGGAGCTTCCATATAGGCCTCACTGACAATCGGTTCGGAAATCTCTTCGTTAGCGGTTACGCCAAGATCGGCTAAAGAAACCTCCACGGTTTCGGCCTCTTCGAGAGGGGGGAGGGTCTCTTCAGCACCAAGGAGTGATTCCGTTTCATTCTCTAAAGACTCCACGTCTGGTTCAGCAATTTCAATGAGCTGATTGAGATCCTGCTGTTTAATCTCTTCTATCTTCTCTTCTTCGGCAATCATGGACTCAAAACTTTCTGGTGAGAGAGGAACCTCGGTTTCAACGGGTATCTCCAGTCCTCTTTCCAGTTCAGAGAGGCTTTCTTCTGGTCCAGCTGAGGCAATCTCGATATTGCCCTCTTCTTCCTCGGGAGTAGCGGAAGCCATCGAGAGAGGGGGTTCTTCCGTGACTTCAATGTTGTTGAGTTCTTCAAGGGAAAGGGCTATGGGTTCGTTTTCATCTTCTACCGTAGGCTGGAGATCAGGGATAGCCGAAAGATCAAACTGGAAGTCAACATCTTTTGCTTCTTCTGTGGGAGAAGTTATTTCAGAAACGAGAGGGCTTTCACCCACTTCAATGACGGTAGGTTCTGCTTCTACCATCTCAATCGTTTCAGGGGAGGCCTCCTCGATAACAAGACTTTTACTTCCTTCTTCTTCGACCGCAAACGGAATGGGTTCTTCATCAAGGGTAATAGGTTCAAGAGAAATCTCTTCTGCCTCAAGAAGAACGGGCTCCTGAGGGGTAGAAGTGGGAAGTTCTTCGCTTGAGAGCATCGAAGAAGGCTCATTCACAACCTTGTCGAGCTCTTCTAAATCAGGGAGAGGAACCTCAGGCTCTCTCTCGGGGCCTGCAGGGCCTTCTCGCAGTACTTCCGTTGGTTCAGAGGTATAGACGGTCTCTTTATCAGCGGAGGCCTCATTTTCTACGATGAGTTCAAAGTTTTCCTCTAAAGGCACATGGTTTTTGGTGCTTTCGACGTATATCCGTTCTCCTTGGGAAGCAACCTCCTCGGGAGCAATCAGGGTTTCAGGAATGGTTTCCTCCACCGGGGGAAGAATCACCTCCTCCCCTGCTTCTTCAGGGATGACCTCAACGCCGCCAATGGTATCGCCGTAGAGGAACTTGTCCAGTTCGTCTCCACTGAGACTGATAATCTCATCCTTGTCGTTAATCGGACGGCTTTCTTGAGGTGATATCTCTTCTGCTCCTTCTTCTTGAGGGAGTTCGGGTTCCTCTTTGATGGCTATTTCTTCTGTTGTGGCTTCCTGAATAGGAGGCTCTTCCTCAGAGAGGAGATTGATGGTTTCTTCTTTTTCGATAGTGGGTACCTCGAGTTCCTGGGAGGGAATTTCTTCTCCCTCAGAGAGGGGAACAGGTCCGCCAAACTCGAGTTCGTCAACATTGAGGGATTCGATAGAGGGGGCCTCGGTCATGCCGGTTGGAAGTGTTTCTGGGGATGTAGGAGGTACTTCCTCGAAAGAGGAAAGAGGGGAAGTCTGAGAGGGACTTATTCCTTCTGCTGGAGCCATGCCTAGTTGAGGGGAGGATATGGTGAGATTTTCAGTCTGAATGGTGATAGAGGGAGCAGAAAGCTTGATTTCTTCCGGTTCGAGAGAGAAGCTCCCTGAAAGGGGAAGAGGACCTGTTTCCACACCAGGTGCTCCACCTCCACCAGCGGTCCCTTCTCCGATTCCTCCTGCCGGTCCCCCAAAAGAGGCTGTGCTGATCTGAATGTTTTCGATGTTGCCGATACTTCCTACCTCCATTGTCCCAGGAGAAGAGGCAAACTCCTGAGGGAGGGGTTCTTCAAACTCTCGAAGATCTATATCATCAAGCGTAATGGTTTCAATATCCATGTCCAGTTCAAAATCGTCGATAATTTCATGGCTCCCATTTGGCATACCTTGCTCCTTTCCACAGTTTTATCCCAGCAGGTTGAGATTCTTCTGGTCATCCGGCGTATCGCCTCGTTGCTGAGACAAAAGAATCTCCCATGCCTCCTTGAGGGTGGTCATGAGTTTTGTAACCTCATCGATGATGGTAATATCCTTGGCCACATTGGCCTCAATCAGGCGTCTGTTGATATACATGTAGAGGCTATAGAGGTTCTGGGCAATCTCACCTGCCTCAAAGTTCAGGGAACTGATGAGCTCAAGCACAATATCCTGGGCTTTGAGAAGGTTGTTGTGGGCTACATCGAGCTTTTTGTTGCGGATGGCTTCCCTGGCAATTCCTAAGAAACGAATAGCCCCCTGATAGAGCATAACGACTAACTTTAGCCCACTGGCTGTTTCAATGTCTACCTCTTTGTAGCTCTGATAGCCTTCCATGGAATGCTCCTTTGTCTTTTTTTCTCTTATTACCATCGGCATTTGAAGGGTATTTCTTGAAAGGTTTTTGGTAAAAACTCTTTGTTTTGCTTCTGGTTTTTTTGTTTGTATGTTGGTGTTTTAGACAAAAGGAGACCTTTGCACGAATGTGCAAAGGTCTCAAAAAAGTAGTAAAAAACAAAAAAATAGTATAAAAATGTTCCTTAACGTAATAAATAAAACTATTCCTTTGAACAAAAAAAGATAAATAAGCCCTTGTAAATGGAAAAAGCGGGGTTTCAGGGGCGTAGCCCCTGACCCAAACAGGGGAAGAAAACACCCGTGCAAGGGTCTCAAAAGTATCCTCTGAATGGAAAGAGGTAGAGAGCTTTGTATGTTTTTTTCAGAAGGAAAAGAGCTATAGAAAAAAGGGAGTGCCGAAGCACTCCCTTTTTTGTTATCTGTTGTACAGTGGTCTTTCGTGGTAATGGGTATGGAGAAGCTTGTGGCTCTTTTCGGAGAGAGGTTTACCTAAGTACTCCTTGTAGAGTTGCTGGACCATGGGGTTATGGTGAGAGCAACGAAGTTCACTCTGCTTGTCGTCCTCATAGATACCCTTGGCACGTTTAGCCCGGATTTCATCGGTAGCCCCATAGGGCTGACCACCCCCACCCACACATCCTCCACGGCATGCCATGACTTCAATGAAGTGGTAAGGGGGTTCCTTGCCTGCGGCAAGGGCGCTTTTCACCTCTTCCATCACATATTGAACATTGGCAAGACCATGAGCCACGGCGATATTGACCTTGGTGCCATTGATATCAATGGTGGCCTTTTTGATGCCTTCAAGTCCACGGGTTTCCTCAAAATCAACCTTGCCCAATTCCTTGCCTGTGATGAGATAATAGGCTGTCCTGAGAGCCGCTTCCATCACACCACCGGTGGCACCGAAAATAACCCCAGCACCGGTATAGTCCCCAAGCATGTTATCAGCCTCCATATCCGGGAGATTCAGAAAATCAATACCAGAGGACTTGATCATACGGGTAAACTCACGGGTGGTGAGTACCACATCCACATCCTGACAACCGCTTGCATTCATCTCTTCGGTACGGGTGATCTCGTATTTCTTGGCAGTACAGGGCATGATGGAGACGCCGTAGATATCACAGGCTTTCAGTCCCTTTTTCTCGGCGTAATAGGTCTTGGAGAGAGCCCCTACCATCTCATGGGGAGATTTGGCCGACGAGAAATGAGGGATCATATCGGGATAGTACTTCTCAAGGTAGTCCACCCATCCAGGACAACAGCTGGTGATGAGGGGGAGGGGACCCTTTTTGTGAACAAAACGTTCGACAAATTCGCTGCCCTCTTCCATGATGGTAAGGTCGGCACCAAAGTTGGTATCAAACACAGCATCAAAGCCAAGACGTTTGAGCACACTATAGATCTTCTTGGTGAGAAGAGTACCGGGTTCAAGTCCAAAGGCCTCCCCTACGGCCACACGTACCGCGGGGGCAATCTGGACGACCTTGTGCTTCTTGGGATCCTGCAGAGCCTCCCACACGGCGGGGGTCTCATCTTTCTCGTAAAGGGCACCTACAGGACAATGAGCGGTACACTGCCCGCATTTCACACAGGGGCTATCGATGAGTTTGACATCAGCCGCGGGAGCAATACGCATATTGTATCCACGGCCAATGAACTCGAGAGCCCATACGTTTTGCATCACCTGACATACCTCCACACAGCGGCCACATTTCACACATTTGGCTGGATTGATGGTAAGAGCCGGGGAAGAGTCGTCCACGGGATGTTCCACAATCATATTGGCAAAGGGAACCTCACGGATACCAAAATCCTCGGCAAGTTTCTGAAGCTCACAGTTACCATTCCGAGGACATCGGAGACAATCATTGGGGTGATTCGAAAGGATGAGCTCAAGAACAGTACGACGAACCTGGTAGAGTTCAGGATCATGGGTGATCACTTCCATCCCCGGTTCTACCTTCGTGGCACACGCACGGATCATCTTGGGGTTGTTTTTGATCTTCACAATACAGAGTCCACAGGCGGCCGTAGGGGGAAGATCAGGATGATTACAGAGTTTGGGAATATTGACCTGGGCCCTCTTGGCGGCCTCTAAGATGGTGGTTCCCTTGGGAACCTCGATGGCTATGTCGTTGATCTTTATTTGAATCATTTCCATGGCTTCCCTCCTTTAGCTTTTCATCACAGCGCCAAATTTACATACGGTATAACAGTTGCCACACTTAATACACTTTGCCTGGTCAATGGTATGGGGCTTGCGTTTTTCACCGGAGATACAGTTCACGGGACATTTCATAGCACAGAGCCCACACCCAATACACTTCTGGGGATCAATCACATAACTGACCAGTTCTTTACAGCTTCCAGATGTACATTTCTTTTCCACGATGTGTTGTCGGTATTCATGCTCAAAATAGCGAAGGGTGGAGAGGACTGGATTGGGAGCTGTCTGACCAAGTCCACAGAGAGAAGCTTTCTGCATGGCCTGACCAATCTTTTTGAGTTTGTCGATATCGGAAAGCTCACCCTTTCCTTTGGAGATTCTGTCGAGAATGCCGTGCATCTGACGACCACCAATACGACATGGGGAACACTTTCCACAGGATTCATCGACGGTAAACTCGAGGTAGAACTTGGCAATATCAATCATACAATCGTCTTCATCCATGACGATGAGACCACCAGAACCCATGATAGATCCCAATTTCTGGAGGTTTTCGTAGTCTATAGGGGTGTCAAGATACTCAGCGGGGATCACACCACCAGAAGGTCCACCGGATTGGACAGCCTTGAACTTTTTGCCTCCCTTGATGCCACCTCCGATGTCAAAAATAACCTCCCGGAGAGTGGTTCCCATGGGAACTTCAATGAGACCTGAGTTGTTGACCTTACCAGTGAGGGCGAAGACCTTGGTACCCTTGGAGGTTTCTGTTCCAATGCTTGCAAACCATTTTCCTCCCTTGAGGATGATCACGGGAATGCTAGCCCAGGTTTCTACGTTGTTGATCACCGTGGGTTTGCCCCAGAGACCACTCACCGCAGGGAAGGGCGGACGAGGACGAGGCATACCACGATTGCCTTCGATAGAAGCAAGAAGGGCTGTCTCTTCACCACAGACAAAGGCTCCTGCCCCGAGTCGAATCTCAATATCAAAATCAAAGCCACTACCCAGAATATCCTTGCCAAGCAGACCCATTTCTCTTGCCTGCTGGATAGCCTTTTCGAGGCGCTTGATGGCGAGAGGATATTCAGCACGGATATAGACATAACCCTGATTGGCACCCACCGTGTAACCACAGATGGTCATTGCTTCAATAATGGAGTGAGGATCACCTTCGATGGTACTTCTGTCCATGTAGGCTCCGGGGTCACCCTCGTCGGCGTTACATACCACGTACTTGACATCAGACTGGACATCCTTGGTGAACACCCACTTTCTCCAGGTGGGAAAACCAGCTCCACCACGTCCGCGAAGACCAGAGATTTTGAGTTCCTCAATCACATCATCTGGCTTCATCTCAAAGAGAACCTTTTCAAGAGCCTTGTAGCCATCACGAGCGATATACTCATTGATGTTTTCAGGATCAATTACTCCACAGTTTCGAAGAACAATACGAAACTGCTTCTGATAGAAAGGGATGTTTTCGATACGAACATTTTTCTGGCTTTCCTCGTATTGATAGACAAGGTCTTTTACAGGACGACCCTTGAGAAGATGTTCCTGCACAATACGATCAGCATCTTCCACCTTGACATCAACGTAGAAGGTTTCATCGGGGAGAACCTTCACAATCGGACCCTTTTCACAGAGACCAAAACAACCTGTTTTTACAAGCTGAATCTCGTTCTGAAGCCCCAGTTCTGTCATCTTTTTTTTTCATGGCATCAAAGATGACGCCGGCTTTGTTGGATTCACAACCTGTGCCTCCACAGACAAGAACAAAACCTCTATACGCCATGGTGTCCTCCTACTTCATAATATCCGCAGCGGGCTTGTCCATGACATGCTCGCTGACCAGTTTTTTGTGAATCACATGGTCTTCGAGAATTTTCCTTGCTACCTCAGCCGTGACTTTGCCATAAATGGTACGTGGCATGTCTGGCATCACTACCTCAACGGTGGGTTCCACATAACAATACCCCATGCATCCTGTTTGTTTGACCACGACATCCTTGAGACCAAGTTTGTCGATGTTCTCGACAAAGGATTTGAGGGTATCACGGGCACCCGCTGCAATACCACAGGTTCCCATACCCACAATGATAATGGTGGATTTTCCCTCCACCTCTCGTTTTTCTATCTCGGACTTCGTTTTTTCACGAAGTCGGCGCAGTTCCTCAAGCGTGATTTTTGCCATAGATTGCCTCCTTTACCTCTTCCTCTGATTTTTCAAAATAATATTTTGCAAGTGAGAATCCTGAACTGTCCTCAAAACTTCCCACACTCTCTTGAAGTTCACTTCGGGTGACCCGGTAGGAAGCCTCTCCACACTTTCTATGAACAAGCAGTTCATACTCCCCATCAAACATCATGATCTGAGCAAAAAGGTAGGGAAGATCTCCCACCGGTGGCATATCCACATGATGTTTTGGAAGAACAAGGGCTACAGATGTTCCTTCATCCTTTCGGGAGTCCAAGAGAAACTCTCCTCCTACCGTTTCGGCAAGCTGTTTGGCAAAAGCTAACCCTAAGCCAACACGACGATGAGCATGTTTTTCCCCATTGGTGTAAAAGGGATCGGTGGCCTGTTTCATCTCCTCAGGTGTCATCCCACAGCCATTGTCCCCAACACAACAGGTAATTGTTTCCTCATCTTCAAGATAATCCACCGTAATAAGCGTGGCCTTTGCCTCAACAGCGTTCTGCACAAGTTCGTAGAGGATATCACAGAGAGTGGCGTGCATAGGCTACTTGCTGTACTTGGCAATGATATCGGGGATCTGGTCTTTGGTGAGACGTCCGTACACCTCCCCGTCCACCGTGAGCACAGGGGCAAGACCACAACACCCGAGACAACGAACAGCCTGGAGAGAAAATTGTCCATCCTCAGTGGTACCATTGACCCCTACACCAAGCTGGACCTCCAGTTCCTTGATGAGATCCTCACCACCCTTGAGGTAGCAGGCCGTTCCCATACACACCGAGATGGTGTGCTTCCCTGGTTTCACCAGACGGAAGAAGTGATAAAAAGTGACCACCCCATAGATTTTGGCAAGAGGGACATCTAACATACGGGATAAAGACAGGGCCACATCACGAGGGATATACCCATACTCCTCCTGCACCCGGTGCAGAATCATGATAAGGTTGCCCGGTTTTGACTTCCATTCGTTTATGAATGAAAGGAGTTCCGGGGAAAGCTTGACCTCTTTTTCTTTGGTCTCAAACATCGTCTCTCCTCCTTCTCCATATATTCTTTGGTAAAGAGAAAAATTATGTGCCATTACTATAGGAAAAAAGAAAAAAAATCACAATGAAAGGGAGAGGAAAAGAAAAAGAGAAGGGAACATTATGGAGAATAATGTGCCAAAACTTATAAGAAAAAAGGGGGTACTTTCAGAAGCACCCCCTTTGGTTTTTTTATAATCTGAATATAATCTCCACGCCTCCCGTTATCCCCGTCGTCCCCAATTTCCCGTTCCAGTTCTGGAAGGTGGGCGTGACAGAAACCGATTCGGCACTTTCATCATCGCCACTTTCACGGAAGTACAGGCTTGCCATCTGGTAGAAACTCCACTGGAAACCTCCAAAGAGACGAAGCTTCACCGTCTGGTTGAATTGGATATTCCAGGAGAGCTGGGGCAGAAGGGCAAAATCAAACCAGTTAAGGGAGACACTTACAGGGGTGGCCAAATCCTTGCCCCCGATGGTGAGATAATCGAGGGTACTGGTGAGTTTGCCAAGTTCTTTGGCACCTATGTTTGCGGCAAACTTGACACCAAAAACCACACTCGTATTTCGCATGTACCATTCATAGGCGGGGCCTATTTGCATGGAGATAAGCAAAGGATCAGAAAAACCGATACCAAAGGCGGATTCCCAGAGCCAGCTGTATCCCATCTCTAGATCAAGATGCATGAAAAAGGCCAGAGCAAAACCATTCACCGATCCAAAAGAAAGGTTGGTATTGAGCGAAACGCTTCCAGATGAGTAGGTTAGTGTTGCCGTTGAAGGCACCTCCATAGGCAAAACGCCGAAAGAAAGACCAAACCTTCCCCCTGCTTTTGGAGCCTCTATCAGTTGTTGTCCCGGCTTGGGATTACCAAAGATGATATGCCCATAGGAATACTCGTCACTTACGTAACTCACCCGAATCAGTCCTGTGCGACGTTTCTCCTTGAAGCGGTCCATGATCTGGATCTCTTCCTCAATGGCAAACTCGTATCCGGGGCTGATACCTAAGTTTTTCCCCAGTTCAAGGTAGGCATAATCACCCTCTACCCGGAGAATAGCCGTTTTGATCTTGAACTCTTCTACATTCCGGAGATAATAGCCAAGTCCCCCTACGGCACTATTCACGGCTTTTTGGTAAGCGTCATTCGGACTGAGTCTGGAGACACCTTCACCACTGTTGTCATAAGTAGAAAGAAGATTGCCAGCCGTATCGATAATCTTGATGGAGATATTGACCGTCGCGCGGTGTTCTTTGACAATCCTGATCTGATACCCACCACCCTGTTTGGCCTCTTTGATTTCAATATCGTAGGAACGGGAATCATAGCCGTTGATAGACGGGATGAACACAAAGACAGAATTGACCAACCTCTCCATTTCGGCAGCCGGGATAACCGCTACCCCTAAATCCTCATCTCGATACTGGGGATTTTGAAGGGCAGCCTGTTTTTTGAGTTCCCTGATACGCTCAATGAAGCGCTGGGCTGTGGTCCCGTCAAGCCGGTATTGATAACCGATAACCTGAAAGCGTCTCATGGAAGCAATCGTGGCAATCATCTGATCGTCAAAATACATATACGCTGAACTGGGAAGATTGTATGAACTGTATACAGGCATCACGGCAATTTCTTTCCTCTGAGAAACCTCGGCTGAAAATCCCAAAGAAAACATGACCACTCCTACCAACCATAGCCAGGATGAACGCATAGATCCTCCTTTACTTTTGTTTTTCTCTTGAAAAAGTATATCATCAGAAGAGAAAAATTTCAATCAAAAAGAAAAGAGAATTGGGATATAGCTTGGTTTTTGTGTCGTTCCACATTCATACAGAATGGTTATCTTCACACAAAAACTGAATACTCGTTTTACCATCTTTTCTCTTCTAAATTTTTAGCTCTTTTTGTTACCCATTTTTCTTTTTCCACGAAGCGCTCCTGCGTGGAACAAAAGGGACGTTGTCCTCGTCGCATGCTACGCATGCGCCTCGGACGGATAGTGTGCCGCTTTTGCGGGCAAGGAGAAAAACATCCTCTCCTTCCAGGGGAAGTCCTTCCTCCGTGGGCGACATTGCCTCGTCCTTGAGACTTCAGCAACCACAACTCGTCCTACTGAACCTTGCAGCCAACTTTATAAACTTTACAAACTTTCAACTTTCAACTGATACGCACCCTCACTCCGGAAGGACTTTCCCCTTACAACAAAGGACACACGACCGCAAAAGCGGCCCGGTGAGCCTCCTGAGCGAAGTCGAAGGAGAGCACTGAGCGAAGTCGAAGTGGGGTACAGAAAAAAGGGATTGAAAGAACAGAGATTTCTCGTGTTATTTCCCTGTTCATAAGAAATGTGGAAATAGGTATTAGTTTCATATGTGGAACGACACGACAGATATATCTTGGTTTTTGATTTTTGCTTGTATTTTGGTTTTGGTTTCTTTACAATGAAAGGGAAGAAAACTATGAGGAAATATCTTTGTGTTTTTCTTCTTGTGTGCCTCGCGGCATGTTCTACCGTTTTAGTGAAAAAAGAGACCATGGGACTCTCTGATTATGAAATTCTTTTGACCTTTGATGATGGTCCCAATCCCTTTCCCGGGACTACCGATGCCCTTTTGGAGGTTCTCAAAAAGTACAGTATTCGGGCCGTGTTTTGTTTAGTGGGAAAGGAGATGGCAAAATATCCTCATCTGGTAAAACGTATCCGTGAAGAAGGGCATGTCATTGTCAATCATAGCTACTCGCATATTCCCCGTCTTACCGCACGGGGAACTTCGCAGGAGATTGTCCTGTGGAACAGGGCCCTTTCTATGGCTGTGGGGACGAATGCTTCTTCTCCCTGGTTTCGTCCTCCGGTGGGGCTGGTCTTCTGGTCTACACAGAAGGGGCTCTCTTCCTATGGGATAAGAACTTTTGGGGTGAGTGTATTTGAGTTTGATAGTGAGTATCCTCCCGGGGAAAAAGAAAACCTGAAAAAGAGAATTATCCAGTCTTTAGAGAAACAAAAAGGAGGTGTTCTTGTTCTCCATGATGGGGTGCAACGCCTTTATTCTCTGAGAGAGGAGGACTTCACCAATAACCATATAGCGAATCGTTCTTTTGTCCCTTCTCTGGTAGAAGAACTTGTCCTTTATTTTCAAGCGAAGGGATATGTCTTCATTGATCCACAGGTTGTCATGGGAACACCATAAAATATTCGAGACCCTTGCACGGGTGCTTTCTTGCCCTTTTTAGGTCAGGGGCTATGCCCCTCTTCCCCGTTTTTTCTGTTTACAGGGGCTTATTTGTCTTTTCTATTCAAAAAATAGGATTATTGATTACGAAAAGAAATATTTTTATACTATTTTTGTTTTTTTTATTCCCTTTTTTGAGACCTTCGCACATTCGTGCGAAGGTCTCAAAATATTCGATTCGCGGAAATGTTGTCCTTTTGGGTTTTGATTAAAAATTAGGCAAATGGCAATTTTTTGTCTCTTTCTTCATCACACAGAAAAACCGGCATGCGAATTTTTTCTTGGTTTTTTTTCTTTTTTTGATGGTTTCTTTTTCTTGGTAAGAAAGAGAATTTTTCTTTTCTTGATTTTCTATTTTCTTGAAATGATTGAACTTATAAAAAGTTTAACAGGAAATACTTTTTCTGGTGTCATTGTGAAAAGGGTTTTTGAGATGATTTTTTATCTCTCTGGAGGGTCTGGCACACTTCTTGCCCAATAAATAGGCAAAACCAGAAAAGGAGGAAAGCCATGAAACGATGGTTTTGGGTGGCTACAGGTATTTTTGTGGCGTCTTCAGCTTTGTTTGCGCAGGAAAGTGCTGAGATGACCAAAACGCTTTCTGTAGCCCTTGATACGGTATGGGTGCTTCTCACCGGGCTTCTTGTGTTTTTTATGAACACAGGGTTTGCCATGGTGGAGGCTGGATTGGCACGGGCCAAAAACACGGTGAATATTTTGGCAAAGAATTTCATCGTGTTTGCTTTGGCCTCTCTGGCGTACTGGGTGATTGGATGGGGTCTCATGTTTGGCGATGGGAATGGATTCATGGGACTGACCAATCTCTTCTTTGCCAATGGTGGTGTTGATGAAGGGTACAGCGCGATCAGCTGGACACAGGTTCCTTTCTGGGCCAAGTTTTTCTTCCAGCTTGTGTTTGCTGGGACGGCGGCCACGATTGTGTCTGGAGCTGTGGCTGAAAGGATCAAGTTTCTCTCCTTTCTTGTGTTCTCTTTGATCTTAGTGGCCTTTGTGTATCCTATCGTTGGACACTGGATATGGGGTGGCGGATGGCTTCAGCAATTGGGCATGTGGGATTTTGCTGGTTCTACCGTTGTCCACTCGGTAGGAGGATGGGCTGCGCTTGCTGGGGTACTTCTGCTTGGACCTCGTACGGGAAAATACCGTGCCGATGGGAGTATCCAGCCCATTATGGGGCATAACCTCTCGCTTGTGACGTTGGGCGGGCTTATTCTCTGGTTTGGTTGGTTCGGGTTCAACCCGGGTTCTACCATGGGTGTTGGAGATGGAAAGGCCATTGCGCATATTTTTGTGACGACAAATACGGCGGCTATTATGGCTATTTTGAGTGCCACGATAACCTCCTGGATTATCCAAGGCAAGCCAGATCTCACCATGCTTGTAAACGGTGCCTTGGCAGGTCTGGTCGCTATTACCGCTGGTTGTGCCTTTGTGAGTGTGCCGTCTGCAGCCATCATAGGGCTTGTGGCTGGTGTGCTGGTGGTGTTGAGTGTTATCACCTTTGATAAGCTCCGTATTGATGACCCTGTTGGCGCTCTCTCGGTACACCTTGTGAATGGAGTTTTCGAAACAATTGCCGTCGGGCTTTTTGCCGAGAATGGGATCACAGGGGCTGAAACAGGAAACGGGCTTTTCTTTGGTGGTGGAATGACACTCCTTCTTCACCAGATCCTTGGGGTCTTGATGGTAGGGGCTTTTGTGTTCACGGTTGCCCTTGTTGTCTGGGCTATTCTCCACAAGACCGTGGGTATTCGGGTGAGTCGTGAGGAAGAACTCATCGGGCTTGATCTGGGTGAACACGGGCAAGAAGCCTACCCTGATTTCCAGGGATTCCTCACAAAGTAAAGGAGGTTTGTATGAAGTGGATTATAGCTATCATTCGACCGGAAAAACTCACCGATGTGAAACAGGCCCTGGCCAATGCGGGTGTAGGCAAGATGACGGTTACCAATGTGATTGGCTGTGGACAGCAAGGTGGTTATACGGAGACGTATCGTGGTGTGGAAACGGAAATTAACCTCATCAAAAAGGTGAAGCTCGAGATTGCAGTAAACGATAACTTTGTGGACATCACGATTCGTACCATTATGGACACGGCCTTCACCGGCAAGATTGGTGATGGAAAGATCTTTGTTCTCCCTCTGGAACGGTGTATCAGGGTCCGTACAGAGGAGGAGGGACCTGAGGCTATAGGATAATTTTGCTGGAGAATCATTGGAAGAGCCACCCAGAAGAGGCTGGGTGGCTTTTTTGTTGGGGGAGGGGATTTATATGCTATCCCCTTTATTCAAACATTCTTTTTCTAACTTCTTTATATAAAATAAATTATCGAGACCCTTGCACGGATGTTTTCTTTGCCTGTCTGGGTCAGGGGCTACGCCCCTGAAACCCCGATTTTTCTGTTTACAAGGGCCGGTTTGTCTTTTTTATTCAAAAAAATTGGTTTATTTATTACAGCACGGAATATTTTGATACTAATTTTTGTTTCTTTATTACTTTTTTGAGACCTTTGCACATTCGTGCAAAGGTCTCTTTAGTGTGCTTTTTTATTCATTCTGAGAGAAAATCTTTTTGTTTTGAGGTTCTCATTTCTCTTTGTCCCCCTTTTTTGAGCTTATGAGGGGGATTTTTTCTTCTTTTGCCCAAGGGCAAAGGTTATTCTCACGGATGCAGGGCATCTCTTTGATTTTCCATAAAATATACTTTATAATACTACGTAAACAAAAAATATCTTAAAAAAACCACAAGGAGCAGACCATGGATCTTCTTTTCCTTCGTAGTTTTTGGGGCCTCTGGTATTTGACCTTTCTTTCTGGTTTTGTAATCCTGAGAATCTCTCGTTATAGATCCTCTCTCATGTATGAAATGGCTGGCAGTTTAGGCATAAGTTTACTCATCAACTACACCATTGTCTTCTTGGGAACTCTCTTTCATATACCTCTTGGAGTTCTCCTCTGGAGTACTTCCTTTCTATTTTTAGGAATATTTTTCTGGATACTCTCTAAAGAAACCCCGGCAGAAAGAAAACAAAGCCTCTGGACTACCCTTGCCTCCTTAGGAATGCTTCTTTTTCTCTGGTTCCTCAATCAATTTGTCGCTAAATCCGGAAGTATACCATGGGCAGGAGACGATATCTTAGGTTGGAATAGTTGGGCTATGGCATGGTACCAGCAGAAAGGAATTTTTGCTCAACAAAACTTTTATCCTCAAATGCTTCCCATCATGTGGGCTACCTCGTATGTCTTCAGTGGAACAAGCGAAATCTTCTTTTTTTCAAGAAGCCTCATGCCGTATTTCTTCTTTGGTATTTTTATTATGGGATTGGCCATCTTCTGGATGGAAAGAAAGATAACCACTTTGTTTGGACTTCTCAGTTTAGGATGGCTTTTTGTATTGTGGCGACACTTCCCCCGCATGACCATGGGAATTGCCGATATCCCGGCAGCGTTTTTTGCCTTTGCTTCGTTTGGATTTTTCCTGGAATACCAAAAAACAAAAAAGGTATCCCCTTTCTTCATCAGCCTTTTGCTTGCGGTAGCCAGTAGTCTTACCAAACAATATGGGGTTCTTTACTTAGCTGGATGGGGACTTCTCTGTATTATAGAAATCCTTAAGTCCCCCTCACTTCTCAAGCAAAAAGGCTTCTGGATTGTCACAGCTTTCGCTCTTCTTTTATTTGCCATGTGGTATGGGTATGGATTCTTTGCGCAGGGATATCATCGCTCTTTTTCAAAACTGTTTACGGTGGGGTCTTTTCAGGCTTACAGCAGCAATCCTCTCGTTTCTCAAGAATCTACCTCCATCACCAAAAATCTTGAAAATGGGCTTTTTTTCCTTTCTCAGCAATTCAAACATCCTGTGGTTTTCTTTTTCATGGTACTTCTCTGGATAACAGGAATGTTCGTTCATCCCTTTGGATGGGTGGCACTTTTTATTACTGTGCCCGCTTTTGTCTTCTGGAGTGAACTCATCGCCTACGACATACGAAACTTCTCCATAGGGATTGTCTTTTTTCTCTATCAAGCAGGAATTGGGATAGGATGGGCAACAAAAAAAATCATCTCCTTTCTGCCAGCAAAAAACCAGAAAAAATCCTTCTTCTCCTCTTTTAACAAGACCCTCGCTTTCAGCCATCGCTTTCTCATCCCTTCAGGAGTGGTGGTTTTCATGTTCATTGTTGGCTGCTCTTTATTCTTTTCTCATCAATATCTCTCGCAGGAACAAAATCGCCGCATGAAAAAATACGTCGGAAATCATCGAGAAGTCAATGCTATGCTCTATGAGTACCTTGAAAAAAAGCCATCAGCTGTGGTATATACCGATTATCCTTTTGCTCGTTTTATGCCCGATATTCATCATCTGCAGGGTTCTTTTACCAATCTCGCTGAAATCCAGAAGGCCATTGCCAATCATCATGATCTGGTATTTCTCATCATCTCCTCAAATGGCTTCCCTCCTTCTCGTTTTTCTCCAGAAGTGGAAACATTTTTCCGCACAAATTCTCGTCTCAAAAAGGTCATGGATGTGGGCACGGGAATGCTGGTGGAAAAAAAGTAAGAACATACAAAGCTCTCTCCTTTGATCAAAGGAGAGAATTTTATGTAGGAGAGAGCAGTCCCCACCGGCTGAAACAGGGAAATAGCCCCTACCTCCCCACCTCCCTCAGATACGCATCAAACACCCAGCCAAGCACTGGTGTCCCTTTCTCCGTACGCCTCCCCGTATCCACAAACACCCATCGCCCCCTTTTGCCGTCTATCTCCATCTCCTCATCCCTATGCCTCAAAATCACCACCTCCTCCCCACGCTTGAGCCTTTCAATAATCTCCTCCTCATTGTACCCCGCATAGTACTTCATCTTCGGGATACGCCTCACCCGCAAAACTTCCGCCGTCACCACAGCCCTCACCGGCCGAAAACTTTCCACCAGAGACTCATCCGTCACACGAACCAAATTCGTGTTCGAAAGATGCTCGTACACCACCACATCCCACACCCGCCGATTGGTCTCAAATAGAAGGAGATTTTTGATTTAGGTTTGAGACCCTTGCACGGGTGTTTTCTTCCCCTGTTTGGGTCAGGGGCTGCGCCCGTCTCCCCCGTTTTTTCTGTTACAAGGGCTTATTTGTCTTTTTTATTCAAAAAAATAGGATTATTGATTACGAGAAGAAATATTTTTATACTATTTTTTGTTTTCTTATTACTTTTTCGAGACCTTCGCACATTCGTGCAAAGGTCTCGAAATCTTTATTTTCTTTCAAGTTTTGAACTTTGTCCAAAAAAGAGAGGCCACCTGCGGGAAACAGGTGGCCTAGGGAGGGGGAAGCTTTTATAGGAGGTTTCTTGGAGGGCTATTTGTCTACCACAGGATCTTTCTGAAGTTGCATGCGATATTTCTCCTGCTGATAGAGGTAGAGGTTCTCTACAAGCCGCATTTCTTCTATGCGTTGTCGGCGTTTTGCTCTGGTGGTAATAATCTGCCACACCTCTTCGTCGTTGATATCTTCCACCACATCGCTATCAACAATGTAGGGCGTGTATTCCATATCAATCGACTTGATATAGGTCACAAAGTCTCCCCCGATCTGATCAGCATACCGGTAGATAATAATCGCATCAAGCACAAGATACGGTACATCTTTTGGATAGAGTGGTTCACGACGAAGTACCTTGGCATTGAACTTCTCAGAAAAGTTGGGGTTCACATACATAAGCTTTCTCCATCCCTCGAAGTTCAGCCAGCCCACGAAAAACTCCTGATAATTTTCGTTTTTGTCTCTGAAACGAACACTTGCCCCATACGGATAGTTTCTTCCACTTACCCACATAGACACAGAACGCACCTCAGAAACATTGGGCATCACGCCATTGGAGATATTCATATAGCGCCCTTCATCGTCATAGATCTTGATAGGGAAAGGAGGTTGAATGAGGGCATTGGCATTATTCTTCCAGGTGGGAAAATGGATACGGGCCCCAAGTACAGTCCCGAATCGCTTACTTTCGACGGGTTTACAGTAGCTTTGAAAACGATTCTGGTCCATATTTGCCGACTCATTGAGTTTAATGGTCCAGTTTTCGAGGAGAAAATCCTTATATCCAAACTTGATGTAGGGTTGACCATCAATATTGGTAATATAGCTTTCTTCTGGTCCTTCAAACTGGAGTTTGATACGTTGATCATATTCGGAGAAATCAATCACATTGCGACTGATAACTCCGTAGGCGCTTACTCCAAGAATAAACCCAATAAGAACTGCTGCTATTCTCCTCATAACCCACTCCTTTGTGTTGTTACACCAGAAAAATCGGAAGAAATTCAAAAAGCCTTATATTTTCAGGGGGTGTTTTTTGAGGATTTTTTTGAAAAGGCTCAAAAGAGGGCAAAGATCTCATCTTATTTCGACCAGCATGCTCTTTGCTGAAACAATGTAATAACCATAGTTTTTATACTTCATAGAGGGGCGACATTTCTCTTGAATCACGAGAAGAGTCGGAAGAGACCTTGACAAAAAAAAATACCCCATTATAATAACACGACTCATGAGTCAAAAAAATACTCATACAGGAGGCCAAGAATGGTGAAAAGAAAAAAAGTGGTTAAGGTAGTTATCGGAAAAGAAAACTGTATGACTTCTGGTAGATACAAGTAAAAACAAAAAACCACCGGTGGTTTAATTCTGGAGTAAATAAGGAGAAAATACAGTATATGTCTATATATGTTAATGTAGAAGATTTGTGTTATGAATCTGTGTTTCGTTCCTGCCAAATAGAAATCACGGGAAAATGTAATTTTCATTGCAAGCATTGTCGCGCGGCAGAAGATCCCTGCTCTCATATGGAGGAGGCCGTGTTTAAAAAAGCACTTGAATTTGCAGACCCCCAAGATGATTCATTTATTCTTGTTGTTTCTGGTGGAGAACCTTTTCTTCATCCGCTTTTGCCAAAATTACTTCATATAGCTTCTGTAGATTTCGGAATAAAACGTATATGTGTAACGACAAATGGGTCTTGTTATGAAAAAAACCTTCTTGAGACAATAAAAGAAACGAGACCCTTGCACGGATGTTTTCTTCCCCTGTTTGGGTCAGGGGCTACGCCCCTGAAACCCCGCTTTTTCCATTTACAAGGGTTTATTTGTCTTTTTTTGTTCAAAGGAATAGTTTTATTTATTACGTTAAGGAACATTTTTATACTATTTTTTGTTTTTTACTACTTTTTTGAGACCTTTGCACATTCGTGCAAAGGTCTCAAAACGATTATGCGGAGGTTGCAGAGCAAGGGCTTTTGCTTCTTCGGGTGATCTTTTGGGAGAAGATCCTCTATGCTGGAGGTGAAGTGAATGAATCGAACTCTCTATTTCTTAAAGGTAGTTTCTGGTTTTTTCCTGAGTTATATCCTGGCGCGTTTAATGGAACAAACAGATATTATAATGGTTGGTTTTTTTGGAGAAAAGGCTATGGCTGCGTTTTCCATTCCCCAGAATATAATGTTTATTGATAGTTTTGTTGCTCTTTTGGTGACACCTTTTATTACCCTCTATCTTTCTCGCTCCAAATCTAAAGGAAAAGTTCAAGATATCTTTTGTTTTGTAGTGATTCTCTCACTCGCTCTCACTGTATTGGGACTTGTGGTTTATCCCCTTCTCTATGCAGGATATCATGTCGAGTCTTCAGTAAAAAAACTCGGGGGACAATTTCTTTTTCTCATGACGATGTCTATATTTCCTCGTTTTGTTCTCTTTGGAGAAGAACTCATTCTCTATAGTCGGGGGAAAACAAAACGGGTCTTGATGAATAATGTTATTCTTTTCCTGGTGAATATCCCCTTGAACTGGATATGTATGTTCTGGTTATCCATGGGGGCTATAGGAAACTACGTTTCGACGGTTATTCTCTACACTCTGGGGGCTATTGACCTTTTTTTCGTGTTGGAAAAGCCATCTCTTTTCCCCTTGAAAGAAAGACTCAAAAGAATAGTGCTCTGGTTAAGGCACTACCAATTTTCCTGGGGGTGGGAGTTCTTCCGCACGCTTTCAGAGAAAGTTCTACCTCTTGTTATGCTCTGGGTAATCACGGTGTTTTTTCAGAAATCATGGATGTTAGCCCTCTATGCTATTGTTATGGGATGGAAGGCTCTTTTTTCTATGTTTCCTGTGGCTATTCTGAGAGCCACGCCCATTGTGCTCAATCATTTGTATAGGAAAAACGAGTCTTTGACACAAGAAAATCTCTCACCTTTTTTGTTTCTGAAGACCGCTCTGGGATGGAGTGTGGTGGGAGCGGGAGTTTTTGGAGCTATTTCCTTTCTGGGAAGAGAGTGGCTTTTTCAGGTATATCATCTGGTGGGACAGGATCTCCAAAAAGGATTTTCCCTTTTTCTTCTTTTCTGGATTCCTCTTTTCGCTCTCATGACCTTCAATGCCTTTGGGATAGGAATAGTGTATTCTGAGGAGAATTTACGCCATTTTGCTATTGTAGACATTGTAGGAGATTGGATTTTCTTTCTCCCTCTTTTTGTGGTGGGAGCCTGGCAAAAGAATGTCTTACTTCTGTGGGGATCTTTCTGTATAAAGGAACTTTGGTTGTGCTTTTCTTTGCCTTTTGGATACAGGAAAAAAACAAAAAATTTTCTATCTTGAAGAGCCATCTGAAACCACAACAGAGACAAGAGGCCAAAACCTCAAAAACTTGACTATTTTCGGTTTTTGCATTTTAATAATAGTACTTGAAAAAGGTGGAGGTGAAAAAGTGACGCTATCTGGTGCAAAGATTTTAGTTGAATGTTTGAAACGAGAGGGTGTGGAGGTAATTTTTGGCTATCCCGGTGGGGTAGTAATCCCTCTTTTTGATGTTCTCTACGAAGAGAAAGACATCAAACTCATCCACGTGCGTCATGAACAGGGGGCTGCTCACGCCGCAGATGGGTATGCCAGAGCCTCCGGCAAAGTGGGCGTCTGCTTGGCCACCAGTGGCCCTGGAGCCACCAACTTAGTGACGGGGATTGCTACTGCCTATATGGATTCCATCCCCATGGTGGCTATTACTGGACAGGTGGCTACCTCCATGATAGGAAGCGATGCCTTTCAGGAGGTGGATATCACTGGTATCACCCGACCTATCACCAAGCACAATTTCCTTGTGAAAGATGTCAATGACCTTGCTCGTATTGTGCGGGAGGCTTTTTATATTGCCAGTACAGGCAGACCAGGACCTGTTCTCATCGATGTTCCCAAGGATGTTCTCACAACGAAAACCGAATTTATCTGGCCAGAGAAGGTGGAACTTCGGAGCTACAAGCCCTTTTTCAAGGTCAATCAGGGCCAGATCAAGAAGGCCATCGAACTTTTAGAAAAGGCTCAAAGACCGGTAATATACTACGGAGGAGGTGTCATCGCAGGAAATGCCGGGGATCTTCTCACCGAATTTGCACGAAAACACAAGATTCCTGTCACCTCCACCCTTTTGGGTCTCGGGGGGTATCCTGCCGAGACAAGTGATCCCCTCTATCTTGGTATGCTTGGCATGCATGGAACAGTTTATGCCAACTATGCCATCTATCATTCCGATCTTATTTTAGCCATTGGAGCTCGCTTTGATGATAGAGTCACAGGCAAGATCGATGAATTTGCTCCAGGGGCCAAGATTATCCACATCGATATCGACCCTTCTTCGATCAGCAAAAACGTTGTGGTTCATGTTCCCATTGTAGGCGATGTGAAAGATGCTCTCACCGAACTTCTCAAATATGATTTCCACGTTCATACCGATGCGTGGCTCAAACAGATTGAGGAATGGAAGAAGGCTAATCCACTCACCTATCAGCAAAGTTCGCAGGTTATCAAGCCCCAGTATGTGATAGAGACTCTGTCCCGTCTCACCAAGGGAAAGGCTATCATCTCCACCGAAGTGGGACAGCATCAGATGTGGGTTGCTCAGTACTATGGCTTTACCAAACCACGGACACTTTTGAGTTCGGGTGGGCTTGGTACCATGGGGTTTGGTTTTCCGGCAGGGATAGGGGCTCAGGTGGCCCGTCCTTCCATGCAAACCATCGTTGTGGCTGGAGACGGCTCTCTCCAGATGAACATCCAGGAAATGGCCACAGCCAGATATTATGATATCCCTGTCAAGGTTATCGTCCTTAATAATACCTATCTCGGCATGGTACGCCAGTGGCAGGAACTCTTTTACAACAAGCGTTATTCTGCGGTGAAGTTAGCGAAAGTCACCTGTGACGGAAAGGAATGCTACTACCCTGACTTCGTGAAGGTGGCTGAAGCCTACGGCTGGTGGGCTTCTCGTGTCGTTGACCCTGCCGATGTGGAAAAAGCACTCAAAGACCTGCTTTCGCAGGAGGGGCCTGCTCTTTTAGATGTGGTAATCGAACAGGAGGAGAATGTCTTCCCCATGGTACCAGCAGGAGCCAATCTCACACAAATGATAGGAGGACTTGCCTGATGCAATACACACTTTCTGTTTTGGTTGAAAACCATTTCGGGGTGCTGGCAAGGATTGCCGGACTTTTTTCTGCCAGGGGATTCAATATTGTAAGCCTTTCTGTAGCAGAAACAGAAGACCCAACAGTTTCTGTGATGACTATCGTGGTGGATGGCGACAATCGGGTGGTAGATCAGGTCAAAAAGCAACTCAACAAGCTCATCGAGGTTATCAAGGTCAGGGATCTCACCGAAGAGGAATATGTAGAACGAGAACTCGCGCTCATCAAAGTCGGGGTCAATGCCACCAAAAGACGGGAGATTATAGAGATTGCTGATGTATTCAAGGGCAAGGTAGTGGACATCTCTCACACCACCATAACCATTGAGGTCACTGGTTCCGAGGAAAAAGTCGATGCTATCATTGAACTTCTCAAAAGCTATGGGATCATTGAGATGGCAAGAACAGGGAAGATTGCCCTTTTGCGTGGATAATAAAACGATAATTTCATAAGGAGGATAGACGCGATGAAGGTCTATTACGAAAAAGATGCCAAAATGGATGCCATCAAAGGCAAAAAAGTCGCCATTATCGGGTATGGCAGCCAGGGATACGCCCATTCAAATAACCTCCATGATTCCGGTGTGGAAGTAGTGGTTGGTCTTCGCAAGGGAAGCCCTTCCTGGAAAAAGGTGGAAGACGCCGGACTCAAAGCTATGGAAGTAGCTGAGGCCGCTGCCTGGGCTGATATCATCATGATGCTTCTCCCTGACGAACTCCAGGGGGATGTATATCGCCAGTCTATTGAGAAGAACCTGACCAAAGGCAAAATGCTCATGTTCGCCCATGGGTTCAATATCCACTTTGGCCAGATTGTTCCCCCTGCTGATGTAGATGTGGCTATGGTAGCCCCTAAGGGCCCAGGTCATATGGTGCGTGAGGAATACAAAAAGGGTGGTGGTGTTCCCTGTCTTGTCGCCGTCCATCAAAATGCGACAGGCAAGGCTCTTGAGATTGCCCTTGCCTATGCCAATGCCATTGGAGGAGCTCGTGCAGGGGTGATTGAAACCACCTTCAAGGATGAAACCGAAACCGACCTCTTCGGAGAACAGGCTGTGCTCTGTGGTGGTGTCACCAACCTCATGAGAGCCGGTTTTGAAGTACTTGTTGAGGCTGGATATCCACCTGAAATGGCCTACTTTGAATGTATCCATGAGATGAAACTCATTGTGGATCTCATTTATCAGGGTGGTTTCTCTGACATGCGCTATTCTATCTCCAATACCGCTGAATACGGGGATTATGTTTCCGGGCCTTATGTGATTGACGAAAGCGTCAAACAACGCATGAAAGAGGTTCTCCGCCGTATCCAGACAGGGGAATTTGCCCGCGACTGGATGCTGGAAAACAAAGTGAACAAACCCTCTTTCATGGCCAAGCGCACCATGTGGGCAGAACACCCTCTTGAAAAGGTGGGAGCCCAGCTCCGTGCTATGATGCCCTGGATCCAGAAGGGAAAAATCATTGACAAATCAAAGAACTAATCCCTTCTCCCCTATCATTTACGAAAAAGAAAAGGGGCCATCTGGCAGATGTCGGATGGCCCTTTTTGAAAATATCTCAGGGACGTCTCAAACCAAAAGGAGG
Organism: Longinema margulisiae; assembly: GCF_025266855.1. Classification (GTDB taxonomy): domain Bacteria; phylum Spirochaetota; class Brevinematia; order Brevinematales; family Thermospiraceae; genus Thermospira. Next base: position 827,020 of record NZ_CP053071.1, read on the forward strand.
AGAGAGTGACCTTTCTCAACCCCTTCTCTCTCACGAAGTTTCTGAAAATTTTCAAAAAGAAAACACCTCACTGGCTCTGGTGGTTCAGTTGGTGGGTGTGTCTGTGTGGGACAGGAATGCTTCTCATAGAAGGATGTATGCGACAGTCCCAGCCCACTGCCCCCTATGAAAGTCTTGTATGGACAAACGAGTGGCTCCAGCTCCGAAAAAGGGAACTTGCTCTTCCCCTGGAAATTCGCCGACTTGGGCTTTTTCTCACCATTCCCTCTTCTTTAGAGAATTGGAAAACCACTATTGAGGAGGCCTTAGCCCAAAACCTTCTCCGCTTTCATCGTGTCGTAGAAAAGGAACCCCCTGAAGCACGAATATATATTGAGATGCTTCCCATTCGTAGCCAGCTCATCAGCCCTGACAGAGCCATCTACGAAATCCGGGGAAGTTTCCGGATAGAGATTGGAGAGGTACCTTTTCGTTCCAATGTCGCTGTTTTTGACAGGGTGTACACCATCACAAACTATCCCGAGGACAGGGTGTATCTCTACCTCATCTCACGATGGACAAAGTATCTCTCAGAAGAGATTCATTATGGATGGAGCATCTCTCAGGACTTTTCTCACATACCACTTTTAGGAGGAACCAATGAAACGGATGTTTCTTTTCCATGGGCCCAATGAGGTTCTGAGACGCCATCGTGTAGAAGAAACCTTAGAAAGGTTCCCACAAAAAGACAAAGAAGTGGTGTATGTCCCTGAAAAAGACCCTGCTTCCTTTGAAAGTCATGCCCTTTCGGACTTTCTTTTCGCCGAGGGACAGATCTATCTTCTCAAAAACTGGGATGATCTCAAAGACAGTACCAGAGAAGAATGGGAAAAAACCCTCCTTTCTGTGGTTTCTTCCGATATACCCCATATCTTTATCCTCTCCACCTCGTCTGTGGGCAAAAAATTTCTCTCCGCTATAGCTAGTTTTGCCGAGATCGAGGAGTGCAAAACCCTCTACGGGCGTGATATCCAGGCCTTCATAAGACAGGAATTTCAAAAAAAGGGTTTTGTCGTAGAACCCACGGTGTATGAGTATCTTCTTGATATAAGCCATGAATCTTTAGAAGAGATAGATCGAATGATGGCCATCCTTGAAGAGGCCGCTTCCAAAACAAGAAAGATTTCCCTTGAACTCTGTCAGCAACTCCTTGCCCCTGCAGAAAACCATTCTATCTTTGATCTCATCCGGGGTATTTTCACCGCACAACCCAACCTCTCCCTTTCAGCCTTTCGAAGCCTCAGGCTTGAAGGGGAATCCCTGCAGCGGATCCTTGCCATGGTCTATCGCACCACAAAACTTCTCTGGAGTTATAAGACAAAGGGCAGTCTCTCCCTTGAAAAGTGGGCTGAAAAGGTTTCCATTTCCCTTTTTGAAGCACGACGTATCCAGGAATACGACCGGAAAATCTCCCAGAAGAGGCTCAGCGAATGGTTTGATCACATCGCTTACCTTGAAGAGCTCTCCAAAAGCACAAGAGAAGAGGTGGCAGAAGCCCTCTTTGAAGCCTTTTTGCTGGAGGGGTAATGAGATACACCTTTGAAAAACTCTCTGTTTCCCAGAAAATCAGAAAGATAGCCTCCATAGCCAGGGATGTCATCAAAGATCCCGCCAGGGCTTCCCTCTTCTGGGAATGTGTCCACTGGATACAAGAGGATCCGCATCCCAGGCTTCAGAGAGCCTTCAAAAACATTCGAGAAAGGCAGGAAAAACTCCTCGCCTCTCCCTCTGAATGGTACCACCTCTACCACGATCTTCTGGCTCTCAATCGGGAAACCGTAGGAGAAGAAGATTTTCTTGCCCCTGTCTTCGATAGAGAAGCCCCCCTCAAAAAATGGCCTGCAAAGGTGCTCCTCTGTGATATCCGTTCCCCTTTCAATGTGGGGAGTATCATACGAACAGCCGAGGCCTTTGGCTGGCAGGAAGTGGGTCTCTGTGGCATTACCCCGCCTGTTTCCCACCCCCGGGTCGCCAAAACAAGCATGCATGCCCATGAATGGCTGACTATCCACTCTTTTCCCTGTGCAGAGGATGGCATCCGTTTTTACAAAGAGCAGGGACACAGCATTGTCGCTCTTGAGGTTACCCCTTCCGCCCTTTCTCTCTGGGATTTCATCCCCACAGGTCCTTTCGTCCTGGTGGTTGGCAATGAAGAGTTTGGGCTCTCAGAGGAGACCCTTTCTCTTGTGGATACTACCCTCTCTATCCCTCTGTACGGACGAAAACTCTCCCTCAATGTGGCCAACGCCTTTGCTATTGCTTCAGCGGTTCTCACAGAGCGTCTGAGGAAGCAAGAACAGGAAAAAACTGAAACAGAAACATATCCCCATCCTTCGTCTTCGCCTCACTGATAAAAAGCCGAAAACGTCCCTTCTCTGAATACACCACAAAGAACCCTTCTTTTTCCTCTATGGCCCATTCCCGGAGAAAAGTGTACACGTTTTTCCCCAAAATGTCCATTTCAAAAAGCTCAAACGCCTTCTGATTCTGATAAAGCACCCTCTTAAAAAGACTACAGATGAGAAGAGGATGCTCCACTTCCCGAAGAATACCCTCAACCTTCGTAAGGGGAAACTCCTCCGGATGAAAATACCACCTGAGTTCAGGATACAGGATAATCCTATGTTCGTTTCTGTCCAAAAAAAGAAGGGGAATAGCAAGGTGAAAAGACGGCTCCTTCACAAAGAGAAACTCCTCTACCTGAGCAAAAGAAAGCCTTTGAATCAGCTTTTCCACCTCAAAAGGAGGCTTGCCCACCATCCTTTCCAGATCCCGCTTGAAGATAACCCCTTCATACTCTCCACCACGAAAAAGAACAAGCCCGTTCACATACGGCGCCTGATAAAAAAGCCCCAAAAGATTCTCCGCTGTCGAGAGCATATCCTCCCCTTATCGCCTGAATTGAGACGCCTGGGTAATCCACTTGGTACTCACCTCACTTTCCGAAACCACAAAGACCCCCTGCCGTTCAAAGGAATAGGCATAGAGAAACCCATCCTTGCCCTGAGACGATACCCAGAGACTATTGGTTCTGCCACTCCCTACAAAGATCACCCCATACCGGGGACGGGAAAGCCCATACCTCTGAAGAAGAAGTGGCTTTGTCTCTGTGGTGAGAAAATGGTCTGCCTGAAGAGGATAGAAGTCTAAAAGCATAGACTTCACAGAAAAATTGGTGAGAAGACGATTCTCCGGATAGACCATCTCCCATCCCTGGGTATTTGTCCGCAGTTCAACCGCCTTTGCCCCCTCATAGAAAAACACCACCCTCTCAAGGGCATCAAAAGGAATATCAAAAATATCAGGCCATCGATACGCCCCCTGATCCTGGACAAGATCCACAAGATTGAAGGTATATACCTGATAGTTGGTCTCCGTCTGATTGAGACGAACATAATAATAGTTTTGTCCCACACTCACAGAACCAATATCCATGACAAAGGCTTCCCCTCTGGTATTGCTGATGACAAAACGATAGAGATACGGAGAAAACCCATACTCACTCCAATTGGTCTCATGGGGAACCACAAAAGCCTGTTCACTCTTGATACGGCCAAGGTTGTCTAGGAGCCTGTGGAGAAGTTCAGGATGCGCCTTTTCCTCCACAGGAAAAACCATATACCACGTGGAATCCCTTCGCTCAAAAGCCGTGTACTCCATGGTATTGGTCCTGTTAAAGCTCCGGCTAATAAAAACCACCTCATCCTGCGACCATGGAAAAATCGTTGCCTGTATCTTCTCTGGTTTTTCCGATTTCTGCAAAACAAGATAGATTGCCCCCAAAAGGAGAAATACCACCAGCCATACCACAAGAGAAATACCCTTTTTCTTTGCCATTGTCGTCTCCTTGTATTTTCCTCTTCCAAAAAAGAGGGGGCTGAGAAACTCCCCAGCCCCCGTCATGTTATTTCTGCAGAGGAAGAGGGGAAAGCGGCGTCTGTGTTCCCATCACCTGCGTATTGCGCTTGATTGGATAGGCCTCACGAAGCTGCATCACATAACGAGCCGCCCATTCCTGGAGTTTACGATTGCCAAGTTCCTGCTGGATAAATTGTTTCATCTGAGAAGCAGGGATATTCATCTTGGAAAGCTGGGCTCTATTCTGGTCATAGAAGGCATTGATCTCCGCATCGGTAGGAAGAAAAACAGACGTATCAGCAGGGAGATGACTCTTGAGATAGAGTTGGTACACCGTCTGACGAAGAGATGCCTGAATGAGAAAGCGATTCTCAGGGGTATCAAAATTTTTGTCCTTGAGCGCCTCGATCATCACCACATACTGATTGATAAATTCCTCTAAAAGCTGGGCCTTGAGAGAAGGATTATTGAGAACCTGAGCACGCTGAGCAGCTGGCACCTGTGAAAGAAAAAGTTCAAGCCCCTTATCAAGGTCATCCTGCGTGATCGTGTATTCACCAACCTGAGCTACCCAATTGGAGGCTTTGGTTTTGGGAAGAGGATTGAACATCTCAAGTGGAATCGTCCCCTCATTCTTGGAGGAAAGGGTCTTCATAAGAAAAGCCCCTCCCACAAGACCAACCACAAGCCCGATAACAATACCAAGACCAAGACTGACACCTGAGGAAAGTTTTTGCATGATTTTCTCCTTGTGCTGATTTTTCAACGAAAAATTGTATCTAAAAAACCAAGAAAAATCAAGTTTTTTCTTTTTATGCCGATACATTCTTGTCGAAAAGGGAGGATGTATGCAAAAATCATGGTTTTTTGGTCTCTTGGTGATGGTATTACTTCTTGTATCACAGAACAAAGGACTGGACTATTCTGATCCTGTTCTCGTTGTCGATGCCGCGTGTATCTTTTTGATGAAGGGAGATTATGAGTATCTTCTGCTCCTCACAGAAGAGAATGAAAAAAAGAAAACCCTGATGATTCTCTCCAATCTTCAGAGTAATAAAAACGCCAAAGCCTGGCTCAAAGAAGAGATGGAAAAGTTAGGTGGCTATGAGATTGTCCAGGCCGAAATGTACACCAATGGGGCCGTTCAGTATGCGGTGGTCACTACCCGATGGCTCATCAAAAACACCGCGAAAGAGGTGAGTGAATTTGCAACCCCTGAAGAAAGGGCAAAAATCAAGCCCTCTATTGTGATGTCTGTCGATTACCTGCTCAAAAAGATCGACGGCAAGTGGAAGATTGTATCCACCAAAACAAGACAATAACGAGACCCCTGCAGGGGTTTTCTTCTCCTCTCTGGGTCAGGGGCTGCGCCCCTGAAACCCCGATTTTTCTGTTCACAAGGACTGGTTTGTCTTTTTTATTCAAAAAATCCAGGCGGTTTTTATCAATAGAGATATTTTTTGGCTAATTGTGCTTCTTTACAACTTTTTTGAGAGCATGTATCGTTCCACATATGAAACTGAATACCTATTTTCACATTTCTTATGAGTAGAGAAATAACACGAGAAAGCTCTGTTCCTTCAATCCCTTTTTTTTCTGTACCCCACTTCGACTTCGCTCAGTATCCACCGGGCCGCTTTTGCGGTCGTGTGTCTTTTGCCGCAAGGGGGAAGTCCTTCCGAAGTGAGGGTGCAGGAGGCACCCGGGGCGACATCGTATGTTGCTTTTTCCCGTAAGCCCACCGAAGCGTAGCCGCGGGGACCCCGCTTTGGCGGGGAATCGGCGAAGCAAGGTGGGCGCTATGCTTCCGAAGTCAGGAGGACAAGTTGATGTCGCCCACGGAGGAAGGACTTCCCCTGGAAGAAGAGGATGTTTTTCTCCTTGCCCGCAAAAGCGGCCCATTGTCCGTCCGAGGCGCATGCGTAGCATGCGACGAGGACAACGCCCCCTTTGCCCATACGGGAGTACTTTATGAAAGAAGAAAAATGGGTGACAAAAATAGCCCAAAACTGAAAAAGAAAAGATGGTCGAACAAGTATTTAGTTTTTGTGTGAAGATAACCATTCTGTATAAATGTGGAACGACATGTTCTTTATTATTTTTGAGACCTTTGCACGAATGTGCAAAGGTCTCAAAACGCTGAGGGGACTACCCCTCAGCTCTTTTTTCGTTTCCAGAGTGAGGGGATTTAGCCTCTCTTTTCATGAGAACATGGTCGAGGACTCCTATTTTCCCCTTTTCTACTACCACAAAGCCAAAACGCTCGTAGTAGGGCACATTATAAGGATTCTGTGTTTCAAGATACACGCCTATCCCCAATCTCTCTGCTTCTGCCAAAAACTCCTCTATCATCATTTTGCCTATGCCTTTCCCCTGACACGGAGGATCCACCACAATGGCTGAAAGAAAAAAAACCTCCTCACGCATATACCTCTTTCGAAACGAAGAGGCAAAAAGAGCAAAAAAGACCATTTTCGCAAGAGCAACAACACCCGCAGAAAAAACAAATCTTGCCCCCTGAACAAGAAGAGAAAAACTCATGGTTATCCCATGGTCATAGGGGGGCTTCCAGATGGCCATACCCTCCAGAAGTTCTGACGAAACCCAGACATGGCGAATATTGGCCAAAAGAAGAAACCGATAGAGAGCGACTATTTTCCTGAAACGACTCTTTTCAGAAGGAAAAAACCATCTATACAAAGGATCATGAAAAAAAGCCTTCGCAAAAACACGAGCGGCCTCATCTACAAATTCTGGATTCAGGGCTTTCATAGGCCCTCCTTTTTTATTCTACCTCAAGATAGTTGTCTACCTCCTCAGGAGAAATAAGCACCTGTCTTGGTTTACTGGTACCGGTACTTGGTCCAAGGATATGCAAACTTTCCATCATATCCACAATACGGGAAGCGCGATTGTATCCTATACGAAGTTTTCGCTGGAGAAAAGAAGCAGACACCTCTCCCGTTTCCGCTGCAAGCCGAAGAGCCTCTTCAAAGAGGGGATCTCGTGGTCCCCGTTCTCCCTCAGAGAGAGAAGGGTTTTCCACCTCTTCCATGAGTTCATCAATATCGAGGAGATACTCTACCTTTTTCTGACGCCTGATTTCATAGACAAGGGTTTCAATTTCCTTCCCGGAGACATAAGGAGCCTGAAGTCTCAAAAGATCCGTATTCTTGGGTGAGAGAAAGAGCATATCCCCTTTGCCAAGGAGTTTTTCTGCCCCTCCCCTGTCGAGGATAGTACGGGAGTCGGTCTGAGAACTCACCCGAAAGGCAATTCGTGAGGGAAAGTTTGCCTTGATAATTCCCGTCACCACATCCACACTGGGTCGCTGTGTAGCCACAACGAGATGAATCCCCACCGCTCGAGCCATAGCGGCAAGACGGGAAATCACTCTTTCTGTCTCCTTGGGTATTCGAAGCATGAGATCCGCAAACTCATCAATCACCACGATGAGGTAATAGAGGGCCTCAAATCCCTTTTCTGGTGGACAAACCCTTTGATATTCCGCCATATTTCGTACACCAAGTTCACTGAAGAGTTTGTAGCGCCGCTCCATTTCCCGGACAACCCATTCAAGCACCACAATAGCTACCTCTGGTTGAGTAATCACAGGAGCAAGCAGGTGGGGAAGCCCATTGTAAAGCTCGAGTTCCACCATCTTCGGGTCAATGAGAAGAAAACGGAGTTCTTCATAACTCTTCTTGAAAAGAAGGCTTGCCAAAAAGGCATTGACATACACACTTTTTCCACTCCCCGTTGTTCCTGCAATGAGCAGGTGGGGCATTTCGGTTAGATCATCGACAAGGATATTCCCCGTGATATCCTTGCCAAGGATAAGAGGGAGAACGGCTCCACTTTTTCGAAATTCTTCACTTTCGACAACCTCTCGCAAGAGAACATGCCGACGTTTTCGATTCGGCACCTCAATACCAATAAGTCCCCGTTCCCCGATCGGTGTCACAATACGAATATGCGCATCCCCCAGGTTCAACGCAAGATCATCCACAAGGTTGGTAATCGACCTGAGTTTCAGTCCTATCGGCGGCTGGATCTCATACCGGGTAATAGCCGGTCCCCGACTATACCCAACTACCTTCACATCTATCTTGAAACTCTTGAAGGTCATCTCAATGAGATGGGAAATAGCCTTGACCTCATTTTCATCCTCGGGACCAAAGCGTTCCTTGAGATCCACCTCTAAAAGAGAAGAGGCTGGTGGTTTATAAGAAAGACTTCCCCTCTTCTGTGGTTCCTCTACCTGATCATCGCGCAGAGAAAGCGTTTCTCGAGAGGAAAAAGGAGAGGAACTTTCCTCTTTTTCTTTTGAAGAGGACGCAAACGAAAAAAGTCCCTCATCCTCCCTATTTTCCTCTTGCCCTGAAAGTTCTTCCAGAACAAAAGAGGCATCCTTCTCCATCTCTTCGACACTTTCTTCAAGAGAAAAGGCTTCTGGTGACACCACCTCCTCCTGGATTTTGTTCTCCTCCGGCAAAACAGGCGTAATCCCACACGCCTGCGCCATCTCCTCTTTCAAAACCCGAGAGGCCGAGGAATCCACAAGCCAGAAAGGTACCTCAATATTGGCATCCTCTTCTTCTTCATGAACAGGACGCCGAAGAAAATCCGGTTCCTCTCGTTTCTCTTCTATTTCAGGAACAAAAGAACTCTCTTCAAAGCCATCTTCTTCTAAGGGGGCCAAAGCCTGCGAGAGTTCCTGATGGCGTTTTGGCGTACTCACAAGAGTCACAACTGCCGCTCCCACAGCAAAAAGTATCCTCTGCAAGACTTTGAGAGAAGCCACTAGCGCCCAGAGAAAAGACAAGAGAAATATCCCCCCTATCACCGGCTTAGGAAGCACCTCTGAAAGCGTCGTGGCAATAGCAAGCCCCACAAGTCCCCCCCATCGGTAATCCGCCTCTTTTGAGAAAACCGCGCACACCACAGAAAGCGAAATAGTCGCTATGAAAAAGAGAAGCACTTTCAGCCAGATTTGACCCACCTTGCTTTTCGCTAACACGTGAAGCCCCACCACTAACAACCCAAAAGAAAGAAGAAGAGCCGATGGAAAGCCATAAATAACCACAAGATAAGAAGAAGCCCACGCCCCAAGCCGACCCGCTATGTTTTCCGTAATCACGTTCGGCTGGGACACAAGAAACACGGTATCTTCAGGATGAAAGCTTACGACAGCGAGAAGAAGAAAAGCACTCACTCCAAGACAGAGATACCCTATCACCAACCTCACATGACACCCTTCCAGAGAAGGCTAAGAACAAGAAGACCAAGAAGAATCCTATAATATCCAAAAACCCTGAAATCATGCCTCTGGATATACCGCATGAGTCCCTTGATGGCAAGCCAGGCCACCACAAAAGAGACCACAAACCCCGTCCCTAAAACAGCAAACTCCTGCAGGGAAAAGGCCGAGGCATGCTTCATCAGTTTCAGTCCTGAAGCCCCCACCATCACCGGAATAGCAAGGAAAAAAGAAAAGCGGGCCGCACTTTCCCTGGAGAGTCCAAGAACAAGTCCCCCTAAAATCGTAGCCAGTGACCTTGAGGTTCCTGGAACAAGGGCAAGACACTGAAAAAGCCCTATCCCCACCGCCTGACGAAAAGACAAAAGCTCAAGTGGCGTTCTGTGATCAAAGTGCCGTTCTCCCCACCACTCTATCACCAAAAGCATTGCCCCATACAGAATCAAGGCCACACTGACCACCACGGGAGTAAAGAGAACGCTCTCAATCCAGTCATCCAATAGAAAACCAAGGACAAAAGCCGGTATTGTGGCCACGAGAACCATTACCCAGGTTCTCCATATCTGACGGGTTTTCTCTTCTTTTCCAAAGGGCCAGAGTTCTTGAAAGTAAAGTACTACCACAGAAAGAATGGCTCCCAACTGAATCACTACCTCAAAGGTGGTCACAAAGTTCTCTGAGCCGGCCAATTTCACCACCCTATCCAGAAGAATAAGGTGTCCTGTACTGCTGATGGGCAGAAATTCCGTAACCCCTTCTACAATCCCAAAAAGAATGGCCTTGAATACTTCCACAAGGATATCCATCAATCGTTCTCCTATTTGTCAAATTTGACATTTTTGAGAAAATCTCCAAGCGTAGGACTCGCTACCGAAGATTTTCGCTCAGCCGGCCTGCTACTCACCCGATTTCCACCCGTTTTTCCAGAATCCCCACCCCGTTTCTCGTCTCGATTTTGCGGTTTTGGTTTCGTCACCGCAAAGGGATCACTCTTGAGAGAAAGCCCAATTCGTTTCCGCAAAACATCAATCTCCACAATGGTGAATTCCCGTATATCCCCCACCTTGAGTACCTCTGAAGGATGGTGAATAAACGAATCACTCAACTGGGAGAGATGAACAAGCGCCGTTTCCTTGATCCCAATATCCACAAAAGCCCCAAAATCCACCACATTCTTTACCTTGCCTTTTACCTTCATTCCCACCTTGAGATCCTCAAACTGAACCACCCCTTTTTGAAGAATAGGCTGTGGATAATCCTCTCGTGGATCACGGTTTGGTTTTCGAAGCTCCTGAATGATATCCTGAATCGTGGTATCACCCACCCCATACTTCGCCTTGAGAGAAGCAATCACCTCTTTCGTCAGCTCCTTTTTCTCCCTCATATAGGAAAGAATCTCTCTCGCCAAGGGGTAATTTTCTGGATGGACCCACGTGTTATCAAGATACTCCTCCGACTCAGGTACCTTGAGAAACCCTGCCGCCTGTTCAAAGGTTTTGGGACCAAAACCAGGAACTTTCTTGAGTTCTTCACGACTTCGAAAGGCTCCACGGGCATTACGATATTCGATAATATTTTTGGCAAGAATGGAACTTACTCCTGATACATAACGCAAAAGAGCCGCTGAAGCTGTATTGATATTCACCCCCACCTGGTTCACTACTGATTCCACTGTCTCATCAAGTTTGGTGGCTAACTCCTTCTGATCTACATCGTGTTGATAGAGTCCTACCCCTAACGCTTTGGGTTCAATCTTGACAAGTTCAGCAAGGGGATCCTGCAATCGTCGGCCAATAGAAATAGCCCCACGTACCGTCAGATCAAGATCAGGAAACTCCTCAATGGCTATTTCCGAAGCCGAATACACCGAAGCCCCATCCTCATCCACCACCGTAAACTGAATAGGGAGATTATACTCACTGATCATCTCAGAAACCAAAAACTGAACCTCGTGTGAGCCGGTTCCATTCCCAATGGCTATAAGTTCAGACTGGTACTTCTGAATCGCATCCACAAGAAGGGCTTTGGCTCTATCTGGCTGATGCTGATAGATAACAAAATGCCCAAGGTATTTGCCATTCTCATCAAGAGCCACACACTTACTTCCCGTACGAATACCGGTATCAATCGCAAGCACCCTTGTCCGTTTGATAGGTGGCTGCATGAGAAGGTGTTTGAGATTTTCGGCAAACACACTGATGCCATGGTGTTCCGCCTGCTGGGTAAGCTGGGTGCGGATTTCTCGCAGTACAGAAGGCACAAGAAGCCTCTTGTACCCATCCTCAATAGCCGCCCTGTGATAACTATTGGCTATAGTATAAGTATGAAGAAGCTTGGCAAGTCCCTCATCCATATCAAAAACAAGAGAAGCCTCAAGCTCACCCTCTCGCTCTCCTCGATTGATGGCCAATACATGATGGGCTTTCAGGTCAGAAAGAGACTTGGTATAGTCATAGTACATCTTGTACACACTCACATCGGCTTCCTTGAGTCCCTTGACCTCAAATTTGCCTGTTTTCTGCACATACTCTCTCACCACAGCACGTCTGTCCATATCCTGGGCCACACGTTCGGCAATGATATCCATCGCTCCCTGAAGGGCTTCCTCCACAGTATTGACCCCCAGTTCGGGATTAAGATACTTTTCAGCCTCCTTCTCCACATCCGGTTGTTGCTCCATGTAGTCAGCAAGCGGTGCAAGCCCCTTTTCCATGGCAATCATCGCCCTGGTTTTCTTTTTCTTCTTATAGGGAGCGTAGAGATCCTCAAGCTCCGTCAGCGTCTGGCATTTATGAATATTGACAAAGAGATCCTCCGTGAGCTTCCCCTGAGAGAAGATACTTCGCACTACCTCTAACTTACGTTCTTCAAGGTTTTCAAGATAGGTTAACTGATGAGAGATGTCTCTCACCTGGACTTCATTGAGAGACCCCGTTACTTCCTTTCGATAACGGGAAATAAAGGGAATGGTGTTCCCTTCCTTGAGTAGATTCACCGTTGCCTGGACCTGATGCACAGGAATACTGAGCTGCTCTGAAATTTTGCGGATAATCGCTACCGGATCAATCGTGAGAGAATCAATCCATTCTTTGGTAAACTCCATACCTCACCTCAAAAGACAAAATTTTCTCTGTTTATTTTAGGCAAAAAAGGGCTTTTTGTAAAGTAAAAACAAGAAAAGACCCTTGCACGGGTATTTTCTTCCCCTGTTTGGGTCAGGGGCTGCGCCCCTGAAACCCCGTTTTTTTCTGTTTACAAGGGTTTATTTGTCTTTTTTATCCAAAAAAAATAGGCTTGTTTATTATGGAAAGGAACATTTTTATACTGCTTTTTGTTTTTTATTACTTTCTTGAGACCTTTACACATTCGTGTAAAGGTCTCAAGAGATTTGTGTCGAAGGGATTTTGGTTTTCTGGTGCGTCACATTTCACGGAAGAGACATCGTCACACAAAAAGTAAATCTCCAAACCTCTCTTCTACGAAGATTCCTGAGAAACCCTCTCCGAGAGACGTTGAATGAGAAGTGGCTTTTTTGAGCGCCTATCAAAATCAATCAGAATACCCTGAAGTTCCAGATCGCCTTCCGTCGCAGGAGAAAATCGCACAGGCAAATGCTGAATCACGCGTCGAACTGATTCAGACACATTCATGCCTATCACCGAATACACCGCCCCACACATCCCGATATCACTGATATAAGCGGTCTTTTTAGGAAGAATTCGTTCATCCGCCGTAGGAATATGGGTATGCGTTCCCCAAACCGCATGCACACGACCATCAAGATGCCAGCCCATCAGTTGTTTTTCACTGGTGGCCTCTGCGTGAAAATCCACAAGAATCAGCACATCCTCTCCTGAGAGAGAAGCCAAGAGATCATCCATCGCACGAAAAGGGCAATCAATAGGCTCCATATAAATTCGCCCCATAATATTCACCACCACTATATCCATGCCCTTTTTCTCAAAACGATAAAAACCCTTTCCCGGGGTACCCGGCGGATAGTTGAGAGGACGAATGAGTTGTGGGGTTGTATCTACAAAATCGAAAATCTCCTTGCGCTGCCAGATATGATTTCCGGCTGTGATAACATCAATCCCCCAGTTGAGAAATTCTTCCACAATCTTTTTGGTGATACCAAAGCCATGGGCTGCATTCTCTCCATTGGCCACAATGAGATCCGGTTGATATTTTCTCTGGAGATGCAAAAGCCGCATCTGGAGAACCTTTCTCCCTGCGTCCCCCACAATATCCCCCAGGGCCATCACCCGAAATACATTATCCGCCTTCATGTTCTCTCCTCATCACACGCCTATACTATACCGAAAAAGTCGGGAAAAAGCAATTTTTGAGACCCTTGCACGGGTGTTTTCTTCCCCTGTTTAGGTCAGGGGCTACGCTCCTGAAACCCCGCTTTTTCTATTTCCAGGGGCTTGTTTGTCTTTTTTATTCAAAAAATAGGGTCATTTATTCCTGCAAGGAATATTTTCAGACTCCATTTTGTTTTTCTCTACTTTTTTGAGACCTTTGCACATCCGTGCAAAGGTCTCTTTTTACTCTTCTTTGAACCGTTCCACCTCAGAGATCACAGAAGATATCCTCTCTTTGTTCTCTTCGGTGAGTTCATTGGCCTTTTCAATAGCCATAAAGATATCCACTGTTTGTTTGGCCATAGTTTCCATATCGAGAGAAGTCTCTTGCGTTACCCCACCAAGGGTGGTAGCTTCCTGACGAATCGCGTTATTTTCCTGCATCATCTCTCTTGATTTGGCTTTCACCTCTTCTGTTATCTCCTTCAATTCCCTGAGAATATGAAGAACCTTTTCATTTTGCAAATTCTGCTCTTCCATAATCCCTGCCATGGAACTTTCCTGTTCCCCAACCTTCTGTACCTTCTGTTCCATGAGCAAAAACTTCTCAAGCGCATCCTCCGTGAGATGGGTAATGGTATCAATGGAGTTTTTTATCTTTTCTATCATGTGTGCCACGGTTTTGGCCTTTTCTCCCGTGGACTGGGCAAGCCGTTTTACCTTATCAGCCACGACGGCAAATCCCTTCCCGGCTGCTCCTGTGTGAGCCGCCTCAAGGGCCGCATTGATGGCTAACATATTGGTTTCCGTAGCAATATCCTGAATAACCTGACTCACCTCTAAAAGATTCTCAGACTGTCGGGACACCTCTTTGATCTCTCCCATGATATGAGAAAGGGCTGTCTTGCCTGTTGTGGAAGATTCTTTCAATTTTTCCATATCATGACGATTGTTTCTGAGTGTCTCATTTATCTCGGCTATACCATGCAAAACCCCAGCAATAGCCTGAACCGACGTTTGAACCACTGTGGCCTGTTTTTCGATAAGTTCATCCAGAACCTCGATCTTTTCCGTTATATGATGAATGGCCTCGCCTGTCGCCGTGATACTGGTGCTTTGCGTGAGAATATGCTGTTTAATATTGAGAATACTTTTCACAATGGTATCCGTTCGCTTGACCGTCTCTTTCATTTGAAGAGCAAGCCCCTCCCCCACCTCTTGAAGTAAACGTGCCTGCTTTTTGATAAGCCCGATCATATGTCTGGCACTTTTCAGAAAAAAATCATACGCCCGGAAAAGCTCCCCTATCTCATCATGACGTTTGGCAAATCTTTCATTCACCGAAAAAGAAAAATCTCCCTCAGAAAGTTTCTGAATATTCCCCATCAGGACATTGATGGGTTTCACAATATCCTTGAAAAGAAGAATCATCGCAGGAATAAGGAGCAGAGAAGAGATAAAAAGAATCACCATCATCCGTATCCATAAACCAGACAAATAGCTCTGGACTGTTTTCAAAGAGATGTCCAGTCCCACAATACCATCCTGTTTCCCATCTGAAGTGAGAATCGGGGCATACGCCGAAAGAAAGGTCCCCCATTCATCCACAGAAAACTCCTCCTCCACCACCGCTGTAGGAATAGAAGTAGTCGCTTCCACAAGAAGAGGCGTGGTTTCTTCATACACATCCCCAAGCTTCGCCCCATCCTCCAGATAGCCGTCTGCATCCACAACAAACCTTATCGTTTTGTCCTCATACTGACGCATCGTATAAATGTACATGACATCAGCACAATCCTTTCGAATCTCCTGCAAAAGAGCGACTAAATTTGAATACGCCGGGGTCTTCATATCTTCTTCTGTCCGGAGTAACGCATGCACATCCCCCGGAATCCTTGCCGCGGCCAAAGAGGCATAATCTCTGAGTCTTGTGCGTATGCCCTCAAAGAGGGTTTTCCTGACATCAAAGAAAACCAAAAGGGCAAATACCACCATAATAAGCAGAGTGAACACAATTAAAATGAGCGAAAGGCGCGTACCTATTTTCTTCAAACCACCCCCCACGAAATGGGGCCTCTTTCAAACAAACACCGGGGACTTAAAAATGTATCGGTATATTCTTTTCTTTTCTTCAATGTTTGAAAAAATTTTCAGCCTGCTTTACAATAGCCATATTCTATTTTGCTATAAGGAGAAAGCGGTGGCACTTATTGTCCAGAAGTTTGGAGGAACGTCCGTTGGCGACATCGAACGCATCAAAAACGTAGCCAAGAAAGTCAAGGCAACACGAGATGCCGGGCATGAGGTGGTGGTCGTGGTTTCGGCCATGAGCGGCAATACCGATTACCTCATCAATCTGGGAAAACAAATCACTCCCAATCCGAACAAACGAGAAATGGACATGCTCGTCTCCACGGGAGAACAGATTTCCATCGCGCTGTTAGCTATTGCTCTCAATGATATTGGTGCCAAAGCGATTTCCTTCAATGCCCTTCAGGTAGGTATCAGAACCACCTCTGATTATACCAAAGCCAAGATCCTTGATATTGATACCTCTCGCATTCGCAAAGCCTTAGACGAAGGGTATATCGTGGTTTTGGCTGGATTTCAGGGCGTGGATGAAAACTTCAATATTACCACCCTTGGACGTGGGGGATCTGACACCACGGCTGTTGCTGTAGCCGCTGCCCTCAAGGCGGATCGTTGTGATATCTATACCGATGTCGATGGTGTCTATTCGGCTGACCCACGCATTGTCCCTCAGGCCAAAAAATACGATGTGATCACTTTCGATGAGATGCTTGAACTGGCTTCTCTTGGAGCCAAGGTTCTCCACGACCGTTCCGTGATGTTTGCCATGAAGTACAATGTCCCCCTGCGGGTTCTTTCTACCTTCGTAGAAAACGAAGGAACACTTATAGTCAAGGAGTATAAGGGTATGGAAAACATGGTTGTTTCCGGCATTGCCAAAAAAACCGATGAGGTTCGCATCAGTATTGTCGGAGTTCCTGACAAACCTGGTGTGGCGGCAAAAATCTTTCAGCGTTTGGCCGACAACAAAATCAATGTCAATATGATTGTTCAATCAGTAGGACACGATGGGAAAAGTGAGATCGCTTTCACCATTTTAGCCACCGATCTCAACGATGCCAAAGAAGTCATGAAAGAAGTCCAGAAAGAGATTGGGGCTTCTAACGTCGAATACGATGAGAACATCGGTATTGTTTCTGTGGTAGGTATCGGGATGAAAACCACCTTTGGAGTGGCGGCTGCGGTCTTTGAGGAACTGGCCAAAAACAACATCAACATCGAGATGATCTCTACCTCAGAAATCAAGATCTCCGTCGTCATTCGCAAAGACTTGGTGGAAAAGGCTGTACAGGTACTCCACGCCCGTTTTATTGGCTAACGAGAAGGGCCAAAAGTACCTCTACCGGTTTCGGAACAAGTCCAGAGAGGGGAAGTCCTTCTTTCCATGCCTGTCGAAGGCGAGACGAAGCCACGTCCTCCTCAAAAGAGGGAAGCCTCACAAAGGGCAAGGAAGGAAGTTCCCCACCTCCGGGACGTGTGGCCACACACACGGTGGCAAGCCTCAAAATTTCCGTGTACTCCCTCCAGGTCTCAAAGGCCATAGCCTGATCCTGCCCTATCAAAAGAAACACTCTGTCCTCTGGGAAAGAGGTGTGGTAGATTCGCAGGGTATCAATCGTATAGGAAGGCCCCTCTCTTTCTTTTTCTGCTTCCCAGAGCTTCCAGCCTTTCTTTGGATGATAATACTCTTCATAACAGGAAAAAAAAGTTTCAAGATTCTTTTCCTTCAAAGAAGAAAGCCCTTCTATCCTCTTTTTCATCTCTAAAGGACTTTCAAGGCAAAACGCCACAGAAGCCAAAAGAACCCTCACCTCATATCCCCATATTTCTTCAAGGGGTTTATGGGGAGGAAGCCTGGTGGGTACAAAAAGGATCTCGTTTAGCTTCAAAAACTCATAGGCTGTTTCAACAAGCCTCACATGCCCTCGATGAGGGGGATTGAAGGCACTCCCAAAGAGCCCAACCCTTCTCATACTCCCGCCTGAGAGCCATACTGAGCCAAAAACCTCTCCACCTCCTCTCGAGAAGGAAGGGCCGGAATAGCCCCACGCCGGGAGACGGTGAGCGCCGCTACCGCTGAAGCAAACCGTAGATGGTCAAGCATCCTCTCATTCGAAAGAGAAAACACATCCGATTCCTGAAGAAGCCTAAAAAGAAATCCCCCCACAAAAGCATCACCGGCACCCGTGGTATCCACCACCTGAACCTGATAACTCCCTGTAGAAAGCATGGCTCCTTTGTAAAGACATACCACTCCTTCCCCCCCACGGGTAATCATAACAAGGGGAAGACGAAGGTTTTTTGCCCAGGTAAGTCCCCCCTGAAAGTCTGAAGCCCCGGAGAGAAAGAACAACTCCTCTTCAGAGAGTTTGAGAATATCCACCCTCTTCAAAACAGCAAGAATGGTTTTTCTTGCTTGCTCAAGATTTTTCCACAGCGAAGGACGAAGATTGGGATCAAAGGAGAGGAGTTTACCCTGTTTCTTTGCATAGGAGAGAGCTCTAGTAGTAATTTTTCTGGTAAAAGAGGTGGTCATAGAAAGAGAGCCAAAGTGAAAAAGACGACACGAGTCAATGAGCGCTTTTTCTGATCTTCCCCAGGGAAGAAAAAGATCAGCCCCCGGAGAACGATAGAAGCTAAAACTTCTCTCCCCCCGATTATCGAGATGAACAAAGGCAAGCGTCGTAGGTGCCGAGGAAGTCATCTTTACACATCCTGTATCCACCTGATTGGTTTCAAGGGTACGGCGTAAAAGATCCCCAAAAAAATCCTTCCCCACACTTCCGATGAACCCGGCCTTTCCTCCAAGACGGGAAATAGCCACTGCCACATTAGCCGGGGCACCCCCGGGGTTTGGTTCATAGAGTGTCCCCACCGGTCCCTGGTGAGGGGTCATATCGACGAGAATTTCTCCCAGACAAACCACATCAGGCATATTTATACTCCTTCTTTTCTTCCTCGATGCATCACCCCAAGCATCTCCCTCACCGCCTGTTCCATTCCCACAAAAAGGGCACGGGCAACAATGGCATGCCCGATATTCAAGGTATGAAGTTCGGGGATAGAGGCTATAGGAAAGGTATTCTCATAATTCAGCCCATGTCCCGCATTCACCTGAAGCCCAAGCAAAGCCGCTCGTTTTGCCCCCTCACAGAGCCTTTGATATTCCTTCTCCCTTGTCTCCCCCCTGGCCTCGGCATAACGCCCTGTATGAAGTTCCACCATATCCGTTCCTGTGGCTAAAGAAGCCTCAATCTGAATCGGATCAGGATCAATAAAAAGGCTGGTTTTTATACCCTTCTCATGGAACCTCTCCACCACTTCCCTGATTTTTTCTTTCTGAGAGACCACATCCAGCCCACCCTCCGTAGTCAGTTCCGCCCGCCTCTCAGGAACAAGACAGACCTCATCCGGCCTCACCTCAAGGGCTATCCGGATAATCTCTTCACTCAGGGCAAGCTCGAGATTGAGCCTCGTCGTGATGGTATCCCTCAGCCTCCGAACATCATCCTCCTGAATATGACGCCTATCCTCCCGAAGATGGACGGTAATTCCATGTGCTCCGGCCTTTTCTACTAAGGGAGCAATCTCCACAGGATCAGGATAGGAAGCAAGACGAACCTGTCTGAGAGTAGCCACATGATCAATATTCACACCAAGAAAAAGCATCACAGCCTCCAGAAAGTCAAAGTCATATTATTATAACCAGAGAGGGGAGGGGTGTCAACTTCTCCACCTTGAGGAAACACACCCAGAGAAGACATCTCCATAAGAAACAGCTCCTCCCCCTTCACAAATTCACCATTTTTTCACCAAAAATTCATAGTATGAGACCCTTGCAGGGGTGTTTTCTCCCCCTCTCTGGGTCAGGGGCCACGCCCCTGAAACCCCGTTTTTTCTGTTTACAAAGGTTTATTTATCTTTTTTTATCCAAAAAATAGGCTTGTTTATTATGGAAAGGAATATTTTTATACTATTTTTGCTTTTTTATTACTCTCTTGAGACCTTTGCACATTCGTGCAAAGGTCTCAATATTTTCATATTTCTCTTTTATAATAGAGTTCCCAAGGAGGCAAAATATGATTCGTGTTCTTTTTGTCTGTGTCCACAACGCAGCACGAAGCCAGATGGCAGAGGCTTTTCTCAATCACTGGGGAGCAGGGCACTTCATCGCTGAGAGTGGAGGCATTACCCCAGGAACGCTAAACCCTTTGGCGGTTCAGGTTATGGCAGAAAAAGGCATAGATATCTCCCAGCAACGCCCCAAGGGTGTGTTTGACCTTTACAAAGAGGGCCGCAAATACGACTATGTGATTACCGTCTGTGAGAAGGAAGCCGCTGAGAGATGTCCGATCTTTCCGGGAAGAAACATCCGCATAGAGTGGAGTTTCCCCAACCCTGCCAACCTGACAGGAACAGAGGAAGAAAATCTTGCCAAAATGCGAGAGATACGTGATGATATTGAACGGCACGTGCTTGCCTTCATCAAAAGCGAGGGTTTTTCTCCATCACTATCGTAAAATCGTTGATAAGATAATCATCCACGAGAATTATCCGGTAGGGATATCTCTCTTGAAGAAAAGAAAGCACCTCCTCAGGATCATAGTAGAGGTAAGGCTCCTCACGACAATGAGAGCGACAATGCAGAGCATTAAAGACAATGGTGCTTTTCGCCCACTGGCTCATCTTTTCTACCGCTTCATAGAGAAAGCTTTTCCCCTTTCCTGTATCAAGATTAAAAATCCCTGAAGCATACACGACATCAAAATCCTCAGGTGAGAAAAAATCTCTTTCAAATGGATCACCACAGAGAAACCTGCTCTCAGGAGAGTACTGCTTCGCCAAAGCTATCATTTCCGGCAAAACATCGATCCCCGTATATTCACACGAGATCCCCTGCTGCCGCAAAAAACGATAGAGACTTCCCACCCCACAACCCACATCCAGAAGAGATTTCCCTCCAAGATCCACACGCGAGACAAGCACCTCAAAGCGTTTTCGATGAGAGTAACCATCTTCCCAATCTAACTTGGCGTATTCCTCCTTCGCCGAAAGCAAGGGAAGATAATGTTCCCGCAGTGTTCGAAAAAACATCCCCTCATCGTCTCCTTATCATAAGTCTATTTCTCTGATAAAGCCGAGATCTTTTCCGCCAACTGTTTTTCACGTGGAGAAAGCACCGAAAGATTTTCTATCCAGTAGCGAAGGACCCGAAGTTCCAGGGAAGATATCTCCCAGCTTTTGGGACGCTGCCTGACCATTTCCAGAACTCTCTCTTCTTCTCCCACCGTCATCCGTCCATCACCCCATCGTCCCCCTACCAGCACCTTGTCCGCCCATGTGGAGAGAATATCCCACTCCTGCGAAGAAAGAACCAGCTTCATACGCCCTCCCTTCTCTTTCTGATTTTATCCTATAGCAGAAGGAGAAAATCCCCCTACGCTATCCCAAGAGAGCGATGCTTTTCCAGAATGGTATCCGCCAATTTGTCAATGAGCACAAAATCCCCCTCCTTGGGGAACCCCTTCACCATCACCGGTTCCAGAAACTCAGGTTTGTAGTTGGTTATCGAAGACTGAATATGGTCAAGCATTTTGGATCCCCACCCATAAGAAGCAAGAACCCCCACGTGTTTAACACCAGGGCGCATAAGATTCAGGAAATAGAGAATATACGCCATCGCTGGATGCATCCCTCCAAGCACAGCACTCACCCCCACCACCACCGTTGGGGTATCAATGAGTTCCATGGCCAATTGACCCACATCCACATGAGAAAGATGAAATGGCACCGCCTCTATTCCCCTGTCAATCAGGCGATCAATGAGATAATTGACCATCACCTCGGTACTCCCATGCATGGAGATAAAGGGTATGATCACCTTATTTCGCATCACTCCTGATGTCCAGTCTCGATAGAGAGAGAGAATAACCTCCGGCTTATCATACACAGGCCCATGAGTAGGCGCAATCAAAGAAGGCCCAAGACTGAGAATCTTCTCAAAACCACTCGCAATGTTCTGCCTGAAGGGATACATGATCTCGGCAAAATACCGTTTCGCTCCATCGTAGAGAGCCTCATCATGGGCAGACGCAAAAAGTTCACTGGAAGCATAATGAGAACCAAAAAGATCGCCAGAGAAAAGGATTTTTTTCTCCCTCAGAAAGGTAAACATAGTCTCTGGCCAGTGCACCCATGGAAAAAGAATAAACTCAAGTGTCCAGTTGCCCAGAGAAAGGGTGGCCCTATCCTCAATAACAAGAAACCTCTCCTCAGGCAAAAGAAGAAGATCCTGAAGCATCGGTTTTGCTTTGGCATTGGTAACCAGTTTTGCCTCAGGGAAAATCTCAAGAATCTTGGGAAGACTGCCAGAGTGATCCTGTTCAGCATGATTTGAGATCACATAGTCCAGTTTTTTCACCCCAAGACGATTGAGATTCCCAAGAAGGACATGCATCATCTTGGGTTCAATGGTATCAATAAGCGCATTCTTTTCGCTTCCCTGAACGTAATAACAATTGTAGGTAGTCCCCTCATGCAAAGGGGTGAGTTCATCAAAAGATGTCCTGTGCCAGTCAATACCCCCTACCGCATAAATTCCATCCATGATCTTTCTGAGAGACATAAGGCTTCTCCTTTCAAATCAAAATAAAAACGAAAAGTCCACAGGATAACCCTCTGGACTTTTCCGGGCTTACATCTTGCTAAATTGGTCCTTGCCTACCCCACAGACAGGACATACCCATGTGTCCGGGAGAGACTCAAAGGGGGTGCCGGCAGCCACGCCACCATCGGGATCACCAATGGCAGGGTCATAGATGTACCCACACACATTACAGACATATTTTGCCATACTGGCCTCCTGAGAAAGAATCGTTTTTTTCTCCGGGGAAATATAGGTAGGGGCATTCTTGGCTGTTTTGCCCTTCTTCACCTCTCGATAGTATGTGTAGGTCAGGGGAATCCCCTCCGCCAACCTTTCAGCAGAAAGTAGTTTGCCTATAAAGATGGTATGTGTATCCACATCCACCGTTTTGAACACCTGACACGTCAGATAGGAAAGGGCATAACTTTTCACCACAGGAATACCCTCGGGGGAGCGAAGAATAGCCACGGTTTCGTCTATCTTGTCCGTTTGCCTCCCGGAACGAAATCCAAACCGTCCCAAAAACTCAAAAGGAGCCCCCTCATCAAGGATACTTACCCCAAAGTATCCACTTTTCGCAATATACTCATGGGTGAGATTGAGTTTATTCAGAATAACCTGAAAGGTAGGTGGCTCAGAATTGACCTGACAAAGGGTATTGATAAGACAACCATTCACCCTTCCCTCCACCTCAGCGGTCACAATATACAGGCCATAGGAAACCTGAAAAAGCACGTCAAGAGAAACGGCCATATCCTACCTCTTTTCTGTGTTTTTTATATTCTAATCAAAAACCCAACCTTTGTCAAGAAAACCAGAGCCTCGCCGCCACAAACCCAAGAAAAAGAGCAAACAACCGCCTGAGAAGATGTGGGTCTATACTCAGAGCTATTTTTGCGCCAAGCCAAGCCCCTACAACAAAGAATACGGCAATCACAATCCCCAGCGGGATATTGACCATTCCCTGACGATAGTATTCTAAAAAAGCCAAAATCCCTATAGGGGGAAGCATAAGCATCAGCGTCGTTCCCTGAGCAAGCTTCTGATCAAAACCCAACAGAAAAACCAGCGCAGGAATAATCACTATAGCCCCCCCAATACCCAAAAGCCCACTGAGTATCCCTGCCACTATGCCAATGATACCACCAAGGATCATCATGGGAATACCACCAGTTGAAGAAGATACAGAACATAAAAGCCAACAAAAACCGCCCCGCTCTTTCTTGAGATTTTTCCCCGACCAAAAAGAACAAGCACCCAGCACAGAAGGGATACCCCAAGGTTTACCCACAGATCTCTCTGGATACCACTGGAAATACCTAAAGGACGAATAAGGGCTGAAATACCAAGGATAAAAAAGACATTGAAGATATTGCTTCCAAGGACATTGCCCACCGCAATATCAGACGACCCTTTTTTCGCCGCCATGATGGATGTGACCATCTCAGGAAGACTTGTCCCCACCGCCACGATAGTAAGGGCAATAATACGTTCAGGAACCCCTATCCAGCGGGCCGTAGAGACGGCTCCATCCACCGTAAGTTTCCCCCCTATGATAAGAAGACCAAGCCCAACAAAAAAGAGAAGAATCCCTACAGGGAGACTATAGGTTTTGATGTCCTCTTCACCCTCAAAACCCTCTTTGACAGCCAAGAAACCATTGTAAATCAAAAAGATCACAAAAAAGAGAAGAAGGACAATCCCTTCGCTTCGACAGAGTTCTACAATCCCTCTTCCATCAATCCATCTATCTCCGGCCAACACAATGAGAAGAAAAGCAGACAGAATCACCAGTGGAATCTCAAAGGCTGTTGTGGTCTTCTTGATAAGAAGATCACGAAAAAAAAGACTCACTCCCAAAATAAGGGCAATATTGGCAATATTGGAGCCAAGAATATTACCCAACGCAATATCCCCTTTGCCCTGAATGGCCGCAAAGATATTGACCAGAAGTTCAGGAGCCGATGTCCCAAAAGCCACTAACGTAAGCCCTATCACGATTTCAGGTACATTGAGCCGTTTGGCAATAGAGACACTTCCTTCCACCAACCAGTCGCCTCCTTTGATCAGGGCAAAAAGACCTAACACCAGTACAAAAATCCCTAACATGGAGTCGTCTCCTCCTTAATATAAAAACTCGTTTATTCCTTCTTTTTCACAGAAAAGAAAAGAGACTGAATCAAAAGCTTTCCTCCCCACAAAATAAGCAGAACCCCTCCCAGAATCTGAAAGGGAAGTCCAGGAATCAAAAAATAAGCCCCAATCAAAGCGGCAATCAAAGTCTCCCAGAGTTTGTTTGTCTCTAAGGTAACAAAAAATTCAGAGAGAAAACTCGCCGCAGCCGCTATGATGAAATGCGGCCAGAGGCGTTCCATCGTTTCCCAGCCTATGAAATTCAAAACAAGGAAAAAAACCACAAGATAGGTCAAATAGGTAACCCAGAAAATAACTTTTGCAAGATCTTTTCGGCTCTGAACCCCAAGAAGCATACTCACCACGGGGAGAAGAAGAAAGAGTGGCCAGAGTGAAAAGCCGGACAAACCAGGAATCCAGGAACCCAAAAGGAATGCCACCCCCATGAGAACTAAAAGAACCCCCAAAACCACCGCCACAAAAGAACTATTCTTACGCATATTCCCTCCTACCAGCGAAAGCCAACACCCAAGAGAAGACCTACACCGGAGAGATTAATCTTCTCCTTCACGGTGTATTCTCCAAGGGGGGTGTTTCGGGACACACTGGCTATATCAAGACACAAACCCACAATTGCCTGTGATTTCTCACCCAAAGGAATAATAGCCCCCGGCACAATCTGGAAACTCAAAAAATCACCCGCATAGAAATAGAGATTTCTATCCGCTAAACGGGTATAAAAATTCCACAAAAGAGAATACCCCACATCAAACTCTGTAAAAAAACGAACCGGTTCCCATACCACCCATGGCCAGGTAATACGAAGACCAACAAGCGCCTTCACAAGATGGGCCTGAACATCACTCTCCAGAACGGTGGTAGATACCCCGCTTGAGGTAATATTACTGAGAGTTTCCTGGCGACTGGCATAGCCATAATCAAGTCCTCCATGCAAAGAAAGAGCTCTGTCTATCATATAGCCATAGACTCCCTTGAAGCGAATACTCGGCCCTATATCCCAGGGCCAACCAAAGCCTATGGATATTTCAAAATATGACGTGTCATACCCACTTCCCGAAAAGGCATTTGTCTGGGCAAAACCCAGCGAAAAAGCCATCATCATAAAAAGGAAAAGCATTTTTTTCATACACAACCTCCTTTGGAGTCATCTCTCCGTTTCCTGTTTATTGTAGCCACAAGAGAGCAAAAATTCAAGTTTTCGGGCTGTTGCCTTTTGTACCATCAGGGGCTATCATCCTGTTTCAACCGCCCACCTGGATAGAACCTAGGGGGCTCCCCGCCCCTGCACCGGCTCAAGAAAAGCCCTGTCCTCGTCGCATGCTACGCATGCGCCTCGGACGGATGGTGGGCCGCTTTTGCGGGCCATGGGGGACGTTTCTCCTGGGAGGGCAAGTCCTTCCTCCGTGGGCGACCTCCACTCGTCCTCCTGACATCGGAAGAAGAACGCCCACCTTGCTTCGCCGATTCCCCGCCAAAGCGGGGTCCCCGCGGCTTCGCTTCGGTGGGCTTTTCGGGCAGGGCAACAGAAGAGGTCGCCCCGGACACCTCCTGTGTCCTCCCGTCGGAAGGACTTTCCCGTCGGAAACCAAAGGGCCCTTTTCATAACCGCAAAAGCGGCCAGGCGGATACTGAGCGAAGTCGAAGTGGGGTACAGAAAAAATAAGGGGGGGTAAAAAAAGAACGGGCCTCCTTCTCCAGGGAGGGCCTCCTTCTCCAGGGAGGGCCTCCTTCTCCAGGGAGGGCCTTCTCCCACCAGGTCCGCGGGGCATGTGTTCCCCTGGTGGCTTCTGTCAGAAGGCACCGCAGGCAGGGGCTGGAGGGGCTATGGCGATGTTTCAGCAAGAAGGGGATCCTTGGGGATATGAAGTCGGGGCTATCACCATGTTTCAGCAAGACATTTGCTTGGTTAAACGTTTAACCAGCCTCTAAACAGAATAGAGTCCTGTGGCTATTACCATATTTCAGCAAAGCAACTGTTAGCTTAAACGTTTAACCTTTTCCATGTCCCACAAAAGCCCCCCCTATCACCCTATTTCAGCTAAGGTCGTGCAAACGTGAGCTAGCGGCTCTCACCATATTTCAGCAAACCAGAACCCCTCTCAAGCGTAGCCCCGGTGAA
Organism: Longinema margulisiae; assembly: GCF_025266855.1. GTDB lineage: Bacteria > Spirochaetota > Brevinematia > Brevinematales > Thermospiraceae > Thermospira. Next base: position 853,494 of record NZ_CP053071.1, read on the forward strand.
GACGACCATGGCTATCACCATGTTTCAGCAAAAACCGCCGGTTGTGGCTGAAATATGGGGATAGCCCCTCGCTCTCCATGGTCATTCTCCCCAGGAGAAGCCCATCTCTGTAAATTCGAGAGAATAGTCTTTCTATTTTCCTTACTCTTTTTCTTCTTTGTCAAATGTGGAGATAGGTATTCAGTTTCCTATGTGAAAAGACAAAATAAGCCCTTTCTCTGTCCATATCACTTCTTTTTACTTGCATTTTTCCAAAGAAAAATATATAATAACACAGAAAGAGCTTAAAAACAGTCGGAAAAAGGAGGCTTTATGCGCCAGTTTCTCCTCATCAAGATTGAAAGAAGAGAAAACACCGCTCCCAACGTCCAGAAAGTCCTCACCACCTACGGGACAAGCATTCTCGTAAGACTCGGTCTCCACGAACAGGAAACCTCCTCCGAAGGCATCATTTTCCTCGAAGTAGACCCACAAGGCCCCGTAACCGAGATGGTCAACGCCTTAGAATCCCTTGCTGGTGTCACTGTCAAACTCATTGAAATGTAACCCATGTCTCTTGACGATCAAAAGATTATCCCCCTTCTCAAGAGATATCTCGCAGGGGAGAGAAGCGTCCTTGAATCCCTCCATCAGGAAGTGGCTGTTTTTATCTATAACTTTCCCCGACTGGTTTACAAAAGTGATGAAGACAGTTGTGGGGATTTCTATCTCTACATGAGAGAAAGACTTGAAAACATCTTGGAACAATGGAATGAATCCCTTTGTTCGTCCTTTTCTCTGTGGTTTGTAACCATCCTCCGCCACCGTTATCTCGACTTCTGCCGTTGGCGGAAACTCCCTGAACCCTCTCTTCCCATTGAAGAAGACATGTCTTCTCCGCTTTTCGATGATGAAAACAGTTGCTGGGAAACCCTTCGAAAAGCCATGGAGAACCTCAAACCCTATGACAAACTCTGGATCAAATGGTTTTATCTTCCCGAAGAACTTTCCCCAGAAGACCTCTCCCTCACCCGTTCCCTCACCGGCAAATCCTATCTCGAACTTTTAGATATCCAGAGAGACCTCATCACCACCAAACTCAAGGATATAGACAATCTCCGCCAGATAAGCGATCAGCTCTCCCTTCTCTTTGACGAAATCGCTCAACTCAAAACCCTCATGCAATACCCGGAAAACAAAACCCAAAAGAACCTCCAGAAACTTCTCAAATTAGAAACAAAAAGAGAACGTTTACGGAAGCAAATACTGCTTACCAATCGAGACCTTTTCCGCATTTTTGGAAGACTCTTTTCCTCCCCGCGAGAAGGAAAACACCGACTCGCCCTTGCTGAAACCAGACTCAAATACCTCATTCATAACCCTACAGGAGAACCCTATGTTTTGTCAGGAATATGACCTCACCACCTGGCTTGCCTACCTCGAAAAAAGACTTTCCCCAGACCGTCTCAAAGCCATGGAAAAACACCTCGAAACCTGTTCTGTGTGTCTTGCCGAACTGCTTGAGATCAACCGTTCCCATGCCAGGATGATGAGTCTTTCCCCACAGCCTCTCCCACAACCAGCGCTTGTTGACCATTTTACCCTCGCTTTTCACCAAACAAAAGAAGCCGTAGAAACCCTTCTTGGAAAACTCTCCCCTCTTCCCCTTCCTGCTACACGAACCAACGCTTCCTCTCTCTGGCAATACACCTCACACACCCTTGGGATCACCCTCACCATCAGTTATGAAAAAGACTCATTTAACCTCTCCATTGAAGGAGACCTGTCCGCCCTCTCTCTTTCCAAGGACAAAATTATTTTCCAGGGAGAAGCCAAAAACCACCTCTCTCTCACCAACCTCTCAGCGGGCACCTATACCCTGACCAATGAAAAGGGAACACTCACCTTTACCATAAGCCTCTCATCCCCTCCCAAGAATTGAGAATTCTTCCCTCATAAACCAGATACTTTTCTCACTATGTATTTTTTCAGCCTGATTTTTTCACCAAAAATTCACATTCTTTTCATTTTCTCTTCATAAAATTGTGGTACACTCATAGCAAACTCTTTCAAGGAGGCAGGTTATGAAGGAGCAGAAAACCATCCTCGTTCGTTCTACTCCAGAAATTCCCCGTTCATTAGAAACGCAAGAAACAGATGAAGAAAGCCGGCCCCTTATTCTCAAAGAAAACCCCACCCCCAAAGTCTCAGGAGAGATAGCCCTGAGACTCATCTCCTCTCGCTTCTACGTTCATGAAAAAACAAAAGTCACAGACCTTCTTCACGATCTCCAGCATCATCCGTATATCCCCGCCTGTGGTGTGGTGGACGATGACATGACGGTGAAGGGGATTATCATTCGAGAGCGCTTTCTCTCTGCTATGACCCAACCCTACATGCTTGACGTTTATCGCCACAGAAATGTCGAGAGCCTTGTCCAATCCGCAAGAAGTTACTTCTATCAGATTCATATCTACTCTCTTGCTGAGGAATTGTCCGACCATATGGAAAGCCGAGAGGAAGAATTCTTTATCCTCAAGGATGAAAAAGAAAGGTTTATCGGCATATTCTCTACCAGAGACCTTCTCATCTATCTCTCCCGCATCATGCAAAAGGATATTCGAGCAGCCCGTGATGTGCAGAAAAACCTCGTGCCCGAAGAACTTGTATATAACCGTCCGCTTTTCAGTCTCTTTGGGGCAAGTCATGCCGCCAAAGAGGTAGGAGGGGACTTCTATGCCTGGAAAACACTCCCCGATGGTATTGTCCTTCTTCTCTGCGATGTGGCTGGAAAGGGTCCAAGCGCCTCTCTTATCACCACAAGCCTGAGCGGGATGTTTCAGGCCTTTGATTTTGAACGAAAAAAGATAGGTGAATTTCTCCACCTTTTGAATAACTACCTCTTTGCCGCCTTCCATGGGGAAAAGTATCTCACCGGGGTATTTGCCGTACTCCATGAAAAAAGCGGGGTATGCCACGTCTGGGATATGGGACATGGACACATTGCCATCCGAAGAAAACACTCCATCTACAAACTAGAAATGGAAGAGAGCAATGTTCCCCTTGGGCTTTTTGACTACATCAATCCAAAACCCTCCCGAATCCAGCTCCACAGAGATGATATGCTCCTCTTCTTCTCTGATGGAATCGTGGAACAAAAGAATCCCTCCGGCGAGTTCTATGGAGAAAAAAGGCTTTACCGTATTCTCAAAGGAAGCACCAACCCTCAACTCATTCGTGAAGCCATCTGGAAGGACCTCAAAAACTTTCGTGGACGTTACCCGCGGGGAGACGATGTGTCGTTTCTCCTCCTGCACTACCACCCGGGCGAAGGGGAATACGTGTATCAAAATGATGCATAGAGAGTCTTAATGATACAAAAATTCTTGACGACTCCCTCTTTTCTCTGTATATTATACTCAAAAAGAGAAAAAGGAGTCGTCTATGATGAACATGAATAGACTCACTGTCAAGGCAAGAGAAGCCATAGAAGGGGCTATTGAAATAGCTTCCCGTCATGGTCATCAGGCTGTGGAGAGTGAGCATCTTCTGTTAGCCCTTATGGAGCAGGAGGATGGACTGGTACGCCCTATCCTCTCCCAGCTTGAAGTGCCCATTGGGAAACTGTCTTCCCTTTTAGAAGAAAGGCTCTCTCAGAAACCCCATGTAGAAGGCGCCTGGCAAAACTATTTTGGCAAAGAGCTGACTGAGGCCATGGATAGGGCCTTCCAGGAAATGGGCAAGATGCACGATGAGTATGTGAGTACTGAACATCTCCTCCTTGGCATTGTCAACACAAAAGAGAGTGGACTCAAGCAGCTCTTTGAGAGTGTTAACCTCCGTTATGACAGGATCCTTTTAGCCATCAAAAACCTCCGTGGTTCTCATCGGGTCACCGATGAAACCCCCGAAGGAAAATACCAGGCCTTGGAAAAATATACCCGGGATCTCACCGAACTTGCCCGTCAGGGCAAACTTGACCCTGTAATAGGACGAGACGCTGAGATCCGCCGTGCCATGCAGGTACTCACCCGTCGTACCAAAAACAATCCCGTCCTCATCGGAGAAGCCGGTGTGGGAAAAACCGCTATCGTCGAAGGCATAGCCCGTCGTATTGTGAGTGGAGACGTTCCTGATAGCCTCAAAAACAAACGAATCCTCTCCCTCGATTTGGGGCTTCTCATTGCCGGTACCAAGTTTCGAGGTGAATTCGAAGAGCGTTTCAAGGCGCTTTTGAAAGAGGTGGTTGACTCCAACGGGGAGATTATCCTCTTCATTGATGAGCTTCATACCATTGTAGGGGCTGGATCTGCTGAAGGAGCCATCGATGCAGGCAACATGATCAAGCCAGCGCTCGCCCGTGGAGAAATCAAGGTTATTGGTGCCACCACCCTTGACGAGTACCGCAAGTACATCGAAAAAGACAAGGCCCTCGAGAGGCGTTTCCAGGCCGTGTATGTCGCTGAACCATCCATCGAGGATACCATCTCCATCCTCCGTGGTCTGAAGGAGAAATACGAACTCCACCATGGTATTCGTATTGCTGATTCGGCGTTAGTAGCTGCTGCTCAGCTCTCGGTGCGCTATATCACCGAACGCCACCTCCCGGACAAGGCTATTGACCTCGTCGATGAGGCCGCCTCCAAAATCCGCCTTGAGATAGAGAGCCAGCCACAGGTGATTGATGACTTAGAGAGAAAAATTCTCCGGCTCTCCATCGAAAAAGAAGCCCTGAAAAAGGAAAAGGGTCCAGACTCTGCTGAACAGCTCCAAAAAGTAGAGAAAGAACTTTCTGAGCTTCAGGAAAAAGCCACGGCGCTTAAAAGCAAATGGACCCAGGAGCGAGAGATTATCCGCCAGATCAAAGACATCAACCAGGAAATTGATAATCTCCGTATAGAAGAAGAACGTTACCAGCGGTCCGGCCAGCTTGACAAAGTAGCAGAAATCCGCTACGGCCGGATCCCAGAGAAACAAAAACAACTGGAAGCCCTCCAGCAAAAACTGAATGCTATGGAGAGTGGCGAACGTCTTCTGAGAGAGGAAATCACTGAAGAAGATATCGCCCGTGTGGTTTCCGAGTGGACAGGAATCCCTGTGAGTCGAATGCTTGAGTCAGAGAAACAACGGCTTCTTCACTTGGAGGATGCCCTCAAGGCTCGCGTGGTAGGACAGGACCACGCCATCAAGGCTGTGGCCAACGCCATACGCCGTTCCCGGGCAGGCATCCAGGAGGAAAACCGTCCCATCGGAAGTTTTCTCTTCCTTGGGCCCACAGGTGTGGGAAAAACAGAACTCTCCAAGGCACTTGCTGAGTTTCTCTTTGACACAGAAAGGGCCCTTGTCCGCATTGATATGAGCGAATACATGGAGAAATTCAGTGTGCAGCGTCTCATTGGAGCCCCTCCTGGCTATGTAGGATACGAAGAGGGTGGACAACTCACCGAGGTAATCAGACGGCGTCCCTATGCCGTTATCCTCTTCGATGAGATTGAGAAGGCCCATCCAGATGTCTTCAACATCCTTTTGCAGATTATGGATGATGGAAGGCTCACTGATGGCCAGGGACGAACCGTCAACTTTACCAACACGGTGATCATCATGACGAGCAATATCGGTTCCAACCTCTCTCCGAGTATCCAGGGATTCACCTCTCCTAAGGAGAAAGAAGAGATGGACGAAAGGATGCGCGCCCTTCTCAAGGAATACTTCAGGCCAGAGTTTTTGAATCGCATTGACGAGATTGTGAGCTTCCACAAGCTGAGTAGCGAACACATGAAAGATATCATAGAGATTCAGCTTCGCCGTATCAGAGAGCGTCTCGCCGCCAAAAAGATCAAACTGGAACTCACCGAAGCGGCCAAAAACTATTTGGCTCAAGAAGGATATGATGAGGAGTTTGGGGCACGACCTCTCAAACGAGCGTTACAAAACCTGCTTCTGGATCCCATTTCTGTCCATATTCTTTCGGGGGAAGTACGAGAAGGCCAGACCATTACGGTGGACTTCAAAAACGGCAAGCTCTTCTTCCAGACGAGATAAAACCCAGCCGTCTTCCTTTGGGAAGACGGCCGTTTTGTTTTTCGAGGCCTTTGCACAAATGTGCAAGGGTCTCTTTTCATTAAAAAAAGAACGCTCTTGAGCAACGAGGATTTCCTCCCTCCTACTTGACATTTTTCCCTTTCCTCATATAATAATAAGCATATCCTTAGACTTCATCGAGGAAAAACATGAAAAGACCCATTCTTCCCCTCCTGGTGGTCGTTCTCTCTCTCGTCGGGCTAACCCTCTACTTCGATGTGATCCGCAAAAGAGAAAAGGAAACCAATATCATTGAGGGAAGCGGAACTATTGAAGTTACAGAGATAGATGTGGCTTCCAAGATCATGGCAAGAATTGCCGATGTCACTGTACAGGAAGGCGACGAGGTCAAGAAAGGAGATATTCTCGTTCGATTAGAAGGAGAAGAGCTCTCCGCTCAGGAAAAGTCAGCCATAGCCAACTACGAAAATGCCCTGGCCAATTACAAGCGAGCCAAAGAGCTTTACGAAGCCGGTTCTCTTTCCACAAGAGACTTTGAATCCATCTCAACAGCCTATCAGATAGCTCAAGCCAATCTGGATATAGCCTCTCTTTCAGCAAAAAATAGTATCATTCGGGCCCCCATAGATGGATTTATCGTCTCTCGAAATCTCAATCCTGGAGAGATTGCCTTCCCCGGGTCGGCTATTCTCACCATGGCCAATCTTCGCCATTGCTGGATCAAAATCTACATTCCAGAAACCAAGTTGGGCCTTGTGAAAATCGGCCAAAAAGCCGAAATCTTTGTAGACACCTTTCCCAATAAAAAATACGAAGGCAAAGTTGTTTTTATCTCTCCCAAGGCAGAGTTTACCCCAAAAACCGTACAAACCAAAGACGAAAGAACCAAACTTATGTTTGCCGTCAAAATTGATCTTCCCAATCCTGATCTCGAACTCAAAGCGGGCATGCCAGCCGATGCCAAAATATATATCACTCCCCAGAAGCCATAACCATGCTTGAGGTAAAAAACGTCTCAAAAATCATCGAAGGAAAAACCATCATAGACAATATTTCTTTTTGTCTTCCTTCCCGGGAAATTTTGGGCATTGTGGGGCCAGATGGCGCCGGCAAAAGTACCCTCACCAGAATAATCGCGGGTTTACTCCGACCAACCACAGGAGAGGTGTTTTTTGAAGGAAACAATCTCTCTCTTTCTTCTTCTCACTCTTTTGTCAAAGACACCGTGGCCTACATGCCACAACAATTTGCCCTTTATGAAGATCTCACTGTAGAAGAAAACCTTCATTTTATGGGAAGACTCCATGGCCTACCCAAAAAAGAACGAGAAAACAAAATCGAAAAACTCTACCAATTCAGCAATCTCAAGCCATTTCGAAAAAGACTCGCTGGCCATCTCTCCGGTGGAATGAAACAAAAACTTGGCCTCATGTGTGTCTTGATGCACAATCCAAAACTTCTCATCTTAGATGAACCAACGAATGGGGTCGATCCTGTTTCTCGTAGAGAATTCTGGGAAGTCCTCTACGAACTTCTCAAAGAAGATACGACTATTGTCCTGACCACTTCCTATTTAGATGAGGCAGAACGATGCTCGCAGGTGGCGGTGATGTACGAAGGGAGATTTTTGTTTATGAAACCCTCTGAAGAGATTTCCTCTCTTCTTTCCCATGAAGTGATAGAAATTGAGGTAGAAAATCCCTTTGCCACCTTCTCTATGCTTCAAAAAATAGCACCTCTTTCGATTTTTGTCAGAGGGAACTCACTCCTCCTTTTCTCAGAAAATCCAGACAAAGAACTTCCTTTTATTTTTTCAGCCATAGGCAAAAAAATCCCCTGGAAAAGAAAAAAACCATCCCTGGAGGACGTGTTCATCGCATGGCTTACCAGATAAACTGGAAAACGCTACTCTATTCTCTGAACCGAACCCTTGTCATCGCTGAGAAAGAGTGGATTCAAATTCGCCGGGACAAACGAAGTTTTATTATGGCCCTTGTCATCCCTGTTTTTCTCCTTTTTATCTTTGCCTATGGTTTGAGTTTAGATATCAAAAATATCTCTCTCGCTGTGGTAGATCATGACCTTTCCCCTCTTTCCAGAGATTTTCTTTCCCATTTCCGGGGAAATACGTATCTTATCATAAAGCATTTCCTTTTCTCAGAAAAAGAAGCTGAAAAAAAACTCATCCAGGGAGATGTGAAACTCGTACTCGTTATTCCTCAAGGCTTTCAACAGCACATCTTGAATGGTAAATCGGTATCCCTCCAGCTTCTTGTTGACGGCTCGGAAACCACCACGGCTACAGTAGCTACGGGATATCTCCAGACTATGGTGTACGAGTACAACATAAACATGAGAAATACCTTCTTCAAAAAAAGGGGTCTCCACCTTTCCTCCCCCCTCCAGATAGAAAATAGAATCCTCTACAATCCAGAACTTGCCAGCAAAAATTTCATCATCCCTGGCATTATTGTCATTGTAATGGCTATTCTTTCAGCGGTGATTACTTCTCTCACGATCGCTCGAGAATGGGAAAGACATACCATAGAAACTCTCCTCACCACTCCCCTCACCAAATATGAACTCTTTTTTGGAAAACTTCTTCCCTATGTTTTTATTGCCCTTTTTGATCTGATGACCACCATAGGTATTGGGCATTTCTTTTTTCATGTCCCTATCAAAGGAAGTTTTCTGGAATTGTACCTTCTGGCTCTTCTTTTCCTCATTGGATCGTCAAGTTTAGGAATGCTTCTTTCTGCCCTTACTCGGTCACAAATTCTCTCTATTCAGATCTCTTTTATTCTCACTTATCTGCCCACTTTCATTCTTTCAGGATATATCTTCCCCATTATCAATATGCCTTTCATCATCCAGGCCATCACCTATCTTGTCCCGGCAAGATATTTGATCACCATTATCAAGGGCATTACCCTCAAGGGTATTGGAACAAGTTTGCTTCTTACTCAAATTCTCTTTTTGGGGATATTTGCGCTCTTCACAAGTACTCTTGCCCTCTCCAAGATTCATATGTCCTTAGAGGAAAACCATGATTCGCCATAAGTTTATCCTCGCCCTTGTACAAAAAGAGTTTCTGCAGATTTTTCGAGATATCCGCATGCGCATCGTACTTTTTGTCCCTCCGATTGTGATGCTTTTAGTCTTCGGCTACGCCATCAATACAGATGTGAAAAATATTCGTATGGCTGTTTTTGATGAAGATAAATCATATGAAAGTCGTTCTCTTGTAGAACGTTTTCGAGGGAGTGACGTTTTTTCCCTTGTGGCCTCTCTTCAAAAACCTCAGGAGGTAGACATCCTCTTTGATACAGGGAAAATTGATGTTTTTCTCCATATTCCCCCTCATTTTGAAAAGGGCCTCAAAAAAGGCAAAACCGTACCTCTTCAGGTCTTTGTAGATGGCACAGACTCCAGTCGGAGTTCTATGATCATAGCAGAAGTCCAGGCACTCCTGCATCAGATCATGCTCCCCTATTATCAAAAAAACATTCAGCGAGCACTCGTCATACACCAGGCTTATGGAGGGGGACGTCTCCCCGGCCTTGTGAATATAGAGGAACGTGTCTTCTTCAACCCTGGACTCTCCAGCCGGAATTTTTATCTTTCCGGTATCTTTGGGCTTCTTATCTCCATGATCACCATTCTTCTCACCGCCATGTCTGTGGTAAAAGAACGGGAAAATACCACCATCGACCAGCTCATTGTTTCTCCGCTGCGTCCCGAAGAGCTCGTGATTGGCAAAACCCTTCCTTATATGATTGTCGGGCTTATTGATACTATTGTGGTAACGCTTATTCTGATTTTCTGGTTTCATGTTCCTTTCTCGGGAAGCTTCTCCCTTCTTTTGTTAATCTCAGTAGCCTTTCTTCTCACTACAACCGCTATTGGGCTTTTTATATCCACCATTTCTCACAGTCAACAGCAGGCGATTCTCTCCGTGGTTCTTTTTATGCTTCCAGCCCTTCTTTTTTCTGGCTTTGCGTTTCCCATTGAGTCCATGCCCCCCATTATCCAGATGCTCACCTATCTCAACCCCATGCGACACTTTCTTGATTTGATTCGTTCTCTTTTTCTCAAAGGAGCTGGGATAACTCTTTTGTGGCCAAAGATTCTTTTGCTCCTTTGTATAGGAATCCTTATGTTTATCCTGAGTGCAAGAAAATTTGCCAAACACTTAGAATAGGGAATGCCTATGGAAAGCGTGGTGGTAAAAAATCTCACCAAAAAATTTCACCATTTTGTCGCTGTTGATAGGATCTCTTTTGTGGTCAAAAGGGGGGAAATCTTTGGCTTTTTGGGCCCAAATGGGGCGGGGAAAACCACCACCATCAAAATGCTCTGCGGGATTCTCACCCCAACAGAAGGAGAAGGACACATTCTTGGTTTTGATATGGTGAAAGAGCAGCAAAAAATCAAGCATGCTATTGGCTATATGTCCCAGCGATTTTCTCTTTATGAAGATCTTTCCATAGAGGAAAACCTGCGCTTTTTTGGAGGCATCTATGGTGTTCCTTCGGCCACTATCAGAGAGAGAATAGACGAACTTCTCCAGAAAATGGAAATCTCTGCCCCTCCATCAACCCCCGTTATCAAATTACCTGCCGGCATAAAACAACGGCTTGCCCTGGCCAAGGCCCTGATCCACAATCCAGAAATTGTCTTTCTCGATGAACCAACCTCCGGCGTTGATCCCCTGATGCGAAGAAAATTCTGGGAAATCATCTACACCCTTGCCCAGGAAGGAAAAACGGTGTTTGTCACCACCCATTACATGGAAGAGGCTGAATATTGTCATCGGGTGGGCTTTATCATAGGAGGGAAATTGATAGCCGACAACTCCCCCGGACAATTGAAAAAAGAATTTGAATACAACGTGTATGCTATAGAATCAGACAAGAGTATAGAACTCTTTCATCATTTAGTTTCGCTTCCCTTTATCATTCACAAAGCCCTCTTCGGGAAAAAGATTCATATCGTCGTTCCCCCTGAGAAAGACATACCCCTTCTAAAAAAAGAGCTCAGGGCTTTAGGATATCCTGGGGTTTCTATAGAACAAATCTCTCCCTCTCTGGAGAACATTTTTCTCACCAAAGTGAAAAATACTTCTTCATAGTAACGGAAACTCACGCGTGCGTTTTCTTCAAGCCACCTTACCCCAACCGTTGTTTCATCCGGACAAGAAAATTGAGCGCATCAATAGGGGTCATCTGATTGAGATCCAACTTTTTGATTTCTTTGGCCAACCAGTCATAACTCGCGGCGGTTGACTCCTCAAAAAGGAAATCCTGTTTTCCCACCTGCCCGTGATAACGACGGGAAAATTCAGTCTCTACCTCCACCTGGGTTTTCACTCCTTCCTTTTCAAGGGTTTCTAAAATCGTACGTGCCCGTTCAATAACCTCCATGGGGATACCCGCAAGCCTTGCCACATGAATACCATAACTTTTATCAGCCGGTCCAGGAATCACCTTTCTCAGAAAAACAAGGTCATCATTCTGTTCCCGAACGGCGACGGTATAATTCTTGATACCCGGTTTCTCCCCTAACTGGGTAAGTTCATGATAATGCGTGGCAAAAAGGGTCCTGGCCTTTTTCTCCGGATGATCCGCAAGATACTCTATCACCGCCCAGGCAATCGAAAGCCCATCATACGTCGAAGTCCCCCTCCCCAGTTCATCCATGATGATAAGGCTTTTTGGGGTAGCATAGGTGAGAATACGAGCCGCCTCCTGCATCTCCACAAGAAACGTGGAAAGCCCCTGGGAAAGGTTATCCGATGCCCCAATACGGGTGAAAATCTTGTCCACCACCCCGATATGCGCCTCCCTTGCAGGGACAAACGACCCCATCTGGGCCATAAGCACAATGAGAGCGTTCTGGCGAAGATAGGTGGACTTTCCAGCCATGTTGGGCCCTGTGAGAATCACAAGAAAATCATTCTCATCCATGATGGTATCATTGGGCACAAAAAGATTTCGCCCCAGTGAATTTTCCACCACAGGATGGCGTCCATCAACAATTCGCAGGATCTTTTTGTCCGATAACACAGGACGGGTATAATGCCTATCCACCGCCACAAAGGCCAACGTCGTCACCACATCAAGATAGGCCACTTTTGAGGCTATTTCAGAAAGAAGTGTGGTATGGGCAAGCACCTTTTCCACAACCTGGTGAAAAATCTCTTCTTCTAACTTGGCTATACGTTCTGAGGCTGTCGCTACCTTTGCTTCGTATTCTTCAAGCTCCGGAAGGGTATAACGCTCTGCATTCACAAGACTCTGTTTTCGAATGTAATCGGGGGGAACAAGATGAAGATTGGCCTTGCTCACCTCAATAAAGTAGCCAAACACGTTATTATAGCGTACCTTGAGAGAGGCAATCTTGGTTCGTTCTCTTTCCCTCTCCTGAAGTTTCAGGATGAAGTCTCTCCCCTCTCTCAAGAGACGACGAAGATCATCAAGGTCCTGATGATACCCCTCCCGGATCACCTCCCCCTGAAAAGCCGATGGAGGATCGTCGTTCAGGGCTTCTTCAAGAAGAGAGACCATCTCTTCTATGGAGGCTCTGGCCTCGTCCTGTGAATACCCCTCTATCGTGATATGGGGAAGAAGAGAAAGCACGCCCTTTAGACTCTGCTTCAGCTGGATCAGATCCCTTGGAATAACCTTGCCCAGTTCAAGGCGGGTATGAAGCCGCTCTATATCCGTGATAGAACGAAGGGTCGTCCGAATCTGGGAGGTTATCACACTCTCCCTCACAAAATGTTCCACATCATTCAGACGCTTCTCAATCATGGGAATTCTCGCAAGGGGATACAGGATCCAGCGTTTCAAAAGCCTTGTCCCCATTGGCGTGATGGTTTCGTTCAGAACCTCAAAAAGGGTATGTTTGACACTCCCATCCCAGAGATTACTGGTAAGTTCAAGATTGCGAATGGTGAAATCGTCCATCTCCACATACAGGGCCGACTCCACCAGTTGAATACGCTCAAGAAGCCTGGAAAAATTTCGCTTGAGATGAGGATTTCCCACCTGGGTTTCTTCAAAATAACGAAAGACCCCTGCTAAACCTTTCAGAGCCCCCTTCTTGGAAACACGTTTTTCTAAAGTCGCAAAAACCTCCCGGGGAAAGTACCCCTCATCAAAATACCACACTGGCATAGACTGAGCAAGAACGCCCGTCTGGGACAAAAAATTCGTCCAGGCCTTCCAGGAATGAAGCTCCTCACGATAGAGACATTCAAGGGGCTGATAACGCATCCATTCGTCCTGAATGGCCCGAAGAACATCCGACGGAGAACCTGAAAAGATATGCCCATACATATCCCCCGTGGAAATGTCGGCCATCCAGAGAAAGTATTCACTTCCCTCATGGTAGAGAACCGCTAAATACTGATTGAAAACCTCCACGGAGAGATCGGGAGAAAGACGTGTGGCCGGGGTAATAATCTCCACAATATCCCGTTTCACAAGTTTCTTTGCCTTGGAAGGATCCTCAAGCTGTTCACAGATAGCCACTTTTTGATTGTTTTTTACAAGCTTCTGGATATAATGCTGTGCCGCATGAAAGGGAAAACCTGCCATGGGCATATCATTACGAGAGGTAAGGGCAATACTGAGAATCTGCGAAGCTACCTTCGCATCCTCATAAAACATCTCATAAAAATCGCCCACACGAAAGAGAAGAATCTTGTCGGGATGGCGGGCTTTGATCTCTTTGTATTGTCGCATCATGGGGGTTAGAGAATCGAGATCATTCATGAATACCTCCCGCCGTTCTTGCCAAGAGGGCTAACCCTCCTTTCGTTACATCTTCTCCACGATGAAAAGAGGCTCTCCTGATTGAACTGCCGAGCCATTGGTCTTGAGAATCTGGACGATTTTTCCCTTCACCTCTGCCTTGATCTCATTCATCACCTTCATGGCCTCTACAATGGCTACCGTGGTATCCGGAGAAACCACATCGCCTACCTTGACAAAGGGAGGAGAATCAGGAGAAGGTGCCTCATAAAATGTCCCTACGATAGGGGATTTGACCTTGAAATATTTTGTCTCATCGTCATATTCTGAAGAAGAAGGAGTAGAAGACGGTGCGGGAGCCACAGGCGCACTTGTTGGTGCTGACACTGGCTGAACAGGGGCAACCGGCATCTGAACCACAGGGGCCACGGAAGGAGCTGAAACAGAAAGCGGACTCACTTCCTTTCGGCGTGAAACCCGAAAATACACCTCCTCCCCTTCAGCTATCTCTATCTCCTCAATGTTTGTTTCCTGAAAAAGGGATTTGATTTGCTTCAAGAACTGGCTATCAAAACCCATAATTTCCTTGGCCATATACCACCTCCATCTTTCCTTTGAGGTATTATTATACACCAGTTTTCTTTTTTCATCAAGTTTCCCAAGAAAAATTGCCATATTTCTTTTTTCACCATTATAATAGAAGCATGAGAGAAAAAACGATTATCGACCTTGCCCTTCGTTCCTGGATTGTGGCCATTGTTTCCTGGACCTCGACACTCATGGGACTTTTGAGTCTTTTTTTTGGGATCGGAGCCCTTTTTTCTCTTTTTCCCCAATCGTCCATTCCCATGGGACTTGTGGGAATCATCTCTGGCATTTTGCTTCTTTCTCTTGGATGGTACAGTTTTCTGAAACCCCATCGTTATCAGGTTTTCTTCTCCCGTCTCATTCTGTTATTCTGGACGTCCTATTTCCTATGGCATATTTTTATGTTCGATGGAGGTTTCCCCTATCATGCGCTCGTCTTTTTTGCCACCTTTTCGGCTCTCGCTTTTCTTCTCTTTGGGCTAAAAGAAGGCATCCTCTGGCATATAGGTCTCTTTGTGGTAGAAAGCCTCATTTATTTTCTTACACACACGAGTTTTTTCTCTCATGGCATGGCATTTTTTCAGATCACCCTAAGCGCCCTCTTCTGCACCTTTGCCTGGCTTTTAGGGGTGTCTCGATCCCTTCTTGTTCAGAGGCTCTATTTTCACCCTGTAACCAACCTTGCCAATCGAAATTACCTCATCGATTTTCTCCAGCAAAAGCCTGTGTCCTGGCTTATGATCCTCAATATCAGCAATTTCAAGGAATTCAATGACCTCTTTGGGTACCGCATAGGAGATCGAATACTCTCAGAGATAGCCTCTCGTTTACGCCTTTTCGGCGAAAAGTATCGCTCCCTTCTCATCTGTCACCTCCATAGCGACGAATTTGCTATTGCAGGAGAGGAGAAATGGGATAGGTCTTTTCTCCAGAGTTTCTGTGAAGAACTTTTTGTCTCCGTCGCAGAAAAGCCCCTCTCTCTTCCTTCCCTTCCCCCGATCCGACTCCTTTTCCACGCCGGTATCAGTGACCATAGAGAAAACCTTTTGGGCACAGCTGATATGGCCTTTCGGTATGCGGTGGCTCAGGGAAAATTTTATGCCTTCTATGATGAGAGTATGTATGTGATCAAATCCTATGAACACAACATCCAGGCCACCCTTCTTTTGCAGGACGCCATAGAAAATAACCGTATTGTTCCCTTTTTCCAGCCCATCGTGAACCTTGAAACAGGCAAGATAGAAAAATACGAATGTTTGGCAAGAATTGTAGATAGAAATGGCAAAACCTACGAACCAAAGTTTTTTCTCTTTATCGCCCAGCGGAATCAACTCTACGGCGCCATCACCCGTACCATGGTCAAAAAATGCTTTGAAATCTTCTCCAAAATCGACGAAGATTTTTCCCTCAACCTCTCCTACCAGGATCTTGTGGACCCCGATACCCTGGCCACGATTTTCTCAGAACTTGCTACCCATCCAGAAGTGGCTGTTCGATGTATCTTTGAGATTGTAGAAGAGATGGCCATCCAGGACTTTCATATCGTCGAGGAATTCATCCATCAGGTAAAACGGTATGGGGCAAGGGTAGCGTTAGATGACTTTGGTAGTGGCTATTCAAACTTTGAGTATCTTGTCAAACTCCCCTTTGATTATATCAAAATTGATGGCACTCTCATTGAAAGACTTCCCGATGATCCACGTTATCAGGCTGTGGTAGAAAACATCGTCAACTTTTCAAAGAAGATTGGTAGCAAAACCGTGGCTGAGTTTGTCTCCTCAGAGAAGATTCATCAGCAGATCAAAAAGACACACATCAACTACGGACAGGGGTATTACTATGGGAAACCGGAACACTTCCCAGCTTCTCCCAGAGATAGGCATTTTTCTTGAACTTTTTCTCTTCACAGGTCTCTATGGACTGTACTGGAATGGGAGTTATCCCCTTCCCCTTCCGTTTGCCGGCCAGGGGGTTGTTCGTGCTTCCTTGGAAATACCACCTGTCACCAATATTCCCCTCTCTTTTACCTATATCAGCAACCTCCTGGTTATCCAGCCCCTCTCTTCTCTCCCTGAGAAAACTATCAAGGATGGCCTCCTTCGTATTAGCTACCCGTGGAAAGAAGCTTCCTATCCCATACGTTTGGTGACTATTCCGCCGGAAATCTCTCTTCTGTATATCCCCTTGTTAGGACGGGGGAAAAGTGGTCTTGTTCTCTATCAGGTAAAGTCCTGGGCCCCCTGTCAAACCTGGCTTGTGGATAGTACAGGGCTTTTTTATTACCCCTACCAGCAAAACAACGTCTGGATAACCTTCGTTGGCTGGCCTCTCAGCGCTACCAAGTACCAGATCAAAGCTGTTGCGGAGGATGCCGCCAAAAACAGAGTGGAAAAGCTTCTTCCCATCACCCCCTTCAAAACCAGTTATCGGGTGAGAACTGTTCCCTTAGCCTCCGATTTCTCCAAAAAACAGGGAGAGGAGGTCAATCTCACCAATCTCACCGGTGACCCCCTGAAAGACTACGAAGCTCTCATGAGAGAATTTGCGAAACAAACCAAGGTAAGCATTTTCGGACTCACCTACAAGCGTCCCTCTACCGGAACAAGTTTTTTCACCAACCTTGCCTTTCTCCCTCTCTCTGAGTACTCCCTCTCCAGTCTCTTTGGTGATGAGAGACGGTTTGTTCTTGAAGGAAAAACGGTGCGAAGCTCCTACCACAACGGGATTGACTTTGTGGCTCCCTCCAATACCCCTGTCTTTTCCCCCTGGGGTGGCAAAGTGCTTTTTGCTGATTATAACGGGGCAGGAGGAAATACCGTCGTGATTGACCACGGCCTTGGTCTTCATGCTATCTATATGCATCTGGAAAGAATAGAGACAAAAGCCGGGGAGGTACTCTCCCCCGGTCAAATGATAGGTATCATTGGAAAATCGGGCTATTCTACAGGTATCCATCTTCATCTGGGCTTTTCCATCCAGGGAAGGTATGTCGATCCCTCTGATTGGACCAATACCACGTGGCTTGAAAATAACGTTATCATCCCTCTGAAAAAGTTTCTTCACCAGGAACACGGGGAGAAAACTTCAACCTTTCCCAAGGAGGAGATATGAAAAAATTCCTTTTCTCTCTTGTCTTTCTTCCCCTTGCTCTCTACGGTTTTGGAAAAAACAAAGTAATCTATTACAGTTATGATTGGACCATCGCCTTTTCCCCCCATTTTGAGCTCCATATCCCCCGCACACACACGAACCTCATGGAGGAAACCCTCTCCCTGTTAGAAGAGGCCTATAACCACCATGAGGCTTTTTTTGACCATTCGCTGAAGAAAAAGATTCAGGTTATCCTCTATCCAAACCAGATAGACTTTCTCAAAAACAATATCATCCCCTGGACGGAAAGGGGAACTGAGGGTTTCACAGAACTCTCCCGAGGCAGAGTCGCCCTCTACTACACCCCAAAACGATCAGAAATGAAGCACTATATCTATCACGAACTTGCCCATGTTTTTCAACTTTCCCTCTGGTCAGATCCCCAGAGAGGGGGGATGCAACTCATGAATGTTCCTCTCTGGGTAGTGGAAGGGCTTGCCGAATGGGCCTCCGTTGGAACCACCCTTGAAGGGGACAGGTATGTAGCCAATCTTCTTTATCGGGGGAAACTCCCCACCCTTAAAGAGTTAAACGACCTCTATCGGCTGGAGTCCTTCCAGTACTATCTTGTCTATAAAATGGGGGCTCTCTTCTATGCCTTTGCCGAAGAACGCTGGGGTAAACAGGTGGTGAAAACGATTGTCCATGGACTATCCAAAAAAAGAAACTGGACAAAAGTCCTCTCTGAAGACCTGAAGATCTCTGAGGAGGCTCTTTCCAGAGAGTTTCGGGAATTTTTGAGCAAGCGATATTTTCCCCTCTATCCTGCGGACAAAACCCCGGCCAAACTCCATGAACAGGAAAACTTTGAAGCCCACATTCTCTGGATAAGCGAGAATGAATTTCTCACCATGGGGGTGGATAGGTATTATCCAGCCTATCTCATCTACAATACCAATACGGGTTCTCGAAAAACCATAGACAAAATGGGCATCAGTGAACAGAACCTCTACTTTCAGTATCAGAGAAATCATCTCTCCAAAAGCACCAATGGCATGGTTTGCTGGTTAGTTGAGGGTGGAGATAGATACCGTCTTGTCATCTACGATACAAAAACAAAACGAAAAACCACCCATACCCTACCCTATCGAGTCTTTTTCTCACCTGATATCTCCCCTTCAGGAGAAGAGGTGGTTTTCGTCGCCATTGAAAACCAATACCATGTCCTCGCTGTGTACAATATCCGTACACACAAAACAACCCCTCTGATAACCACCTCTTATGTCATGGACACACCCCGCTGGTTTGATAGTAACCAGATTGTTCTCTCCGCCAATTTTCATCATGGAGAGGAAAGTGAGAACATGGACCTTTACCTCTACGATAGAGAGAAAAAAGCCTGGCTCTGGCGAATGGATAGTGGGGTGGCTGATGAAATGCCCTTTGTATGGGAGAATGATGGCAAAAAAACTATCCTCTTTATCAAACAGGGAGATTTTCCCTCGTTATGTCTCTACGATCCCTCTGAGAGCTCTCTTTCTCTTCTTTTCACCCACCCGGGAGAGATGAGTTTCCCCGTCATAGAAGGAAATACCCTCTACCTCACCCTCTACGATGCTGGCACTATGGCTCTCTACAAGCTCCCTCTTGAAAAAGGAAACGAGACCCCTCTTTTCGTAGAAAAGACCCCCTTCCCCTCCCTTGAAACAGAAAGAAAAGACCTTGAACCGTTTGCTCTCAAACCCTATACCCTAAAACTCTATCCCGATGGGCTCTTTTTCATCATGAGTATCAATTCGTATGGTGATTTTGGTATGGCGGGCATTTTTGCAGGAAGTGATACCTTCGGGGACCATCAGCTTTACGCCTTTGTTGATTCGGTCTTTGTCGGGGCTGATCCTCGTTTAGCAGGGTGGAACTTTGAACTTGGCTATTTCTTCCTCAAGTATCGTCATCAATTAGGTTTTCGCTTCCTTCATTACAACAACCTTTTCTATGAGTGGATTCAATTCCCCGATTTTTATCAGGTAGGATATGCCTATTTTGACAAATGGCAGGGGGATATCCTGTACTCCTACCCTTTCTCTACCTTCCAACGAATTGAGGCTACACTCAGCTACCGGTCGATCAACTACCCCTTCGCCTCTAACGGCAGTCTCGTGCTTTTCAACGCCCAGGATGTGTTTCTTTCTACCGCTTATGTTTTTGACAATACCCTTGATTCTATGATAGGCCCCCTTGATGGGATACGGATGGTATTCTCTTTAGACCAGGGGATGCCCTTCAACTCCCTTGGAAGCTTTGCCACACGATTGATAGGGGATTTTCGTGGATACCTCATGATTGTCCCAGGCTATGGACTGGCCACAAGGCTCTCTGGCGGTACCATTTTCAATTACGACGAAAATCGACCAGCTTCTCTTTTCTTTCTGGGTGGACATAACTCACTCAGGGGATATCCCTATGGGGTATTTCGTGGAGACACCGCTTTTGTCTGGAACGCCGAATTTCGATTCCCCCTGATCCGCTACTGGCAGTTAGGATTTCCCCCCATTGTTCTTCCAACTATATGGGGAGTGGGATTCGTGGACATGGGAGCTACCGCGTATCGTGAGCATCTTGCCCACTTCCAGGGGAGAAAAGAGAACGGAGAACTCAAGGATCTTAAACTCAGTATAGGATGGGGGCTGAGACTTGCTTTGGCTCAGGAGATAAAACTCATCTGGAATATCGCCTATCCCTATGATGGAATATTCTTCCATGGACCGATACATGAGGTGGTTATTGCCCAGGATTTCTAAAAAAAGAGCGGGGTCATCCCGGGGGAAGGATGACCCCAAAGTTCAGGAGGTTATCTTAGAGGGAATGTGTGGGTTGTATACCAAAAAAGGAGGGCAAAGCGGCCAGCGGGAATCGAACCCGCGCCATTAGCTTGGAAGGCTAAGGTACTACCACTGTACGATGGCCGCAGAGAGGATATATAGTATAGCATATTTTCAGGAGTTTGTCAAATCTCCTGTAGGGAAAATGGTATTTTTTGTTTGGGTTCCTTATACTATACGTTCAGAAGAGGGGTGTCATCGGTGCGAAGGATTGCCTTTTTTGTTCTTTTCCTCATTATTGGGCTGGCTACCATGCAAAATCCTGGTTTTTCCGAGGATAATAAACCTTTTGAAAGTGAAACCCTCTTCTGGCAAGAGAAAAAAACTCGGTTTTCGTTTGTTATCACCAATCAGGTAGTCATCTCAAATGCAGAAGTCATTGCAGGAATTACCAATTGGCAACTCTCCAATACCACCGTGATATACACCTTTTCTGATGCCTTTGATGACCTTGTTTCCTTTGACCCTGTCGAAGTCTGGGAGAAAGAACTTGCCGAGATGATTTTTCCTGCGGACTGGTACCACTTCCCTCTAGAAACCGCCTATCTCCGCTGGCAGAGAAAAAGCCTGAGAAAGGCTTCGGTTGAGTTAGTCTCAGAAAAAAACCTCTTCAGTTTCTCTCCAGAGGTGTATAAACAGATTCTTCAAGAAAAAAGAAAAAAAGAAGGCTTGGCCCTTCCAGGGGAAAAAAAGCCTCTGAGCTTCCGCGTAGAGGAATGGGAGAGTGAATTTGTCCTCAGTGGATGGTTTGTGTTTCGAGTAGGGTACGGGTGGGTCTGGAAAGACCCTTCCTTTCTTCAACCGGTAGGAAGTTTTCGGCCTGGGCTGGATATGGCTCAGAATCTCCGTTTCAATCTCACAGGAAGAATAGGAGAGAGGGTCAATGTCTCCCTTTCCCACCAATCAGATAACCCGGAAAACACCTACTCCCTTCAGTACAAAGCCCTTGATAGTGATAAGGGCGTGGTGAGAGAAGTGCTTTTAGGAAATGTGGGAATGCAAATACCACAAAAAAGTACTCTCATCAGCAGTGAAGGTATCCCTTCCCAGGGAGTGGGAGTTCTTGGTCGCTTTCAGATGGGAAAACTTTCCTGGCAAAGCCTTTTGCATCTCTCCGGTACTCAAAAGGGATATCGTCGTTTTGTGGGCTCAAAACAATATAGAACCATCACTCTTCGAGAAATCCAGTACCTCAAGCGCAGGATCTTTCTCCTCCCTGATACGGATATCGATGTGGGGAGTGTAGAAGTTCTTGTCCAGACCAATGTGGCCTCCGACCGAAAAATCGACGGGCTCTTCTACAAGCGGTTAGTCTTTATGCAGGATTATACCCTTGACCATACGAAAGGAGAGCTTTCTCTCTCTTCTTCCATAAGTCGTGATAAGCGGCTTGTCATTCGTTATACCCATCAGGGAAATCCCTTCTCCAACCCCGCCGGTTTCCCCTGGCAGGGGAGTGATGATACCACAGGCGAGGCCTTTTTGTATCTGTGGAGAGAGGATGAACCTATTGCCCCTTATGTTCACTATGGAGTTTATTTCTTGGGCACAAAGGGCTTTGATGCGGGAAAAGGATTTGACCTCCGGATAGTGTATACAGCCAATCCGGCTATCGAAACCCCCTTCCAGTTTGATTCCTCCCGCTATCGGGTAAATCCCACAACAGGTTACCTCTGGTTTTTTGACCGTATGCCTTTCCCCGGTCCTTCCAATCTCTATACCAACTACACCGATCCTATCGAAAGTGACTCCCTCTATACGCTTGTGTGCTCTTACTACGAACCGGTGGGAAGTTTTCAGTTAGACTACAATGTAATCCCCGGAAGTGAAAGTGTCTTTATTAACGGCCGAAAACTCTCAAGCTGGGAATACCTCCTTGTTTCAGCCACTGGAGAACTCATCCTCAATCAAATGAGTGCCCTTCAGGAAAACGATGTGATTGAGGTGTACTATGAGTACAAACCCTTCTATGGGGCTGGGGTCCAGAGGTTCAGCTGGGCCAATAGGTGGGACTATCCCATCGCCTCTTTCTGGAATATGGGTGGTACCGCCATAGCCACCCTTGCCCAGCGAGGAGAAGAGGGAGCAAAACTCCCCCAGACGCCTGATGGCATACTTCTGGCCAGTGTGGACAATACCTTTGAGATGGGACAACTCCTCGGCTGGAAAAACCAGAATAGATGGACCATTCAACTCGAAGGGGCTGTCTCTCTCTACGACCCCAACACGGCAGGGATGGCTATTGTAGAGGATTTTGAAGGTGGCGCAGAAAGTTTCCAGCTCTCGAAAAGTGAATACCGCTGGATACTCAGTAGCCCTGTCACCAATATTGCTGGCATCTCTCTCTCCAATCGAGCTCGCCTCCTCTACCGTGACTATCGGGAGTACAAAGCTGATGGAAGTAGCTCCCTGATCCCTTACTACCAGACTCCTTTCGCGGTGTATTCTTATACAGAGAAGCCAGGCCCTTATATGGCTTTGGGAGGACATCTCCCAGCTGCCGATTATCCCAATATCGTCCAGAGTGTGCTTGTCTGGGACTATGACTATAGCAGTGGCGAATGGGTGGGGACTGTTCAGCCGTTAGCCCAGGGGCTCTCCGTTGACTTAAGCCTCTATGATGAAATTGTTTTCTGGGCGAAGGTAGAAAATGATGACGATGGCGACGGTATTTTCCAGGACAATACTGGCCATTCTCTTGAATTCTTCTTAGCCGCCGGGAATCTCCCGGAGGATAGCGATGGTGACGGCGTACTGGATAGAGAGACAAGCAGTCAGGACCTTGGATATATTTTCAACGACCCGACTAATGGCTCCCTCCTCACACGGGTAGGAATCGGAAGAGGCAACAAAGGAGATGGTTTCATCCAGAGCGAAGATCTCAATGGCAATGGTCTTCTTGATACGACGGGAAACTGGGTCGTTCTCCCTTCAGCCGGCACCACCTCCCCCACCAATCTTCTTCTTGAGGGAAGCGGCTGGCGAGAATACCGTATCCGTATCGATCAGCTCTCTTCTTCCCAGCTTCGTGCCCTTCAACAAGCCACGTCGGTAGCCATCTACCTCAAGAGAAAAAGTGGCACTAAAGGACGCGTCCTCATTGATGGGATAAGCTTTCAGAAAACAAAATGGCAACGCCTCACTATAGACGGAGAAAGTATCCCTCCAAAACCTCAATGGCGAACAGGAATTCTCACCACCTTTTCCAGCGCCATGTATCAGAAGTATCGCTTCTACGACCCGTGGTCAGAAGACGAGAACGCAAAAGAACGCTACACCACCTTTGAAAATCTTCACAAGATGAGAAGCAAAGCCGAAGCCCTTCAATACGAAGAAAAAGCCTTAGCACTTTTCTATTCTCTAAGCAATACCACCTTTGATCCCCTTTCAGGGGAAGGGGGAAAAGAGGGGATGGTATGGCACACCACCAGCCGCCCCCTTCCTGTAGCCTCGTACGAAACCCTGAGCTTTTATATTTTTATTCCTTCGAAAAACGAAGATGGGACCCCCATCAAAACAGGGATAGATACCTGGAACGATGAACAGTTTCTCTTTGTGTTAGGTTCCTCCAGTAATGATCTCTACCAATGGAGTATTCCTCTTGCCGATATCCCAAAAGACACCTGGCACAAGATAACCCTTTCTCTCTCGACATTAGACCTTTCCCTGCGAAATACCACTTATCGTCCCTCTCAACAGGGAACCCCCTATCTCTACGAAGTCCGGATCATGGGATACGGAGTAAGGGTAGATGGCAGTGAACCCACAAGCAAAGGAAACCTCTGGATAAACGAAATCCACGTCTCCAACGACAAAACAGAAACCGGCTGGGCAACCCTTGCTACCACCACGCTTGATATTCGACGTCCCCTCTGGATATGGAATGGAACGGAAATTTTTGGTCCCCTTCTCCTTGTGGGAAAAAGCGAGTGGAGATCAGAAAACTTCCGCTCCTCTCTTGGGGCCACCAATGTCCTAGCGAATGCAGCTACTACCCTCTACACCATAGAAATCCAGTCCTCTCTGGTACGTTTGTTTGATTACCGGATGTATGGTTCCTGGCTCAGGCAACAAACAAGAACAAACACCACAGAACTTCCCCTGGACCGCCAGTTTCAGTTTGAGAGAAACCAGGGGGGATTTTCCGTTCGGTACAAAAGTGCCGCGTGGATTCCAGAGATCTTCCATTCCTATAGCGAAGAAACCCAGTGGAAGAGATCTTTTCCCTCCTTCTTAGCCCAGACCACAACCATCCAGACCGCTTCTGGTCGGTGGACAGCGAAAGAGAAACTTCCCTGGACAAGAACCTTCTCCCACCAGATTGACATGGCTTACGAACACGGGGCAACCCTTGACATAGGAACATACGAGACCAGCGGGATTCTTCTTTCCAATAGGTCACACTCCCTTTCCAAGCAAAAGCTTGTCTCCATTTCGCTTTCCCAGATCACAGGGCCCCTCACTCTCTCAGGTGGCTACGGAAAAACCCAACAAAAATACAGGTCTTATGCCGATATTCAAACCTTCGATAAAGGAGGAGAGTTCTTTTCCGATCATACCCGCATTAAAGACAGATACCTCTGGATTCAGTATGGATTCATAGAAGGATTTGACTGGGCTGATCCCTTCTGGCAAAAGGATAACGAAGGCTTCTCGTGGGGATTTCAACTGGACAAGCCCTGGCCATGGATCTATACAGAAAATAAATCCTCCTGGAACCGGAATAGGGAAGCCTTCACCTACACGTCCTCCGGTAACCTTCTCTTTTTCCAGACCACCCACTCCCTCACCAACCAGTGGGGAGTCAACCTCTATCCAAGGTGGTTTTTCTTAGACACCCTTGGGGTATCTTTTGCAAGGCAGGCTCGTCTCTGGTACCAGTCCAATCAAGACCCCCTCTCCTACCAGGAGGTCCTCCAGACTACTGGGAGTATCTACTATACCCCTCCCTGGGAATACAGTACCTTTTCCTTAGTTCAAGCCCGCTCCAATAGCCTTGTTTTCGCTTCTTTCTACACCAATCTCCCCGCAAGCCAGCACAGTCTCGAAGAAAACTGGCGATGGGAATGGCTCCTCCCACGGTACGATAACCTCTGGGATATTGTTTTCCCAAAACGTTATAGATACAGCACCACTCTTGCTACCTCTCGCGTTGATTTTGGCTACACCCAGGTTTTTTCCCACACCCTTGGCACCCTCTCTGAATTCCCATGGGGACGCTTCTGGACCAATCATACCCTCTACCAGATCCAGCCCCTGCAGCTTGATTACTCCCTTTCCTGGACAGAAAACTACCTCACCAGAATCCTCACCTCAGGTCAAAATATGACCTTGAGACAAACCCTCTTCTTCCAAAAGGACGTAAGCCTCACCACAATCTACAGTCAACAATGGAACCAAGAAGAAAGAATCACCAACTGGTACAGCTTTGAAACAAACTATGGGTTCCCTATCCGGGATAGTGCTCTTGCCCTCAAAACCAGTACAAGAAACACGCTCAGTTTTATTCTCAACTGGAATATCCTGAATTTCAAGGAAGTCAATCTCTTCGGCTGGAAAATTAACCTCCGCGGCTCTACCCTCCAGAACAGTGAAAACCTTTCCTTCTCCTGGGGAAATACGCTCTATGACAAGCCCCTCTTTGCTCCCTTTGTTGAACCTATCTATGAGATCACCTTTGATCACTCCTCTCGTTATCAGCTCACCGACTATATTACCAGCACCCTCGTCGTCAAAGTCCTCAATCATCGGTATCGGGAAGTTGTCGTCGTGAGTGGACAACGGGTGGAAAAACCCTTTGATATGGCGTGGGGACTCTACCTTGCCTTTGACTTAGGTATAAAATTTTAGTCCCCCAAGAAAACGCTTTGTTGTGAGAAGCAAGGATTCCCTTTCTCAGTATCTTTTGAGAAAAAGGACAGCAAAAAATCTCGAAACCCTTGCAGGGGTGTTTTTTCCCCTGTCCGGGTCAGGGGCTACGCCCCTGAAACCCCGTTTTTTCCATTTACAAGGGCTTATTTGTCTTTTTTTGTTCAAAGGAATAGTTTTATTTATTACGTTAAGGAACATTTTTATACTATTTTTTGTTTTTTACCACTTTCTTGAGACCTTCGCACCTTCGTGCAAAGGTCTCATCTCTGCTATAACCTTGTTTCAGCAAAGCCCTCCTGTTTAGCTGAAACAAAGTTATAGCCATCTCCCACCATGATGTTCCCAAGAACAACTTGTATCCCTTGCTCCAAAAAGAGAAAAATCCTTCATGATTCCCCTTGCCCTATCAAAGAGAGAGAAGAGGTTTGTTTTCCAGGGAGAAAGACAAGAAAACATCTGGGGGAAGAAAAAGAATGTTTCTTATGGTACGCCTGCCAAAAAGAAAATGCCGGGGACGGGACTCGAACCCACACAGGCTGAACACCCACTAGAACCTGAATCTAGCGCGTCTACCAATTCCGCCACCCCGGCATCTCAGGTATATATGATAACATAAAAAAAACCTCCTGTCAAGGAGAAAGGGGGAATGGTACAAGTCCTAAAAATTGACATATTTTTTTCTTTGCCCTACAATAATATCCACTTGAGAGAAGGGGAGGAGAGTCAATGGTACGAAAAGAGCCCCTGGAACGCTGGTCGGTAGAAAAATCTGCCGAACTCTACAATATTCGCAGCTGGAGTGCGGGGTATTTCGATATCAATGACAAGGGCGAGGTCGTTTATCAGTACAAAACGAAGCAGGGAACCATTCAGGTGAGCCTCATGGATATCATCCGCGGAATACGAGCCAGGGGATTGAGTTTTCCTGTTCTCCTTCGTATCAGCAATATCCTTGACTCACAGATCACCCTTCTTCACGAGAGCTTTCGAAAAGCCATCCAGTCTTTTGGCTACAAGGGCCGGTATCAGGGAGTTTTCCCTATCAAGGTCAACCAGCAACAACAAGTGCTGGAAGAAGTCAGCGAATTCGGAAGTCGGTACCACCATGGTTTTGAGGCTGGAAGCAAAGCTGAACTTCTTGCCGCTCTTGCCTTTCTCAAGGATCCGGAGGCTATTATTGTCTGTAATGGCTACAAGGACAGTGAATTTATCGATCTTGGCCTCTATGCTACAAAATTGGGCTACCGTTGTATCTTTGTAATAGAGATGCCCAGTGAGGCCGACCTTATTCTTGAACGTTCAAGACTGCTCGGGGTAGAACCCTGGATTGGGGTTCGTATCAAACTCTCCAGCAAAGCCAGTGGCCACTGGACAGAATCCGGCGGTGATAGGAGTATTTTTGGCTTAAGTCTTCCTGAGGTGGTGGAACTGGTGGACAAACTCAAAAAGGAAAATGCACTGGGCTGGCTCAGACTTCTCCACTATCATGTTGGATCGCAGATTCCCAATATCCGGGATATCCGTTCAGCCGTTCAGGAAGCCACCCGTGTGTATGTGGGGCTTGTCTCAGAAGGAGCTCCCATGGGATTTGTGGATTTTGGGGGTGGGCTTGCCGTTGACTATGACGGCTCACAAACCAACTATCATTCCAGTCGAAACTATACGGTGGAAGAATACTGTGCCGACATCGTCGAAACGGTGATGAGTATCGTGGATGAGCATCAGATTGATCATCCCACCATTGTCACTGAATCCGGTCGATTTCTGGTGGCGTACTACTCCGTGCTTGTTTTCAACATTCTCGATGTGACAAGGTTTACCCCTGCTCCCCCTCCAGAAAAACTTCCCGAAGGAACCCATGAACTCACCCAGAACCTCTTTGAAACCTATCAAAAACTCAGCATCAAGAACCTTCAGGAAAGTATTAACGACGCCATTTATTACCGTGATCAAATCCGGGATATTTTCAAACACGGAGATATCTCTCTCCGGGAAAGGGCACTGGCTGAGAATATCTTCTGGAATATTGTTTCGATTGTGAGCGAAAAGTCCCGCGGGATGAAAAAAATCCCCGTGGAGATTGAAGGTATAGAAGTAGCCCTATCAGACATTTATTACGGGAACTTCAGCGTTTTTCAGTCGCTTCCTGATACATGGGCGATTGATCAGGTCTTTCCTGTCATGCCTCTCCATCGATTGGACACCATGCCCACCCGTGAAGCGATCATTTCCGATATCACCTGTGATAGCGACGGAAAACTTGACCATTTTATAGACCCACACGGAGAAAAGCTCACTCTCCCCCTCCACGAACTCAAGGGAGATGAAGAGTATTATGTGGGGGTTTTCTTAGTAGGGGCCTACCAGGAAACTTTAGGAGACCTTCATAACCTCTTAGGAGACACCAATGTCGTCACCATCCGTGTGAACGAAGATGGTACCTATAACTTTGTTTCTGAAATTGAAGGGGATTCTGTGGCTGATGTTCTTTCGTATGTGGAATATGACATCAAATATATCAGGCGCCGTTTTCGTGAAATGGCAGAAAAAGCCGTTTCTGAAAATCGTATCAGTGTGCAGGAACGTGCTTCTATTCTCAAAGCCCTTGAAGATGGCCTTGATGGGTACACCTACTACGAAAAAGACTAAGAGGAGGGAAAACGATGGCAAGAGTTATGATTATTGGGGCTGGAGGAGTTGGACAGGTGGTGGCTCACAAGTGTGCCCAAGTCCCGGAGGTGTTTAGCGATATTCTGCTTGCCAGTCGCACCAAAGCAAAGTGCGATCGTATTGCCGCCCGTATTCAGGAAAAATACGGTCGAAAGATCCAGACGGCGGCTCTCGATGCCGATAAGCCAAAAAACACCATCAAGCTCATCAAGAAGTTCAAACCAGACATGGTGATCAATGTGGCCCTCCCTTATCAGGATCTTCCTATCATGGACGCCTGCCTTGTCACAAAAACTCACTATCTTGACACGGCCAACTACGAACCAAAGGATGTGGCCAAGTTTGAGTACAAGTGGCAATGGGCTTACCATGAGAGATTCAAAGAAGCCGGTATTATGGCTGTGCTGGGGTGTGGATTTGACCCAGGTATGACGAATATCTACACCGCTTATATGAAAAAACACTACTTCAAAAAAATGAAGTATGTGGATATTGTGGACTGCAATGCCGGTGACCACGGCAAAGCCTTTGCCACCAATTTCAACCCTGAAATCAACATCCGGGAAATCACCCAGAATGGTCGATACTACGAAAACGGGGAATGGAAAGAGATTCCCCCCATGTCTGTTCATAAACCCATAGACTACCCCGGCGTTGGACCAAGGGAAAGTTATCTCCTCTTCCATGAAGAACTTGAATCTTTGGTCAAAAACTTCCCTGAGATTGAGCGTATCCGTTTCTGGATGACCTTTTCGGAAAACTATCTCACCCACCTGAGGGTTCTCCAGAATGTGGGACTCACCAGCATCACGCCTATCACCTTCCAGGGTAAAAAGATTGTCCCCCTCGAATTCCTCAAGGCCCTTCTTCCTGAACCGGCATCGCTTGGAGAAAACTACAAAGGCAAAACCGTTATTGGTGTTCAGATTGAGGGAGAGGGGTATTCCGGACAAATAGAACGGAGATTTATCTACAACATCTGTGATCATGCTGAAAGTTATCAGGAAACAGGCACCCAGGCCGTGGCCTATACCACTGGTGTCCCTGCTATGCTTGGAGCCATGATGGTTCTCACCGGCGTATGGAAAGGCGCTGGTGTCTTCAACGTCGAAGAGTTTGACCCAGACCCCTTCATGGAAAAAATCGGACAGTATGGACTCCCATGGCAGGAAACTACGTTTTAAGGGTGAGTGACCTCGGCATTGACATCGAACACCTGAAAACCCCTGTCTTTTTGGTAGATGAGGCACGACTGCGGGTAAATGCTCGTATTCTCCAGGGGGTTATTGAGAGAACAGGCTGTCGGATTATCTTGGCCCTGAAGGCCTTTTCCACCTATGCCACGTTTCATGTCCTTCGAGAAACTCTCCATGGAACCTGCGCCAGTTCCCCTGATGAGGCCAGACTGGGAAGAGAAGCCTTTGGCAAAGAAGTCCATGTCTATGGGGCCGCGTATAGCGATGAGGATTTTCGTGTTCTTCTTCGTTATGCTGACCATATTGATTTTAACTCCTTTGGTCAATGGGAGTATTTTCGTCCCCTGGCCCTTCAGGCCAAAAAGAAAAAAAACATCCATTTTGGGATACGAGTCAACCCTGAACACTCCGAAGCCCCTGTCCCCATGTATGACCCTGCAGCCCCTTTTTCACGGCTGGGGGTGGTGAGAAGCCAGTTTCGGGCGGATCTTCTTGATGGTATCAGCTATCTTCACTTCCACACCCTCTGTCAGAAAAACGCTGACGCTTTAGTACGAACCCTTCAGGCCTTTGAGGAAAAATTCGGCGAATTTATCCCCAAAATGGCCTACATCAATTTTGGGGGGGGACACCATATCACCAGAGAGGATTATGATGTTGATCTTCTCTGCCAGACCATCACTACCTTCAAGTCAAAATATGGCGTTCAGGTGTACTTAGAACCAGGAGAAGCGGTAGCCCTCAATGCAGGTTATTTAGTAGCCACGGTGTTAGACGTTATTCATAATGGCATGGATATCGCGATCCTCGATACCTCTGCGGCTGCCCACATGCCCGATGTGCTGGAAATGCCATATCGACCACATATCCTTGAAAGTGGCCTCCCCCACGAAAAGCCATACACCTATCGCTTAGGAGGGGTGAGCTGTCTTGCCGGGGATGTGATAGGTGATTATTCCTTTGATAGGCCTCTCAAACGAGGAGATAAACTCGTGTTCACCGACATGGCCATCTACTCCATGGTGAAAACCAATACCTTCAATGGGATTCGACTCCCAGACATTGCTATCATGGACAGCGAAAAGGGATGGGTAAGGCTTCACAAGCGCTTTGGTTATCAGGATTTCAAGCGAAGGCTGTGAGGTTTTTTCACAGGTCGGCCTGAAAAAGAGGCGTTGTCCTCGTCGCATGCTACGCATGCCCCTCGGACGGACAATAGGCCGCTTTTGCGGGCAAAGAGAAACCTCTTCTCTGTGCGGAGGAAGTCCTTCCTCCGTGAGCGACATTGCCTCGTCCTCGGGACTTCGGCAACCACAACTCGTCCTCCTGAGTTCTGCGACTAACTTTATAAACTTTACAAACTTTCAACTTTCAACTGATACGCACCCTCACTCCGGAAGGACTTCCCCACTCCACGGCAAAGGACACACCTCCGCAAAAGCGGCCCGGTGGATACTGAGCGAAGTCGAAGTGGGGTACAGAAAAAAAGGGGGGTGATAAAAGAACAGGGCCTTCTGTCACTAGCCTGCAGGGCACGTGTCCCCTGCAGGGGCTTCTACTACGGCACACCGCAGGCAGGGACGGGAAAAAGACTATGGCGACGAGTCAGCAAGAAGGAAGATTTCTGAGACCTCAAGGTCCAGGGCTATCACCTTGTTTCAGCAAAACAACCCACAAAGCTGAAACATCGACATAGCCATGTTTATTTATCCTATTTTCCCGTCAAATATCCGCCGACTTACCACTGCCAAAAAGCTTCTACACCTCTTTTTCCCCATTTTGAGACTATGGCACGGGTGTTTTCATCCCTGTCTGGGTCAGGGGCTACGCCCCTGAAACCCCGCTTTCTCTGTTTACATGGGTTTATTTGTCTTTTTTATTCAAAAAAATAGATTTATTCATTGCTTCAGAAACATTTTTACACTATTTTTTTACTACTTTTTTTGAGACCTTCGCACATTCGTGCAATGGTCTCATTTTATTGCTTTTTTCGCCTTTTTTTCTTACAATAAAGCCCAGAGGAAAATAAAAAATGGGGTGTGTATGGCCTGGTTTACGACCTGGGTAACCTCGGTTTTTGATATCCTGTTAGTGGCAGGTATTTTGTATTTTCTGTATACGATTTTCAGAGACACTAATTCGATGACTATTGTCAAGGGCTTTCTCGTGGTTTTAGCCGTTTATGTGATAGCTGATTTTTTTCAGCTTTCTACACTTGCCTGGATTCTCCGTTATATCGTGGGAAATTTTGTCATCTTAGCTGTGGTTTTGTTTCAGCCTGAGATCAGAAGAATCTTCTCTCAGGTTGGTCAGGGCGGCTCGGTATTTCACAAACCGTATTCCAATGTGGTTGAGGAATTAGCTGAGGCCGTCTTTGAAATGGCCAGACAAAACATGGGAGCCCTGATCCTTATTGAACGAAATGTTGGTCTCAGGCATCTCATGGAAGATGCCCTTGCCATCGATGCAAGGCTTTCCAAAGAAATGCTTTTTTCTATCTTTTACAAGGGCAATGTCCTTCACGATGGGGCTGTGGTGATCCAGGGAGACAGGATTGTGGCCGCCAGGGTGATTATCCCTGCGGTGAAAATCGACGCGATCAAAACCAAACGATTCAAATATGGAACGCGTCATCTGGCCGGGATTGCCATCACCAGCGAATGCGATGCTATAGCCCTCATTGTGTCTGAAGAAAAGGGGACGGTCTCATTGGCCACAGAAGGCCATCTTGCCTTTGATCTCGAATACGAAAACCTCAAGAGGAAGCTTTATGAACTTCTTTAGACATCCCCCGTCCTGGAACTGGAAAAGTCTTTTCACCAAAGACTGGCAGGCCAAAGCAGGAAGCCTTGTGGTGGCCATTCTGCTCTGGTGGTTTGTGTATTCGCAGACAAGTGTCCAGAGAGGCTTTTATATTCCTATCCAGTATATCAATCTCCCCCCCAATATGGTCATTCTGAAAACCAATGATACCATGGCGCGGGTTACCATTCAGGGGAGAAAAGACCGCATCATGAGTCTCAAAAATCATCAGATACGGGCCTTTGTCGATCTGAGTGAGGCTTCACCCGGCTGGTATACCAACCAGATCCACCTCACCACAACTGAATTAGATCCAACGATGTCTGTCAATTTAGAAAAGACCACAACAACCCTCTTTGTCGATACCGTTGAGGCCGTAAGCTTGCCTGTGCTCCCTGTTCTCACTGATTCGGTAGAAAAAGGCTACGAGGTAGCCTCGTTGGAACTCCGTCCATCTTCTGTTATCCTCAAGGGTCCATCAACGTTTCTCACCAATCTTCAGTACATCAAAACCATGCCCATTTCTCTGAAAGGACTCACAAACTCTCTTTCCACCAATGTGGAACTGGTGATCCCGCAGGAGATCATGGTGATTGATAACCTTACCAATCAGGTAATTATTCATATCAGGCAAATATCCCGTCAGGCTCTTCCAGAGGAGGAAAAATGAAAAAATACCTTGTGCTTTTCCTGGAACTTGGCCTTGCGGCTATTGTCCTGTGGTGTTTTGTCTGGAATGGATGGATCCCTCTTTTTCAGAAACCTCTTGATCTCACCTCTCCTCTGGTCGAAGGAGACTATATCGCCGTCTCTCGTGGCCAGAAGACAGAAGAGATCCTTGTGAAAGGAAACACCACCACCAATGTACTCACTTCCTCACCACACAGGCTTGTCTTTTTTTCTCTCTCAGAAAGGGCTGTTGTGTTCACTTCAGAAAAGGTTCATCTCTACCCTCAAAAGACCATCTTTGTCCATTCCTTTTTGATAGGGGTAGTGATTCTTTTGAGCGTTCTCTTTGCCTACTGGCTCAAGAAAACAAAAGAATTCGACTGGGCTACAAGGTTTTTTCTTTTCGCTCTTGTGTTTGGCTGGTCTGGAAGTCTGTCAGTCCTCTTTCTCTTTCTTTCTGTTTTCGTAGGACTTTCCAATAGTGTGAAAAGCTATCACTTTCGCTGGTATCATGCCCTCGCTGGGGCTTTTTTTCTCTGGGCTCTTTTCTCAGGGCTTTTCTCCCGTTTTCCGGTGAATGGAGTGGGAGCCGCATTTCTCTTTTTGGGGTATATGCTCATCGACTTTTCTTTCAGAGCAAGATCTCTTGAGAAACTCCCTCTCACGTTAGTTGGAAGAGCTATCTTCTCGGCTTTTCTGAGTAGTGGCTTAGTGAGTTTTTTTCAGCAACTTTTTGTGGGACAGGGAGTCGGGATATGGGATGGGAGTGTCTGGCTTC
Source organism: Longinema margulisiae (assembly GCF_025266855.1). Lineage (GTDB taxonomy): Bacteria > Spirochaetota > Brevinematia > Brevinematales > Thermospiraceae > Thermospira. Next base: position 887,818 of record NZ_CP053071.1, read on the forward strand.
TTCTCTGGCCCTATCATGAACATGAGCTTGTGTCTCTCTTTGAATGGTCAGCCAGGGGAGGATACTGGATAGGGCTTATGGTGTCTTTTCTGTTTACTCTTTTTCTCCGGGAGAAAAACACCAAAGAAAAAATCCTTCTTGCCACCGGTCTTGTTATAGGACTTGTCACGCTCCTTTTCACTCAGTCTCGCGGGGGGTTTGTTCTTGCTTTTGTTGGGATGTTCACCCAGCTTCTCTTTTTGAAACGGGGGTATCTTGCCCTTCTTTTTCTTGTGCTCCCTCTCACTTTTGTTCTTTTTGCGCCAGATTCCAAGTGGGCACAGAGCATCAAAAACCCTCTTTCCTTTCACACCAACGTCCAGCGGCTTCACCAGATCCGGGCAGGGCTTGATTTCTGGAAAGAGGCCAATCCCCTCACCGGCATAGGTCTCATGAACTTCAAAGAGTACTACTACGAAAAACGGCATGAGTACGACATCTATTCGGTAGCAGATTATCTCCATCAGGGGTATCTTGCTATTCTCCTCGAAACAGGGGTAGTGGGATGGGTGCTTTTGTATGGATTTTTTGCCGTCATGTGGACAAAAGCTTTGTCTTCTGCCCTCAAGAAAAAAGGCTTTGGCCCAGCCTGTCTTGGCCTCCAGACGGGTTTTCTGACAAGCCTTCTTTTTGATGCCATGCTTCTCTATGCCTTTTATCTCGGGATGTGGGTGTGGATGTGGATAGGCTTTTCAGAGGTAGTGGCAGAAGAAAAAGAAAAAGGTAAACAAGACTAACCCTTGTATGGTTCTTTTGTTGCTTTTTCTTGGTAAAACGCTTACCCCCTGAAACCTTTCTTTTCTCACTTCCAGAGACATATTGAGACCTTTGCACATTCATGCAAATGTCTCACTCTCTTTGAAGGGTCTTTCAGCCTTTTGCCTTCACCCTTCCTAAACTCTCACAAAAGGTGAACAAGGTTCCTTTGTCTCTCTCAGGGCAGGTGGTGGGTTATGAGCTATTCCCTTGTTTCAGCAAAGAAAGGAAGGAATCTGAAAAAGAGTAAGAGCAAACAAAAAAAGAGGGACAACTCCCTCTCTTTTTTAGGAGTATCCCTCTTCAAACAACCACTGTTTCATTTCTAAAAAAGAAACCCAGCCCCCACAGAGAAACGAAGACCAAGATACATATCCGCAAAAAGAGGAAAAACCGTAACTTCCGGCTCAAGATAAAAATGTTTCCCCAAAAGCCATTTGTACGAAGCAAGTACTTGAGGATAAAAGCCCACAAATTGTCTCACCTGAAAATAAAAAAGCCCAGCTCCAACGGAAACCCCTTCTGGAGCAGGAGTATCTCCATACCAGCGAATATTGAATTCTCCAAAATAAAGAGTGTCCTCTCCCGCAGGAGAAAACAACACCCGTCCAAAAAGGCTTAGGGTATCATCAAGGGCATACTCCCCATGTCCTCCATAGGCCAAAGTCGTCACGGGGCCCACTGAAGCCTGTGCCCAATTATTACCCATATCAAACACAAAAATACCTGGCCACCATGTGATACCATTGACATCCACCCCTACCGAGAAACGGCCGTAAGCCAAAAGCGAACAAAGGAAAAAACCAACTATCCACACTCTCTTCAGCATATTTTCCTCCATATTTATTTAAATAATAGTATAAAGCAAAAAAAATTTTTTTTCTTGAAAAATATGAGAAATGGCTCTACAATAATCCTTTGAGGAGAAACAATCTATGAAAAAATCCCTCCTTTACTCAAGCGTTTTTCTCATAGTATGGATAGGAATACTGGCTGGGCTGGAAGGTCTTTTTAGGATTTTTCATATAGGGTACTCCACCCAACCCTTTGAAAGGATTTCCTCTTTGTCTTCCTATCTTCGAGACAACCAGCGATTTGCCAACAAGTACTATCCTTTTCAGGCTATTTCTACTTTATCCGGTAATCTTTATCATCTTTTTCCCCATCCCAAGCCTACCAATACCCTTCGCATTTTTGTGCTGGGTGGCTCGACGGCACAGGGATTTCCTTACTATCCCAACCATTCTTTCTCAAAAATTATCGAACAGGCTCTTCTCCATACGGGTCTTTATCAAGATGTCGAGGTGATGAATCTCGGCATGAGTGCCCTCTCGAGCTACTACATTGCCGATATTGCTCCAAAACTCCTTACCTATCAACCAGATGTGATTCTTATTTATGCAGGGCAAAATGAATACTACGGAACCATAACTTCTCTGCAAAAGCCTTTCTGGATGCAAAAACTTTATCTATCCCTCAAAGAATGGCGAATCTTTCAATGGCTTTTTGCCCTGGTAGAAACCAGAAAAAATCGCCCTGATGAAAATCTGATGGCCCAGCAGTTTGCAAAAAAACGAATTCCTGCCAATCCTATGCAAGATAAAAGAATAGCCACTGATTTTGGTAAAAATATACAAAGTGTCGTAAAGTTCTATACAAGACGAAAGATACCCGTTTTTGTGTATGAACCCGTATGCAACCTCATTGATATGCCTCCTTTTAGTAGTGAAGGTGAGGAAAATATCGCTTCTTTTGTGAAAGCCTATCATCATCTCTTCACCAATACCCGCCTTCTTGCTCAAAAGCTTGCTCAGGATGGTGTTCTCGAAAAGTTGAAATACCATTTTCCTTCCAATGCGCATGTGCTTTATCTTGAAGGTTTATTGGCTCTGGAAAAGGGTGAGCCGTTCTTAGACATTTTGGAAAAAGCCAAAGACCTTGATACAACTCCCTTTCGTTATCGAAGTGAAATCAGGGAGGCTTTGTATACCTTGGAGCATCAAGAAAGTTCGAACAGGTATTTTGTCTTTATTCCCCTTCGAGAAGAGATCATTCATCGCTATGGAAGTAATGCATTCGATAATACCCTCTTCATTGATCACCTGCATTTCAAGAGAAAAGGCCAGCATCTTCTTGCTCAACTTTTCTGTGAGTACTGGCTTGGCTATTCTCATACTCCTTCCAATGCTCTGGTTTCACTGAGAAATTTCTTCTCCACACCTGATCAGGTAGAAAAAGGCATTTTTTACCATAGCTATTACGACTACGAAGCCGAAAGCCGTGTGGCAGGACTTCTGATGGAGCCACCATATTCTCTTATGCTTCTTCCTTATCAGAGAAAGGGATCTCTTCTCTCTCATCCCTTTCTTCTTTCCAATTCCTCTGAAATCACCCGCTATCTTGCTCAAACCAATGATTTTTTGAAAGTATATTTCACCTATCTTTATAACAAACAAAAATTTGAAGAAATGGCCTCTCTCATCAATGCTATCAGACAGGTTTCGCCAGCCCACCCTCAATCCTACTACAATATAGCAATTTTTCTTTCTACAACCAATGCTTACTCTGAAGAAGCCGCTCAGGCATGGCTTATGGCCATTCTCCTTTCAGAAAAAACCAATCAAAACATTCTTTCTAATGCTATTCGCTATTTTTCTTACCATCACAAAGAAGATATTCTACGCCAATGGAGGATAAAACGATGAAAAGAAATTTATTTGCCCTTCTTTCCCTTCTCTTTCTTTTTGCCTGTTCTCAACCTATGGCTTACTATCAGAGTGTTGGCTTTGATGAACGGTATGTTATCGTGGGGGAAAACCCTCTCAAAAAACCCCTCACCAATCAAGGGTTCTATACTATCTGGTACGATCATCAAAAACGTCCTGTAAAAATTTGTTATGGACTGACCAATACCCTTCTCCCTGATCCGGCTTTTGGTGTCGAACAGATTCTTTTTGAATATTCTCCCACCAATGAAAAGAGGCTTTTTCTTGATGCCTCCAATCATCTCAAGGTTTCTCCTCAACAGGGCTATGCCATTGCCATTTTAGATTATAACGAAAAGGGACAGGCTGTCCAGGTGAGGTATTATGACACCAATTTTTCTCCTGCTTTTGATCAACGCAAGGCTTTTCGCTATGAATGGAGAAGGGATGAAAAAAATCGTATTACGAAGGTTACTGGTTATGATACCCATGGCCAGGTGGTAAGTTTTATGGGGATAGCTTCTGTAGAATGGACATACGACCGGCAGGGGAACCTCATAGAACAGCGTTATTATGATGCCAGTGGCAATCTCACCAGCAAAACCTTCTGGGGATATGCTATTGAAAAAAGAAGTTATGATAGAAAAAAAAGACTCATTGAACAGGCTTTTTATGATGAAACTGGACGTCCTGTGAACTACAACTTCTGGCATATTCACAAGTATCGTTATTTTTATGACAGAAAAGGTAGGCTTACCAATACCATAAGATATATGGTAACCAATGGAGAGATTGTCCAGGTTGCTCGATAAAAAACCAAAAAATTAGAGATAAAATTCTCTTATAGTTTTGAAGGAGAGGGAAACCCTCTCCTTCTTTTTTTGCAAAAGCTTTGTTCATGTACTTTTAAAAGAAGAGATTTTTTAAAAATCCTATTTACCTATACAAACTTTTTTCCTTTTCTTATTTTTTTGATTACGTTTCCAACAGGAGACCTGAAAGAGAGAGAAAAGGATAAAGAAGTTACCCCTGGCTCAAAAGATTTTTGTCAACTGTAGTATACAGGGAACATTTTAGATAAACAAGTTTTTTCTGGGGAAAGTACCCTTTTTAGGCCATAAAACAGGGCAATAAGTACGTACCATCCCTATGTTTTATATCACATCCTGCCAGTAGACACCATCGATAGCCTCATCACGATTATAGTAGTAATGCAAACGCACAGCAAGAACATTGGTTGCCCCTTCTCTTTTCCATACCCCCACATCCATTCTCTGGTTTATGGTTCGCATCAGCCGTTCTGCCCTTGAGGTTGTTCTTGGCAAACCATCTTCACTGTCACAGGCGAACATGTCTTTTTGAGCACGAAGAAGATAATAAAAACAATGTTTGCGCCCTTTTTCGTGAAATAAGTCAAGAAGATTCTGAATATGCTGTCTGCGCTCGCTTTGATAACCAAGTCTTGTTTGCCAGTCATTTTTGTACCCCAAGAAACAGGCTTTCCCTGTTTCAGCGACAATATTTGTCCACTCAGAAGAACGATATCTCACTCTATCAAGACGAAGAAAATACTTCAATTGATAACTTACATGCCACAAACATCGTTGAAAAACGATACCGGGATGTTTGCCCTGGTTAATCCCTGTATCTCCATCGACAACAAGAAAAAACCGAGAAAAAGAGTGTTTTTCTTGAATGGGCTTAAGAAGTTTGTCCCAACCTGCATGGTAATTATCCACAAGAAGGCCTGCTATTCTTGTATTTTTTCCTGTCAATGGGGAGGCTTGTTGCCTCTCCTGCAAAAGAATTTTAGCTTCTTCTCCTTTTTTCTTGCCCTGAACAGGAATACCCGTCCCATCGGCTTCTCCACAGGGTTTTTCTTTTTCTGAGATACTGAAATGTATCTTTCTCCCAATATTTTGAAGGTTTTTCCAGAGGGTGCTAAGACCTATTTTATACCCTGTGAAGGAAAGAATACGAGCGGCCACTCGATAGGTGGTAAGAGCCCCGGCTAAAGCCACTCTGTAGATATCTTTCAGGATTTGCCTTTTTCGCTTTTCTACACCAAGAAGAGATCTTGTGAGAAAAAGTTTTCTTCCACACTTTTTGCATTGAATTTGGAGCTGAGGAAGAGTGATCTTTCCAAAGGGCATCAGAACAAAAACAGTGTTTTTTCCATGCTTTGTTTTCCATATGAAGTGATGTTTTTCTCCGCATGTACAGGTGATACGACCTTCTTTTATTTCTTTTTCTGCCACTTCTACAGAAATCTGATGAACAAATGACTCAAACACTCCTTTGATGGCCTGGAGAAAAACCACCACTAACGTCTCAAGTTTTGTGTCAGGGTAGTCGATAGTCAAAGTGAAGGTGAATTCTTTACGCATGGGTTCCTCCTTGTGTCCTATTATCGGCCAGGGAGGAACTTTTTTTGCTTTTCCTCATCTTCCCACTGCAGGTCTCCTGAAAAAAACGTTACCATTTTTTTAGAAGAATTGCCCAAGTTATAAAAGGCTCTCTCAAAGAATATTTTAGGTAGGATATCTCTGTTGATTAAGACAAAGTCGCTCCCTTCCTTTCTTGGAAAACGAGGAAGGTAAATTATCCTCTTGAGACCCTTGCACGGGTGTTTTCTTCCCCTGCTTGGGTCAGGGGCCACGCCCCTGAAACCCCGCTTTTTCTGTTTACATGGGCTTATTTGTCTTTTTTATTCAAAAAAGTAGAATTATTTATTATGATAAATAATATTTTTATACTATTTTTTGTTTTTTACTACTTTTTTGAGACCTTCGCACATTCGTGCAAAGGTCTCCTCTTCACAAAAGAACCAGTATAAAAATAAAAAAAAGCGGCAGGGAATCCCTGCCGCTTTGAATAATTTTTTCAACCCTTAGAACTTGTAGCTAAAGTCAACCGAGTAGAACCAGCGCTTGGTAGCATCGGTACCAAAGCCAACACCGGTATCCTCGTAAGATCCTCTTTCCTTATCATTGATGATATTGAAGGTCACAGTAAACATGCTCTTAGAGTACTTGAGATAGATGGTCTTCACAATAGGAATGAAGAGAGGTTCACTCCAGGGAGCAGTATCATTCAACACCACTGTTGTCTTGGTACCAGTGGATGGCACAAACGTTTCCTGATACAAAGATACTGAAAAGTCCAGACGAGAATCAATACCAAATTCCCAATCACCAAACTTGGTAGAACCACCAAACTGCATGAGAGCGCGGTTTTCATCACGCTTTACACCATAGAGGGTAATCCATGAACTTTGAGTATTTGTAGTTACAATGTTAGTTTCTACATTATTGAGCATCGTAATTTCATTATAACTGTTTTCCCAAAGTTTCCACGCCAACCCTGCACCCAGATTCAATTTCACCTGCCCACCAGCAATTTTGTATTGAACACGAACTTCAGGACCAAAATAAGCTGACGAACCATAAGTAGCTGAAATATTAGTAATCCCAGGAGCTGTAATTGTCTTCGTGTCTGCTCTGGTATTATCCCATTTAAACCAGCCCTTTACATAGAAATCCATATCGCTATTTAAAGGCAAGGTAAAATCTCCCCAAGAATTGATACCATTGTGAAGATCTAGATCATTAGGGTCCTGCACATACTCTTTTGTCCAAGATCCAGTACTCTGCACTTCCTTTACAGCAATATGGTAAAAACCACCAAGCTCTCCATTCCATGCTCCCTTCATATTAGCACCAACTTTCACTTCCCAAAGCCGGGCACCCGTCTTATTCGTTGCACTATAATCGACTGCATAAGAAGTCGTTGCCTGTTCTCTGAAAATAATTCGGCTCTGATCAGAAGTGGTTATATTGATGCTTCCAATATTAAGAGCAATCCGGGGCTTCACATCAATACTGTAAGCCCTTACCTCTGCATCCCCATTATTATTGGTGGCTGCAGGATTAGTAGTAATAGTCACAAAAGGATTATCATACCCAAATGCAAGAATGACCCCTGCACCCAACGTAAGAGGACCTGCTTTAATACCCGTCACATTTACATATCCAGGGCTATAAAGATTTACCCCTTCAAACGCAAATTTTTCAACAAATTTGTACTCAACTCCAAAAGCATCATAATTGAGCTTAAAGCCCGTATCTCCCTCACTTACACCACCCTCTTTAATCTTTGTAAAGATCTCACCTGTTACGCCAAAAGCAACCGAACTTACAAGGGCAATAATTGCCATTACTCCCAATAATCTTTTCATATCAATCTTCCTCCTTTCGATAAACGTTTACTTAAGGATTAATCTTATAGGTAATACCCGTATACGAAGTCGTCTTTTCTGTACCAAAATCCGAAGCCGCAGCATAGAAAAGCAATGAAACATTGGCCGTCGTAAACTCAGTATGAGGATCCGTTCCTGGCACACCACCATCTGCTAAATAAAGAAACTTACATTCAAGAGTGGTCGGGCTTCCCCACTGGGAAGAAACTGTATCCAAAGCTACAGTGGTGGTTACTGTAATATCAGTCCCATAGTCGCCAATATATTTTGCCTTTGCTGACCAGAAATCAACTGTCCCACCAAGTGCGGATCCAAGCTCCCCCACAGCCCACAAGTCATCTCCCGCAGCAGGAGTGTTATCTCCCTCCGCATCAGCCGCAATATAAAGAGTGATGGAACCAGCCTTTTGAGCCATAACCACCTGATCAGCACCAACCTGCGCACACCCAACCAGACCTAACACCAACAACACCGAAACTAACCCAAAAATTCTCTTCATAACCTTTTACCTCCTCCTTTCGGATTTTTTCTTAAGGTTTTCTATGTAGTATTATACACAAAAATTTTTGTTTGTCAAGGGGTTTTGGTGATTTTTTTTGGTTTTTTAGAGTAGATTTCGGGGATAGAAGGTAAGATGGGGGAATAAATGGTAAGAGAGAGGGGGGCTTGGTGCTAGGCTATTTCCTTGTTTCAGCAAAATACCACAAAGGTTAAAAGTTTAACCGATCTCTCCAATAACCAGAGAAGTGGCTATCGCCCTCTTTTAGCCAAAAAAGATGGTCCAACACCCTGGCTATTACCCTGTCTCAGCAAAACTGACCAGAACACCTACCACGCCTGTTTGGTTTTTGCTATTCTCTTATTTCAGCTAATCCACGCCTCTTGGCTGAAACATCGATATAGCCAGAGAAAAAGTACATCAGCAAACTATATCTAACGACAATTCCCTCCCACATAAAACCCTATAATTGCCGAAGAAGAAACTGAAACAATGTGATAAGCACTGAAATGAAGCCACCAACTCCAACAATAAGCCACTGTACAAAATCGAACCTTCGCTCTATCTGTTCAAACCGCCTGTCCATTTCTTCTTTCATAAGATCAAAACGTTTGTCAATCTGTTCAAAACGCCTTTCCACGTGTTCAAAACGCTTTTCCACCTGCTCAATGCGCTTTTCCATGAGTTCAAAACGTCTATCCATTTGCTCAAGAATCAAAGCAATGTCTGACTTCGTTGCCTGTTCAGCTTTAATCTGATGAATATGATTTTCAAGATCTTCTACGGCTTTCCGCGCCTTTTCATCTCCTACTGTCTCTCGAAGAGCATCATACAGTTCAAGAAGAAGTGCCATAAAACCTCCTTCTTATTCATCTACCCTTCCATTATACCAGTAGAAAAGGAAAATGTCAAGGGAGAATTCTTGCAATTATTCTCGCAACTCAATAGAAATATCGTCTTTGGAGAAGAAAAACCTCAGCTATCACCTTATTTCAGCAAAACTCATGAGACAAGGGGAAGAAGAGGTGAGGTTTTAGCCTTTGGCTATTCCCTTGTTTCAGCCAACCACCCCCTGATTAAACGTTTAACCCACTGCCATACAAACCCCACACACCCCTTCCTATCACCCTGTCTCAGCAAACAAGCCCCCTTTGGCTGAAATAAGGGAATAGCAAAAATTTCCAGCGCCCTTCTCCCAGAGAGAAGAGCAGGTCCTAATACTATGTGTCAGCAAACATACGCTTCCCAAAGACCTTGGCTATTACCCTATTTCAGCAAAACCATATGCTCTGGGGTCAACGAGGATAGTACAATTGCTCCTTTGGCTATCACCTTATTTCAGCACCCCCCCTTTTTTTGCTGAAACAAGGGAATAGCACGAGAAAAATTTCCTACCATAACAACTTTCTAACCAATTCTGGACAACCTTGACAATATTTTTTCGATAATATATACAGAGAAAAAACAGGAGGCTCCTATGACAAAAGATGTTTTCACCTACAGCGAAGAAGAGACTGTACAACTTTTTGAAGATCTCTTCTGGCACGGCAAAATCCGCTGTCCGCGATGTGAAAATTCCGCCTACCGACTTTCCAGTCGTCCTCTCTACCAGTGTAAGCATTGCCGTTACCAGTTTTCCATCAAAAGCATCTCTATCATGCGCAAAAGCCATCTTTCTCTCAAAACCTGGCTCTGCGCTATGGCTATTATCTGCGAGGGAAACGTTAACGGCGTGAGTCTTGCCAAACATCTTGGGGTAAGCTACAAAGCCGCCTGGCTACTTCTCCACAAGGTCCGTAACCTGATGCGAGCCCTTTCGGCAAGGCAAAAACACCACCTTCGCCACCTTCTTCGGAAATTTTTTCTTCTCCCTGGCATCAAAAAAGTCCAGAGGGAAAAGAAACGGCCCTTTCAGCTTATCGAATGTGATAATGCGTCCTCTCCCACCCATTTTCACATTCACCTTGTAGAGAATATCTCGTGCGATAGTCTTAAGACACTCTTCTCCTGCCAAAGCATGAGGGCCATTCTTGATGCTCCTGAAGCTTTTTCTGATATCTTTCAGCAACTTGTTAACCGACTTGAAAACCTTTATCACCATGGCTGTCGAAAACACCCTCAGCGCTACATTGATGAGTTTTGTCTTTTTTCATTGTATCAGGACTCTGACCTTCGAATGAAAAAGCTTTTGTCGATGATAAATAGGGAAGAGCTTCTGCTTCCTTACCAGACACTTATTGAGGAGCCAATCGTCCTCTAGGAAAGTCTTAGAGGGTTTGGTCTTTTTCCTGAGGTGTTCATACTTCTTGTCCTGAAAAGCGAAAAGTAGAAAACTTTTTCAGTTGGAAATAGGTTTCTTGTCTGGATATTCGTTCGCAAAAAGAAAAAAGAGTGATGATGGAAGAGAGTTTATTCTTCGTTCAGGGGAAATGGATCTTGGAAGGAATTAAAAAGAAGGGGAAAAGGCTGGCTACAGACTTTGGTTATTATTTTGTTTCAGCAAAACCTACCGCTTTTTCTCTGGACACGCACCGAGTTTGCACTTTAGCTATTCCCATGTTTCAGCAAAAGGGGGCTTTTAGTTGAAATAAGGGAATAGCAGGAAATCCCACGCCCTCTACCCCTCCGAAAAAAAGTGCATCTTCGCATACCGGCGCAGACCTTTAGCATCAGATGCCCTCATCTGAAGAAAAAGATCCTTCGCCGCCTGTCCACACCCTTTGGGGAGATCCTTATCCTGTCGCTCAAACCACTCTAAGAAAAGCTTTCTTGCAACCAGCGAAGCAGCCCCCACGGCAGGATAGCGCTCGGCATGCGTTTCAAGGATAAACTTTCCCGGTGAAACTTTTGAAAGCATTTCCCTTGTCTTCTCATCCTGAGTATAGGCATCCACCACCACCTCGTCCCATTTCCCATCAAAGCGACGAATGAGTTCCTCATACCCCAGGGTAAGAATAGTATTGAGATTACGATACCGCTCATAGAGATCGTTATAGGCCTCTGGTTCCCATATGAGTTCCTCCACCTCACAGAGAGAACGAATCCTCTGATACCATTCACCAAGCTGATTCGGGGTTGCTTTTTTACTCTCGGAAATGCCCATCATCTGCAGTTTCACCACATTTTCCGCTGAAACCCCAACAGCCACCATAACCAGCGGACCAAACACATCCCCTTTTCCACATTCATCACATCCAATCTGAGAAGAAGCTTCTGTTAAGAACACTTTCACACTCTCTAAAACCTCATGAATAGCCCCATCCTCTCCCTGAAGCACAAGTCGACCACTGTGGTAAAGAGACACAGAGACACCCTTCCCTACCGCTTGCCAGTACCCATACTGAAGCGGACGAAAAGAAAAACCATCCCCATCCAGTTCCTGTCGCAGGAGATCTGCCTTCTCAACAGGAAAATTCAGCGAATGAGAAGCCATCAAATACCACCATTTTCAAGAAGCTTCAGCACTTGCTCCACACGGGGGCGAAGATGTTCAGGCAAACGGAAGGTATCCACATCTAAAAAACCCTTCACAATCATACTTTTGGCCTCTGCCTCTGAAAGCCCACGACTCATAAGATAGAAAAGTTCCTCCTGGGCAATCTTACCCACAGCGGCTTCATGAGTGAGAGACACATTGGCCACTTTGGTCTCCAGCACAGGAATAGCCTGAATAAGCCCACCATCCGATAAAAGAAGAGAATCACACTCTACATGCCCCTTCACTTCCTCAGCCTGGGCCACAAGGTCACCCCTGGCAATAACCGTTCCCCCATGAGTCACACTCCGGCTGATCACCTCACCATGAGTGAGTGGCGCCTCAAACACAATACGAGCCCCTGTATCATAGTAGGCCCCTTCAGGAGCGTAGATGAGAGAATTAAAAGACGTTGATGCCCCTTTCCCCCTGAGATAGGCCGTTGGCATACTTTGAAGATGTTTCACCGCTTTGAGAGAAATATAGTTTGAAATAAACTGCGCCCCTTCTTCTATAGAAATAGCCGTTCGTGGACGCACCTCCACCACCTCAGCCCACTCATGGATCATGGTATAGTTCAGTTTTGCCCTGGGAGCAAGAAAAATCTCTGTAATCCCGATATGGCTTGCCGTTTTGACATAATGAGCTGTGGCACACCCTGTGAAAAGATAAATTTCCGCGTCCTCCTCAAGAACCACCACATTGTGCACCGTCTGAACAAACTTCTCCATATTGATAAAAAGACATGTCTGAATGGGCTTTGTGGATTTCACCCCCTTGGCCACATGAATAAAATACCCCGAAAGGGTATTTTCCTGGGCCGCCAAACGGGTATATTCATCCTTATCAGGGCTTATCAGACTCCACATCTTTTCCTTTAGCCAGGGAAATTCTTTCACCGCCATAAACATCGGGAGAATAGTGATACCCTTCTCCGCCGACGAAAACTCCTCCACGTGATCATTGACCACGGCTAATTTCACATCACTATCCCCTGTATACCCAACCTTCTGGGTGTCCTGAAGAAGATTCTTATCAAGAGCCATAACCTACTCCTTGTGTTTTGCCAGTTCACACACCTCACAGAGTTGAAACCCCTTCTCTTCAATCAGTTTGAGAAGTTCATAGGGGTTATTCTCACACTGAATTTGTCCATCAACAAGAACATATCCCCAATCAGCCGCCAAATAGTCAAGAATATACCCCGTGTGGGTGATGATAAAGGCGGACTTGGTCCGTTTTTCTTTTGCCCCACGATGAAGAATGGAACGAATTGCCTCACCAATTGTTTTCATGTTTTCAATGTCCACGCCGGATTCAGGTTCGTCAAGAAGCACAAGATCCGGATTCTGTGCCGAGATCTGGAGAATCTCAGAACGCTTCCGCTCCCCACCAGAAAAACCATGATTCACATCACGATGAAGGTAGTTCTCCATGATTAGTTTTTCACTCTCCTCTTTCAGAGAAAAATCAGGAAAAAAACGCCCGGCAAGTTCTTGAACAAGTCCTCCCAACTTCAATCCCTTGATGGCCGGAGGAGATTGAAAGGCTATCCCTATCCCCATCTTGGCCCGTTCAGAAGTAGGAAGGTGGGTAATATCCTTTCCCTTAAAAAGAATCTCTCCACTGACCACCTTATACTGAGGAAAGCCCATAAGGGTAAGCATCAGAGAGGATTTCCCTGAACCGTTTGGTCCAAAAAGAACATGGGTTTCTCCCTCAGGAATAGTAAGGGAGATGTTTTTAAGAACCATCTTCTCTTCCACAGAAACACTGAGATTTCGGATTTCAAGAATATTCATACCATCTCCTTTGTCGTACATAAATATACAGAACTCCCCCAAAAAAGTCAAAAGGAAACTACCAGAAAGAGAACCTTGCAGGGGTGTTTTTTTCCCCTGTCTGGGTCAGGGGCTACGCCCCTGAAACCACGTTTTTCTGTTTACAAAGGTTTATTTGTCTTTTTTGTCCAAAAATAGGATTGTTTATTTATGGAAAGGTATATTTTTATGCCACTTTTTTTACTTTCTTGAGACCTTTGCACGAATGTGCAAAGGTCTCAGAAAACTTTTTGATGTCTTTTCACTCTTTTCCAGAAGAAAGGCCCATCAAAAATTGAGGGTTTCTAAAAGGCTATAAAGTAATCTTCCATCACTCTGATCGCCTTGTTCATAGAATCTGGTTTTATCACTCCCTTTCTCAAACATTGGCTATTACCTTGTTTCAGCAAAACAAACCCCTTTAGCTGAAATAAGGTAATAGCCCCACTTCATCGGACAAGTTTCAAAAAAACTTCCCCCATACGTACCGACGCAAAAATTCTTCGCTTTCCTTATTCACGCCACAGAGAACACCACATAGACGATTCTATATATATATGTATATATAGTAGGTAAAACAACCCACCAAAAACCTTTTGACTCACGTTCTCTCAATCTTTCGGACAAGGATGGTGGACCCCTTTTTTCTCATGAGAAGAAAGATACTGAAGCGCCACCTGAGCACAGAGAAGTCCCGCCACCATTACTGTTGTGGCCATACTTCCTCTCGGGATACGTTCTCTTCCCCGTTCATAGGTGTTTTTTTCCGGTTCATAGCCCAGAAGTCCCTGCCCTTGTCTCACCATCTCTCGTGAATAAACCACAGAGATCTCTTCTATCTTCACTCCCAGGCGACGAAGCCTCTGTTTCACTTTTCGGCTCAAAGGACAACCGTGAACATCGGAGAGTTTCCCTACACAAAAGGCCATCGGATCAAAACGGGCTGCCGCCCCCATAGCAGAAACGAAGGGAAGCTTCCATTCCCAGAGTGTTTTAAGCAGAAAAACCTTTGGGTTAAGGCTATCAATGGCATCTATCACAAAATCCACCGAATACTTCTCAAGGATCTCTCCGACCCTCTGATCCACAAAGGCCTCTAATGCCACCACCTCCGCCTCCGGGTTGATGGACTGGATCCGTTCTTGCGCTGCAAGAACCTTCCTTTTTCCCACAGTCCTTTGTGTGGCTAAAACCTGTCTATTGAGATTGGTGGAATGAAAGACATCAAAATCCACCACCACAAAGTGCCCTATGCCACTCCTGGCCAAGGCTTCTATAGCCATTCCCCCGACTCCCCCCACTCCAAAGACCATCACCCGACTACTTTTCCAGCGATGAAGCACCGTTTTCCCTACCAAGGCTTCCGTCCGCAAAAGCCAGTTTTCCATACCCAACTCCAGAACCTTTGTATGCACTCTCTTTACAAAAGCATTCTTTTGTTATCTGGCAAAAGAAACTTCCTTTCCAAAAATAAGCCCCTTGCATAGGTATTTTTCCCCTGTCTGGATCAGGGGCTACGCCCCTGAAACCCCGTTTTTTCTGTTTACAAGGGCTTATTCGTCTTTTTATTCAAAAAATCGGCTTATTTATTATGGAGAGGAATATTTTTATACTACTTTTTGCTTTTTTATTACTTTCTTGAGCCCTTTGCACGAATGTGCAAAGGGCTCAAAATGGTCTCATTTCCCCGTTTTTCTCACTCTTACGACCATTTTTCCCTTTTCTCATTTGTTGGATACCATTATATCATTCGAAAACAAAAAAATCAAATTGTTCTCACGACGCAAGAGAAATGTTAGCCTCTTCAGATTTCTTTTCTAGTCGCCTCATGTGAGAAAAAGCGAAAATCAGAAAACAAAGGCTATTACCCTGTTTCAGCTAGTAACCCTCCTTTGCTGAAATAAGGTCATAGCCATTAACCATTTTCAGAAAAAAATCCCCTCCCTCATAATAAAAAACGCCCCCCTCCTGTAAGCAAAACACCATACAAAAAACATCTTCCCGATGAAGACAATGAAATTGCTTTTTTCCCCTTCTTGTCCTATACTACATAGACAAGATTTTTTTGAAAGGGGTTGCCATGATTCTTCGGTCTTTTTTACGAGAGAAGCTTACGATGCTCCTCAAAGAAATATGGAATATCGAAACTTCCATTCCGATTCTCTACCCAGATCAGCCCAAGTTTGGGGATTACTCTACCTCGGTGGCCATGAGTCTCGCCAAAACCCTCAGACAAAAGCCACTTGATATTGCGAGCACGCTTGCAGAGAAATGGGAATGGACTGATATATGCCGACTTGAGGTGGTGGCACCGGGTTATCTCAACTTTTTTGTGAATGAGTCTCTTCTGGACACTCTCATTCAGGGAAAGTGTTTAGAAGATCAGTACGGATCAAGCGATCTTCTCGAAGGAAAAAAGATTCTCCTTGAGTATGTGAGTGCCAACCCAACCGGTCCCCTTCATATCGGCCATGGACGATGGGCCGCTCTTGGAGATTCTCTTGCTCGCCTTCTCAGATATGCTGGGGCACAGGTATGGCGGGAATTCTACGTCAACGATGCAGGCAATCAGATACGTCTTCTCAGAGAAACCATCCAGGCCGTGAGAGAAGGGAAAGAGATCCCGGAGAACGGGTATCATGGGGCTTATATCACCGATGTGGCCAAACAAACCGAGGACCCTGTCACCTATATTCTCAACTGGCAAAAAGAAACCCTCAAGAATTTTGGTGTCGAATTTGATCGCTACTTCTCAGAAAAATCCCTCCATGACAGCGGCATGGTTCAGAAAACCTTAGATTTTCTCAAATCAGCAGGGGTGGCTTATGAATCAGAAGGGGCTCTCTGGCTTCGTACCACTGACCATGGAGATGACAAGGACCGCGTTCTCGTGAAATCAGATGGCGAATATACCTATTTTGCTGTGGATATTGCCTATCATCAAGATAAAATCAAACGAGGCTTTCGGCACCTCTACAACATCCTTGGGGCTGACCATCATGGCTATGTCAAACGAATGGAGGCCGCTGTGTGGCTTCTTTCTCAGGCTGATGGGGTAGAAACAGACTTTCGTATCATTATTGGGCAGCTCGTCAGTCTCTACAGAAATGGGGAACCAGTTCGCATGTCAAAACGCACAGGGGATATGATTACCCTCGAGGAAGTCTTAGAAGAGATTGGCAGGGATGCTCTTCGTTATTATATGGTGATGCGAAAAGCCGATACCCATTTAGAGTTTGATATTGAAGAAGCCAAAAAGCAGAGTGAAGAGAACCCAGTTTTTTATGTCCAGTATGCCCATGCCAGAATTTGCGGGATTCTTCGCAACCTCCCATCGAACCTTCCTGTCCCTCAGGGAACCATTGTAGACAGTCCCGAAGCCCGTCTTTTAGCTACACGGCTTCTTCGTTTCCCGGAGATTGTTCAGGATGCTGCTACCGCTCTTGAACCCCATCGAATCCCCCAGTATCTTGAAGATGTGGCTTCTGTTTTCCACAAATATTACACTGTCCATCGGATCATCACCGATGATCTCCAAACAACCGCCAATCGTGCAACCCTTGTGAAGGCCACCAAGAATGTCCTTGCTTTGGGTCTGCGTCTTATAGGAGTTTCCGCTCCAGAGAGAATGTAAAAAAACAAACAAGGAGGGAGATATGATTGTGTTAAAATGGCTTGTGAATATCTTCAAAGCCCTGAACTCCAATCAGCATCCGTTAGAAATAGCGGAAGCTATTGGTTTTGGTGTGATGCTTGCTCTCATTCCGCCAAACAATCTCTTGTGGTGGGGCATCTTCTTTGTGAGTTTCTTTTTCACCATCAATCAGGCTGTAATGATGGTGGTTATGGCTATCGGCAAGCTTTTTGTCCCCTTTGTGGATCCCTTTCTTGACAGCTTGGGGTACCTCATCCTCACCGTCCCGGCTTTAGAAGACTTCTATGATACCTTTTTCAATATGCCTCTTATTCCCCTTTTGAGACTACACAATACGGTGGTGATGGGGGCTTTTGCCACGGGGATACTGCTCTACTTTCCCATCCTCTTTGTGATGGTACCCGCTATTCGCTACTATAGGCGCGTCATTCGAGAAAAAATTGTCAATAGCAAATGGTTCAAAGCCTTCACTTCCTCTCCTCTTATTGCCGGGCTCATCAATACCTACAAAAGTGTTTCTGGCATAGCCACCAAAATCAAATCCTGAGAAAAGGAGAACGCTATGGCAAAGGAAAAAAAGCCCAAAAAAGCCAAAATTCACAAGATGTTTCGGATAAAATACACCCAGACTCACTGGGAAAGATTTTTAGAGAAATGTTATAACGAGGCCGATAGAGAGAAACTGGCTACCTTTTTTGAGCAGGACAAGAAAAAGCGATACGTCCTCAGAAAAAATCTCACCCCAGAAGAAATCCAGATTCTCTCGGAGATTGGCAAACGAATTGAACTGGGGTATTCCTTTTTGCAGGTCTGGAAGCTCATTGCCGTCGGGGTCATCTTTGTAGGTATCTCGGTTTTCCTTGCCCTTTTCCAGAACAGGCTTCTTGAAAACGCCATCGAAAGCGCCCTCTCTTCGGTATTCCAGGCCAAGGTGGATATTGTAGGGGTACGCCTTGATATTCCCCGGCTCTCTTTTCGATTCCGTTCTCTCAGCGTCGGAGACTCTGAAGAACCCTATCGAAATCTTTTTGAACTCGGAAAAACCGAAGTCAAGCTCAACGCGCAGGCTCTCACCCTTGGTCGGGTGGTCATTGAAAACGTCCAGTGTGAAGACATTCGTTGGAACACTCCCAGAACCACGCCGGGCACCCTGCCTTCCCTCCAGAAAAACAAAAAGGCAGCAGAAAAGCCAACCGAAACCACAGCTGCAACAACGAACAACGCTCCTTCCTTTGATTTCTCAAAAGCTACAGCCAATCTTTCCAGTCTCGTTGCCACGCAGAGAACCAACCTGAAAAGTGAACAGGTTCTCCAGCAAGCCAACGTAGAGCTTTCCAACACCATTGATCAGTGGACAAAAACCTATGAGCAGAAAAACGCCCAGATTGCACAGCTCTCCTCTCAAGCCAAAGAGCTTCAAAATATCCAGGTCTCTTCTATCAAAACCATAGAAGAAGCCCAGAAGGTTCTTGGCCAGATAGATAGTTTCAGCAAAAACCTCTCCTCTGTCAGTGGAGATATCAAAACCACAGGGCAGCAGTTCAAAACCACTTACGACAAGATGCTTCTGCAACAAAAGGCTATCACCACCGCTATTGAAGAAGACAAAGCCTATCTCAAACAACTCATCTCTCTTCCTATCACCGATGGCAAAAATATTCTTCAGGGACTGGCTAACGACTTTTTGAAGAAAAAACTTGGGAAAATCTACACCTATGGCATGCGTGCCTGGGGATATGCCGAGAAGATTAAGTCAGACCCTTCTCAGAAACCCAAGAAACAGGGATACACACGACTCAAAGGGCGAAACATCCCCTATCCCTCTGATCCCTACCCCTCCTTCCTTCTCAAAAACCTCCAGTCCTCAGTAGACACACCAGAGAGACGTTTTGCAAGCAAACTTGAAAACGTCTCTTCAGATCCCTACAAATGGACAAAACCCATTCTTTTTACTTACCAGCAAACAGAGAAGCTTGCTAACTATGGGCTCAACGTCAGCATGGATATCCGTACCAATGCCCCCACGATTATGGTAGCCGAATTCAAAGGGGATGGGCTTCCCTTCTCCATGGACAATCTTGGTTTTCTCAGGATATCCAATTTTGCGGCCACCATGAGGATTGAGTCTGCCTTCCAGTGGGATAGAGACAAAAACACAGGAAAGATCAAGGCCGTCTTTTCCAGCATCCGTTTAGATAATGTGGACACCTCTGACTTTATTACCAGGGTCGTTTCTGAGATTCTTGAGGATGCCAAAGGGTTTGATGTTTCGATTGCCTACACGATGTTATCTGATGGCAAGATGCAACTCAGCCTTCAGAGTTCCCTTGACACCCTGCTTCAGAAAAAGATCGGGGAATACTTAGCCAAGGTTACCAAAGAGGTCTCAGAGAAAATCGAAAAAGAACTCAATGCCCTTTTAGAGAGTGAACTCAAGAAAAATGAAATTCTTGCCAAAAATCTCCATGGCTTAAACGAAGTTTCTCTGAAAACCCTCACGGATATCAACACCTATGAGAAGCTCATTGAAACGAAAAAGAAAGAGGTACAGAACCGCATCGAGCAGATAAAGAAAGAACAGGAAGAGGCTCTCAAGAAGAAAGCCCAGGAAGCCCTTCCCAACGTTCAACTTCCCAAGATAGGAAAATAGCATGAGTTATCTCAGGGTAGAGAATCTCACCCTCTCCCTGGACTCAGCACGAGAGGAAGATGAGAGGGCTCTGCTTTGTCATCTTTCTCTCGATATCGAGGAAAAGGAAATTGTCGGTATTCTTGGCCCAAGCGGAGCAGGCAAGAGCCTGCTCCTTCGGGCTCTTATTGGACTTGAAAAGCCCACCGAGGGCGAGATATTTTTAGAGGGAATGGCTCTTTCCTCTCTTTCGCCCTCCGAACGCTCCATGGCCTATTTGAGTCAACGGCTTGTGCTTTATCCCCATCTCAGTGGTGGGAAAAACGCCGGCTTTTTTTACTGGATCCGGGGACTTCTCAAAAAAGACAAAGACATCCGTTTTCATCCTGTGATTTCTGAGGTCCTTGAACACCTTCATCTCATGAGTTCAGATCTTTTAGGAAGGCTTCCCAAAACCATGGCAGGTGGAGAGAAACAACGTATCGCCCTTGCCAGAGCCATCGCTTCTGAGGCAAAGATTCTGCTTCTTGATGAACCCTTTGCCAATATTGAAGACATTTTTCGTGATACCCTCAGACATTTCCTGCGAAAATGGATACAAAAAAGAGGACAAACGGCTCTCATTGTGTCCCACAACCAGGAAGAGATGGCTTCTCTTTGTGACAGGCTTGTTCTCCTTGACAGGGGTTCCCTTATCCAGCAGGGGACCTATGAGGACCTCTCTTTTTCTCCCACGAGTCGTATCACCGCTCTTTTTATGGGGGTGTCTCGAAAGAATTTTCTCCCCTCAGAACTTCTCCAGAAACTCTGGGGAAAAACGCTTGCCTGCGATGTGGTTCTTCTCCCCTCACTTGTCAGACAAGAACCCTTGGACGAATGGGATGTTGAAATCAAGGGTCCTATCATCATGGTGGAGCACTTTTTTCGGGAGAAGAAAAAACTCCTCTGTATAGAATACAAAAACGAACTTTTTTTCTGGGAAGTGGATGAAAACCTTCCCTTCACAAAAGGAGACAGGGTAACTCTCTATCTTCCTCTCAAAGAGGGCTGGTTTTTTGAAAAAGATTACCCCTATAGACGGATTTATCAAGGAGTGATGCCATGATTCTTTCTGGTGGTATTGTATTTGATGAGGTGCTTGCTCCTACAGGAAGACGCCTCGAGATATGGATTGAAGGGGAGAAAATCAAAGCCATAGCTCCTCGTTTTTCATCGAAGCAGGAACCCAAGATTTCAGTGAAAGGTCTTTTTGTCTATCCCGGTTTTGTGGACATGCATGTTCATCTCCGTGAACCAGGACAAACTCACAAAGAGGATATAGCCAGCGCCACCCTGGCCGCTGCAGCCGGTGGAGTGACCACCGTTCTTGCTATGCCCAACACCATTCCCCCCCTTGATAGAGTAGAGCGATACGACATGGTAAAGCGTCTCTGTGAAGAGAAAGCCATTGTAGAGGTTTTGCAGGCCTGTGCCATGACTCTCGAAAGGCAGGGAAAAGAACTCTCAGATTTTGTCTCTCTCAAAGAGGCAGGGTGTCTCTGGCTCACCGACGATGGTTCGAGTATCCAGGAGCAGAGGCTCATAGCCGCCGCCTGCGAGACATTTACCACCACAGGTCAACTCTGGATAGAACATCCAGAAATCGCTTTTTTGGCCGAGGGGCATCCTCTCCATGAGGGCAAAGTAGCCTCTCAAAGGGGAATCAAGGGTCAGCCCAGAGAAGCCGAGAGTCTTGCTATTTTGCAGGCGGGTCTTCTCGCGGGGTATTATGGAGTTCGTATCCATTTCACCCATCTCTCGACCTGGCAATCGGTAGAAGCCATCCGCCTCTTGAAAAAATGGTACCCGGGACTCATCAGTGCTGACACCTGCCCCCACTACCTCTTTTTCACAGAGGAAGATGTGGCAAAAGAAGGCTACACCCCCAACAAAAAGATGAACCCTCCCTTGCGGGAAGAAAGGGATAGGAAGGCTCTTTTGTCCGCTCTTGCCGATGGTACTCTTGACTGTCTCACTTCCGATCATGCCCCCCATACCGCTGAAGAAAAATCCGCTGGTATTGAAAAAGCCCCCTTTGGCGTCATTGGGGTTGAAACCCTTTTCTCGTCGCTTTTCACCTTAGCCACCACTTACTCTCCCCTTCGGAAGCGATGGCTCTCCCTTCTCACCACAGGGCCTGCTTCCATCCTCGGCATAGAACGAGGAAGGCTTTCCCCTGGAAGCATAGCCAACCTCACGGTGGTAAATCCAGACGCCTCCTGGGTGGTCAATGAACAAAACCTTCACTCCCGTTCAAAAAATTCCGCCTTTTTGGGGAAAACTCTGAGAGGGGTAGTCCTCGCCACATATGTGAGAGGGAAAAAGGTCTATGAAAGGACATCTTCCATTCAATAATCAGCACACAGAGGAGGTAAAAACTATGGAAACGGCACTTGTGATTATTTTTCTCATTGGGCTTGGCATCGGAGGAGTTGGTGGCTTTTTTATTGGTTCTGGAAGGACGGTTGAGGTGAATAATGCCCAGTACACAGAGGTCGTCACCACCACTGTCCAGAATCAAGCTCAGGTCACCATTGTGGGAGAACAGGGTATTCAGAAAATCCAGTATGTTCTCACCAATTTTTCCTCAAGAAAAGAGATGGAAGCCTGGCTTCTCACTCTTGATCCTTTTCAACTCTCTCACTGCGAGGTTTTTTCAGAAAAGGAATGGATAGGTACGCGATACACCGTTATTTATCCTGTGTATGTAGAAGGTATGGTAACCAATACCTCTCGAACGGTTCTCACCAACACAGGCAATACCAACCAACTCAGGGTAAAATAATTGTCGTTCCCCACTCATACAGAATGGTTATCTTCACACAAAAACTGAATACTCCTTTAACCATCTTTTCTCTTTACAATTTTAGGCTCTTTTGTTACCCATCTTCCTTTTTTCCACGAAGCGCTCCCGCGCGGGGCAAAAGGGGCTCCGCCCCTTTTGAAAACCCCGTTTTCGCCCCTGCAGCGGTTTTTGACAACCCTCTTTTTCCTCTTATCTTGCGGGCTGGAAGAAAAAATAAGACACCCTCCCTTTTCTGTAGCCGCTCAAGGACAGACGTCCTATCTGACCTTGAGCTTCCTCGCCACCTCCTGTGGCTCGGCTCTGGGAGAAAAGAAAGTATCTTCTGTTACCAGCCCGCAGGGCTTCTTTTTCAGAAGAGGCTTTTTGGATATGGCACCGCGGCAGGGGCGAAGGCTATGACTTTGTTTCAGCAAAGAACAATGGTTTAGCTGAAACAGGGTAATAGCTCTCTCTTGTCGTAATGCTTTCAAACTCAACTTTTTTCAATAGACACCATAACAGAAAGCTTTTGTGTTATTTCCCTGTTCATAAGAAATGTGAAAATAGGTATTCAGTTTCATATGTGGAACGACAAGCTCAGGGTAAAATAATTTGAAAGAAAGGTACTCTTCTTTGCTTTTTGCAAGAAAGGCACTTTCAAAAGCGAAAAGTTTGTGAAGTTCATAGAGTAACCCTCTCGAATATGACTTTCTCCCAACCACCGTGAGAACATTTTTCTGAGACCCTTGCATAGGGGTTTTCTTTCCCTGCCTGGGTCAGGGGCTACGCCCCTGAAACCCCGCTTTTTCTGTTTACAAAGGCTTATTTGTCTTTTTTTATCTAAAAAATAGGCTTGTTTATTATGTAAAGGAATATTTTTATACTACTTTTTGCTTTTTTATTACTTTCTTGAGACCTTTGCCCATTCGTGCAAAGGTCTCTTTCTGATAACGGGGAGGAAAAGGGGCTATTCCCTTGTTTCAGCAAAAGCCCCTTGAGCCAAAATAAAGTCATAGGCTGCAGAAGCAACAACAGGAAACGAAAAAAGACCCGTTTTTTTATTCTTCCAAAACAAAAAAGCGCCATCGCAAGATGGCGCTTTTTCAAGCTTTTTCCTATTCAATAATGGCCAAAATATCATCAGCGGAAAGCACAAGATGCTCTACATCATCAATCTTGATCTGAGTACCGGCGTACTTGTCATAGAGCACTTGGTCACCAACCTTCACCTTGATGGACTCATCTGTCCCCACAGCCACAACCACGCCAGTCTGAGTCTTCTCCTGAGCGGTCTGAGGGATGTAGATTCCGCCCTTTGTCTTTTCTTCTGTCTCCTTGACCTTAATCAGAACACGATTCCCAAGGGGTTTAACTGTCATACTCTTCCTCCATGTGTTTTTTGCTATAAATATACAAAAAAACCATTTCAATCGTCAAGCCTCAGAGCTTTCTCTCCATAGCAAAACTGTAGTAATCCTTTTCATTTCTGCCCACAATGATGTGATCAAGAACCCTTCCCCCTACCATCTCACAGGCAGAAACAATTTTTTTGGTGAGGTTTTCATCATCCTGAGAAGGCGTCGAATCGCCAGATGGATGATTGTGAATGAGAATCACGCTGCTAGCCTGATGAAGACACATCTGGCGAACAATTTCCTTGGGATCTACTACCGTCGCATAGGCACTTCCCCGGCTTATCTCAAGATGACAGAGGGGATGATTTCGAATGTCAAGAAGAATGATAGAGAATATCTCACGACTTTCATCCCTGAGAAAAGGCCCATAATAACGACGTACATAATTCAGGGCATCCTCTACACAGGTGATCTTTTCTTGCTTTTGAACCTCCTCACGAACAAACCGTTTGGCCAGTTCACAGAGAGCCTTGATCTCTATCGCTTTGGTTTTCCCGATTCCCGGAATCTGACAGAGCTCCCGAATGGTGGCCTTTTCCAACCCACGAAGTCCCCCAAATCTCTCAAGAAGATCCATAGCGACCTCAAGCGCACTTTTTTCCCTGCTCCCTGTTCTTAACAAGATGGCCAACAACTCTGTGGTTGAGAGAGCATGGGTACCCTGGCTTACAAGCCTTTCTCTTGGTCTATCCTCTTCTCGCCAAGTCTTGATAGGTTTTCTCACCATCATGATTTACCTCCTTAATTTTCTCTCTCTATATATTATCGAAAAAAATTCGTCAAAGTTGTCCGGAATTGGTTAGAAAGTTGTTATGAGGGGAGAAAATTTTTTTGGTTATTACTCTATTTCAGCAAGAAAGGGGGATTTGCTGAAACAAGGGAATAGCAAAAAGAGAGATAGGATATTATTCATTTGTGAAATTTTTCAAAAAATTTGCATTCTTTATCAATTATGTGTATAATTGAAACATAAAAATTCAAAAGGAGATTGTCTATGAAGGTGTACACTATTTGCAATGCCCTTTTTGTTCGAGTGCAAAAGGAAGAGCCAAAGTATTTTCTCCTTGATAGTGGAGGGAGGTCTTTTTCTCCAGAGTTTTCTCGTATCACCTCAGATGACATTGGAGCAGAAGTAGATTTTTCTCTGTCGCTTAATTCTTCATGGTTGGTTGATCTTCGTCTTGCAAGTCGTTTTTTTGGCATACCTATTGTAGGTTTCTTGGGGAGAGAGTTTTTTGATCTTTTTGAGAATATTCTGCTTCACGGAAGAGGAAGAGAAGTGCGTTTCAATGTCTCCTCTTTTGACGCCACTTCCTCTATTCCTTTTGGTGCCATGGCTTCTTTCAAAGAGGGAGGAGAGCAAAGAAGGATTGCTATTGATACCGGATCTTTTGCGTGTATGAATTTTTCCCACCAGAATTATCATGGACCTCGTTCTGCCGAATTTATCATGCCCTCTGTTGGTCGTGATCTCCATATCAATTATGCCATGATGGGGCTTGAAATAGATGGACATTTTTATGGTGAGGTATTCACTGGGCTACCGAAAAACTTTGGAGACCCAGGACTCCATATTCTCGGAGCAAGTTTTTTAGAAAAGTATGAATGCCTCTGGGACAAGGAAAACAAAAAGCTTTTCCTCAAAGAATCCACAAAGCCTCAAATTTTCCCCACGAATCCTACCCATTCGTTTCGGATACAAGTGGAGATGGTAGATCATCAGATTGTGGTTTCCCATGTGTTGAATGGGTGTCCTCTGGATGTAAAGAAAGGGGATATCATCACATTACCCGGAATAGACATGGAAGACCCTGAAATCATGAACACCGTCTATGAACGATTGGTTTTCAAAACAGATGGGAATCCCGTTCGTATGGCTATCAATGGCAAAGAGGGTGAATACACGCCTGTTTCCTTTTTCGAATAAGCCTAAAGGGGTAGGTTTACACCTACCCCTTTTTTAGAAAAAAGTCTTCTCAGCCAAAAAGAAAACATACTTTTTTGACTATTTTCTTTTGTGCAACCACTTTTCCTTCAAGACGGCCAAAAGAACTTCTTTTGTTTTTTCTATAGAAGAGTCGCTAATCATATCCAGAGTATCATAAGACGAATGACAATATCTCCATTTTTCACAATTGATACCCCCTCGTGGACTTTTCTCAGCGTTGGAGATTGTGATAGCCTCAATACCCCTTCTCCAAAGGGATTGGGTATCGCAGGGAGGGGTACGCATCCAGACAAGCCCCCAACGATTCAGTTCCTCTATTTCTCTCTGAGCATCATAAATAATGGCATCCCCAATTCCCACCACATCAAGGTTAAACACAATATTATGAGTATCTATCACCTGAGTAAGGCTTGCCCCCTTTCCAAGGAAGGGTGGTTCTTCTTTGTCAAAAAACATGACATTGATTTCTGGGAGTTGAGTTTTGAGTTCCATAGCAAGAAAAACTCCCGTGGTATTATCTATATAACTATGGAGAGGATCAATCGTGTCGTAATGAGCGGAAAGCCATAGATGGCTTTTCCCCCAAACAAAAACATTGTGGACATCGGCTATGAGTTCATGTTCCACGTGAAGGTTTCTCTTTTGTAGCTCCAAGATCAGGTTTTGCCTGCGTTTCTCGTTTGTGGGGGATTTTTGGATAAAGTCGTGGATTTGTTCTCTCATACTTTCCTCCTTTTGAGATATTTTATGATGATATTCCTCTCACCACTCCATACTTATACACAAAGGTCAACCATTCCTGTAGATTTTCTTCCACAAGAATATCCCATACATTGAGTATTTCCTGCCCATTGTTTTGAGAAAGAGTTATTGTTTCACGTGGACTAGCCCCTTCAGAGCAAAGAAACGAAAAAACAAAAAAGAAAAAGCCTGAAAACTTCTTTGCGCTTGCTGATTGAAGTGCCCACAACAAAAGGCTCTGCATAGGGGTTTCTTTTGTTCTCTTAGGGTCTGTAAAAGAAGCCCCATGTCTCCGAAGATAGGAGAAAATCACTTTTGTTCCTATCACAACTTCAGAAGAAAAATACTTACCACTTGATATAAAAGAACCTCGTGAATGTCTATAATAATAGGAGTCTAAAACAAATAAAGTGGGAGAAGCAAAGGAAATACTTTGTGAGGCTATGGCACAAACAAGAGCAGAAGTCGCTGAATTCTTCCCAATGGGTACCCCTTGTTTTTGCACCCAGTCCAATCGATGGAAGAGATCTTGCATCTCCTTGACAAACCATGAACCCGAGAAGTGTATCTTTTCCTGATCAGAAAAGGGTTTTTTATGTTCATAGAGGTACCACCAACCAACGGTGGGAGCAAATATCATTCGGAGTAAGGTGATATTTTCGTGCGCCTGTTGAGAACTTCCCATCACCGCGTAGGCTATCGGTGATTCTCCCTCACTATCTTCAAGAAAGAGTTTCCCTCCTCTTTGGGCAATGAGGTGGGCAGCTGTCTCATTTTTGGCTAGCAAGGCAAGGGAGAAGAGAGAAATCTGGTGTCGCTTGGCCAAACGAGGAGGGGCTTCTTCTAAAAAACACTTCACAATCCCTCGCATACGGGGATCATAAGGTTTCATCGTATCAAAGAACAATTCCTTCTCAGGGATGAAGTCCAACAAGAAAGCAAGCGAGGTATTTTTCTTCTCGAGGGTAGCCCAGAAAACGGCTTTTCTGATCAGTTTTTCTTTATATCGAGGGCCCTTGTGCCCTATCTCGCTATAATCTGCCTTTTCCATCCAAAATTGAAGAAAATCCCTGTCCTCATACTGAACAGCGACAAAAAAGCATCGCTCATCCCATCCCCAAGCCTTCCAGAGGGTTTGCATACGACGGCCTCCAGGGCAAGGAGTGGAGAGGGTTTCTTTTCGAAAAACCTCAAGTCGTGGATGAGGGAACACACGGGCAAGTTTTGGGGCTAGAGAAGGGTATCTCATCAGCACCAAAAACAAAATCTCATCCCAGAATTTCAAGAGGATGGTGGCTGTTTCCCTTACCTGAGAGAAAAAGTCCAAAGAAGCTGGTGTCCATTGCAAGATAATATCCGGTGTCATATTCACAAGGAAAAAGGTTTCTGTTTCTTGGATAGAGGGGTTGAAAAGAATATGGGGATAATTTTCCAAAAGCCATCCAATAAGTTGAAGTGAAAAGAGGGGGAAGTATTTTCTCCAAACCTTACGGAAAGGTTCTTCACTCAGGTATTGTTGGTTATTCAAAATCTGGTGTTTTTGGCTCTCCAAAAAGTGCGGAAAGAACTTTTGATAAAAAAGAATTCCACTTCCCATTTCAAAGTTATCCGCGTTATACTTTTTCATGGTTGCTATCAGAGGCTCATGGGCTATCTGCAAAGCATATAAAAAAGAGGGAATATCATGAGAGCTAAATAACCGGGAAAGAAACGATGGGTCAAAAGATGCCAAAGCAAGGTCACCATTTTTTTCGTGTATGAGCATTGTGGTGAATAGTTCTTTCTTTTTTTCTTTTGGCAAAAGAGGGGCAAGGGTATTGACCCAGCGGACAAACTTTTCTGTCAAAGAGGGGTCTTTGATTCTCTCGTCAGCCTGTTTAGCAATGATTTCGTAGAAGTTTATGTCTTCATCGATTCCTCGCATCATATAGGAAAAAAATCTCTTCTCAGGATACAAAGTCGCATCAAAAATTATGTCAAGAATATCATAGGCTCCCATACCAAAAAAGGAGGCAACCACTTTTGAGATCTCGTGTGGTCTCAAAAATCCAACCACAAAAGAGAAAAACTCTTTTGCCCTCTTGTATTCTCCGAGGGTATAGAGAAGACTCACCACGTGATGCCACGAAGACTCATAGAGATCATCGTAGCGAAATCTATCCCACAGGTCATTGATATCCAAACCCTTTTCCTGGAGGGTTACAAGAAGGGCGGAAAGTGTCTCTTTTACCTTGTGCGTGATCTCCATCTCATGGTCTTCTTCTATGATATCGCTTAGGTAGTTCAGGGCTCTCAGAAGAGAATGTCGCCACTCAGGAAGAAAAGGAATTCTCTTCATCACAAGGGAGAAAACATTTTCCTCATAAAAGAGAATGGCTACTTCAACAAGAAAAAAGGTTTCTTCTTGAGAGAATTCGGACATTCTGTCTATAAGATCCTCTACGAGAGAAACCTCTCGCATGGCAATAGAAGACAACAAAAGAGAAAAGAGGTTATTTTGAATATATGTCGAATCCCCTTCTTGGTGAAGAAGGAAAAGGGCTAACTGAGGAAGGGGACGTCTCGATACTTCTTCAAGAAGTTTTTGTCGATATCCCTTGGATTGAATAAGATGTGGATAGCTATGAAAAAGACGAAGGATGGCTCTTTCCAGAGGACGAGTTGACATTTTCTCTTCACCCAACCTTTTTCTCAGGTGACGGTATCTCCTGTTGAAAAAGATCACTTCATTCCCTTCTCTCAATCGTCTATCGTCGATATTTATCTCTGGAATTTGTAAAAGATAAAAAAGAATACCCTCTTGCGTTTGCTTGGTTAAACGGGTGTACTCATACCCAATTCGAGGCAAAAAAGGAAGAAAGGCATAGAGATTTTTGTCCAATACCACATCCAGAAGCGTAATTGGTTGGCCTTCTTCTGAAAAGCCCACTTCCAGAGGATCAAACGTATCAGGAGGAAGATAAAAGATCAGTTTTGCATAAGGAGAAGACAAGATTTTGAGAATGGCTGTCGCTTTTCTCCCGGAGTGGTCTAAGAACAAATGATTCAACGAAGCCCCCAAGGAAATCATATAGCGAACAAGAAGAAGTCTCAAGCGAAGAGATGGAGAGCGTGGATCTTGAGTGGTTTCAAATGTGGTGGTAAGCCACTGGACATCCTGATCCCCAAAAGGGCAAGAGATGAACGAAAGAATGGGTGTCAAAAGGCAATGAGGATCAGCCTTATACTCCGTGATGAGTTGCTCCATTGCGTTTCTTTGCCCCAAGAAAAAAGCAAGGACGAGCGCATCATTCACCATTTGTTGAGTTCTCTCTCCGTCTGCCAATCGCAGGATGAGTTCTTGATCAGGGTACTCAGAGAGAAACGTCTCAAGTTCCCCTTTGGCTATAGCCCCTTCTAACAAAACGAATATTTCTTTTGCTGTCCTCATATTATCTTCTCCTCCCTCCTGTTTTTTGAACCCTGTCAAAAGAAGAGCCTGTCCCTTCCCCCAGTTGGAGGATATACTTCTCGTGAATTTCGAGAAGTTTTTTGCCTGCTTCCGTTTGTTTTATGATATCTATTTTCTCGGAGGCTGTCTTGAGGTAGAGCATTTGAAGCTCTTGAGGAAATCTCAAGATATACGTTAACAATGCTTCTGCATTCATTTCGTTGGTCTTCTCTGCAAAGTAGGGTATCAACTTGTGCAAATAGGAGATTTGTCTTGGCAATGGGTAGTTTTGGGGATTCTTTTGGATGGCCTCTATATTCACAAACTCTTCCTGCTGCTTGTAGAAATGAAGAAAATCTGTCACCACTGCCCCAATCAATGCTCCTCCTATAACAAGGATGGACGTCTCTGCCTCATCTTTGGAGGAAAATGCTTCCTCAATGGCATACAATTGTTTTGAGAAATTTTCCCAACTACGAGGAGTGGCAAAAACGTAGGTGGAAGAATTATTCTCCTTTATTATCATATCAAGCGTACACAGGTTTTGGGGAGAAAGTTCGAGATAATTACAAATAGCGGGGTGAATACCATTGTCTGCTGCCCAGGCAAGCCACGAGTGGATGTCGGCTTGAAGTCGTAGATGGGCAAAGCGGTTAGCAAAGGCATAACTCAGGTTTGACACTCCTATATCATCATCTTCACTATTTCCTGCGGCTATGATATACCACCCTTCTGGGAGTTGATAGTTGAGTAGTCTTCTATCCAAGATGAGTTGCAACAGGGCGTTTTGGACGGACTCAGGTGCCCGATTCAGTTCATCAAGAAAGAGAATACCCTGTGTCCCCTCTCTTGGCCAAAAGTCATTTGGCAACCATACCGTATGTTTTTCATCCTTATCATACGTTGGTATCCCCTTGAGATCCGTCGGATCCATCAATGAGGCTCGAATATCCAGAAGGGGCAAACCTTTTTTCTGAGCAAACTGTTTCACTATAGAAGATTTTCCTATGCCTGGTTTTCCCCACAGAAAGAGGGGCATCGTGGGGTAGAAATATTCTATGTAGCCAAGGAGTTCTGAGGCTTTCACCACCGGCATACTTCTCTCAAATGGAATTTTGTTCTGTTTGTGAGGCATGGTATTCCTCCTTATGGTTGTATTTTGTCCACTGGAAGAAGTGTTTTTGGGGGAGACTTTTCTCCCTCTCTGGGAAGAAGTACCTGCGGGAAGAACGACGTAGGCATTTTTCTTGGACATAGGGACCTCCTTTTTCTTTCATTATCTTCCTATATGAAATGGCACCACTTTCCCAAACGGGAAATCCTTTCTCTCGGTCGATACCCAAATTACAGGATAGGGAGGGGCTTTTTCTGGCATTTCTCCTATCCCATCAGTAAAGAGGATGAGGATTTTTTTGGAAGTTTTTTGTTTATTGACATACTCAAACACAGGACAAAAGTTTGTCCCTCCTCCGCCCCTTGGTCGAAGTCTTTTGGCCTGAGAGAGGGTGGTTACGGGTTTTTCCTCAGGGTATACGTCGGCATCATGCCAAAGAACACACACCTTATCCACTATCTTTTTGAGAAGGTTTTCCAGTTCATTCAAGAAGGTTTTCAAGTCTCTTCGTCCTATACTCCCGGAGGTGTCAATCGAAACAAATACGGATGGCACTCTATAACCACTTGCCGTAGGAATAATAATTCGATGAGGAAGGTAGGCTTTGTGAAGTTTATGATAAGTATAGGTATCTTTTCCCCTTACCAGTTGGAGAGCATTTCGAAGAATAGTTTGCCATGAGGGTGAGGGTGTGGGTAAAATTTCTTCTTCCTCAACGTCTCGCATTTTTTCCAAAGGATCCATTCCAAAAGATTTTCCTAAAGGGGCATCATCTCTCTCATGAAGGGGTGGAATTCCCAACTCCTTTGGGTCAATACCGTCTTCTGGACGAAGGATTTCTCCAATATTGATAACCTTTTTTTCCCAATCCTTTACAAAATCATCAAAAGAACCAAACTTTTTTTGTCTTTTCCATCTTTCAATCAACTTTTTTCTTTCCTGTTCGTATATCTCTTCGGCTGAAGCATCTCTCTTCTGGGGATCGAAGGTTCCTTCCTCTGGAAGCGTATAGCCATGTTTTTGAAGTAAACCATTAATCACCATATCGCAGGCTATATTCCAGAGAAGAGGCTGACGATCCTGCATTCTCTGAGGATGCTGAAAAGCCACATGCAAAACCTCATGGGCAAGCACCCCCTCTATCTCAGCAAGGGTAAGTCTGGAACCAAACTCTCTATTGTAATAAATCCTTCTTCCGTCGGTGGCAAAGGTTTCAATATCGTCGGATTCCTTTAATTCCAAGAAAGACAAATACATAGAAAAGAAGGGATCCTTGACAATGAGATTGTATTTTGCCTTGTTGATCCTTTCACTCATCTGAAGAGAAGAAAGCCTTTTTCTTCTGGTCATAGGGGTCCTCCTTAGGTGTTTTTTCACTACCCCAGAGCCTTTTCTGGCTCTGGGGGGAATCCAATAAAAAACTCGAGAGGGCTCTGCATACAAGCCTCCTTTTGTGTTTGGTTTTCGGTACATGTCAAAAGATTTCCCCAAAAGGCCATTTTTTTTCTGGCCTTTTTAGGAAGAAATCCGACACCTCTTCTTCTGAAAACCACAAAGGATTTTCAGAAGAACCCAAAACACCTTTTTCCTACAAATGACACACAACAAGTCAACACGTGAGAAGACGGTCCAATTCCCCTACGAAGGGGAATACATAGCCATTAACACGGCGGAGGAACACGAACGCGTAAAATAAGGAAAGAGAGGAAAGAGCAGGCAAAAAAGAAAGAGAAGGTGAAATGAATCACCTGAAAAAGAAGAACGGAAATAGACCACCACATCATTTTTTGTTGTGGCTTTTTCAAGGAAAACCTCCTTGTGTTTTTTGGGGCCACACAGGAGAGTGTCAAAGACGACACCGAGACTTTGTCAGAGAGAAATCTGACAAAGTCTTTCCCTTTTGTGAAGTTTTGCGTTCATGTAAGAATCCTTTCGCTATCCCCTCCTTTTTTCTTTTTTTCTTGTACTTCTTATATGTATAAAAAAGATAATAACTCAACAAAAATTTGATTACGTTTCCAACAGGAGACCTGAAAGAGAGAGAAAAGGATAAAGAAGTTACCCCTGGCTCAAAAGATTTTTGTCAACTGTAGTATACAGGGAACATTTTAGATAAACAAGTTTTTTCTGGGGAAAGTACCCTTTTTAGGCCATAAAACAGGGCAATAAGTACGTACCATCCCTATGTTTTATATCACATCCTGCCAGTAGACACCATCGATAGCCTCATCACGATTATAGTAGTAATGCAAACGCACAGCAAGAACATTGGTTGCCCCTTCTCTTTTCCATACCCCCACATCCATTCTCTGGTTTATGGTTCGCATCAGCCGTTCTGCCCTTGAGGTTGTTCTTGGCAAACCATCTTCACTGTCACAGGCGAACATGTCTTTTTGAGCACGAAGAAGATAATAAAAACAATGTTTGCGCCCTTTTTCGTGAAATAAGTCAAGAAGATTCTGAATATGCTGTCTGCGCTCGCTTTGATAACCAAGTCTTGTTTGCCAGTCATTTTTGTACCCCAAGAAACAGGCTTTCCCTGTTTCAGCGACAATATTTGTCCACTCAGAAGAACGATATCTCACTCTATCAAGACGAAGAAAATACTTCAATTGATAACTTACATGCCACAAACATCGTTGAAAAACGATACCGGGATGTTTGCCCTGGTTAATCCCTGTATCTCCATCGACAACAAGAAAAAACCGAGAAAAAGAGTGTTTTTCTTGAATGGGCTTAAGAAGTTTGTCCCAACCTGCATGGTAATTATCCACAAGAAGGCCTGCTATTCTTGTATTTTTTCCTGTCAATGGGGAGGCTTGTTGCCTCTCCTGCAAAAGAATTTTAGCTTCTTCTCCTTTTTTCTTGCCCTGAACAGGAATACCCGTCCCATCGGCTTCTCCACAGGGTTTTTCTTTTTCTGAGATACTGAAATGTATCTTTCTCCCAATATTTTGAAGGTT
Organism: Longinema margulisiae; assembly: GCF_025266855.1. Taxonomy (GTDB): domain Bacteria; phylum Spirochaetota; class Brevinematia; order Brevinematales; family Thermospiraceae; genus Thermospira. The sequence goes on from NZ_CP053071.1 coordinate 922,089, forward strand.
TTTCCAGAGGGTGCTAAGACCTATTTTATACCCTGTGAAGGAAAGAATACGAGCGGCCACTCGATAGGTGGTAAGAGCCCCGGCTAAAGCCACTCTGTAGATATCTTTCAGGATTTGCCTTTTTCGCTTTTCTACACCAAGAAGAGATCTTGTGAGAAAAAGTTTTCTTCCACACTTTTTGCATTGAATTTGGAGCTGAGGAAGAGTGATCTTTCCAAAGGGCATCAGAACAAAAACAGTGTTTTTTCCATGCTTTGTTTTCCATATGAAGTGATGTTTTTCTCCGCATGTACAGGTGATACGACCTTCTTTTATTTCTTTTTCTGCCACTTCTACAGAAATCTGATGAACAAATGACTCAAACACTCCTTTGATGGCCTGGAGAAAAACCACCACTAACGTCTCAAGTTTTGTGTCAGGGTAGTCGATAGTCAAAGTGAAGGTGAATTCTTTACGCATGGGTTCCTCCTTGTGTCCTATTATCGGCCAGGGAGGAACTTTTTTTGCTTTTCCTCATCTTCCCACTGCAGGTCTCCTGAAAAAAACGTTACCAAAAATTTTTCAAATTTTTTTCTTTTTTTCTTTTCAAGAATTTTATCAAGAGAGTCTATTACAATATATACGCTTTTATTTTGTATTTTTCCTTATTTTTTATAAAAAAATTTTTCTTATTTTTCACAGAAAATAAGGTGGAGAAGTAAAGGAAAGAAAGAGAGTAAGCATCTTCCCCCCTAACGGTTAGGTGCTCTCAATTTTTCAGTAAAGAAGGTTTTTGTCCTTCTCCATAGGGAAAAAGACAAAAAAGAAAAAGGTTTCACTGAAACTTTTTGGCTGAAAAGAGAATTCCCCCCAACATAGAAGGTTATGCCGCAATGAAGCTATATCATCTCGCCCTCCCCCTGCGGTTTATCGGAAAAAATGACGAAGAATTTAAGAGAAAAAAGAAAATTTTTAAAAAATTTTTTTAGAAGAAAAAAGGCTGTCCTTAAAAGGACAGCCTTGACGAAAAAGAAGTTACTTTGCTGAATCAGATAGTTTTTGGTTTATGGGGTTATCACGAAGAGGAAGGTAGGGCGAGGTATGAAAGCCCATGGGACGGTGATCGGTAGCCTGCCGAATTGCCTTCAAGGTCTCCTCAATAAAAAAGCGTAGATCATCGTGGGTAATAATCTTTTGTTGGCGGTGGGCAGCTCGTGAGGCAGCTTTGAATACGATATTAGCAATCTGGCCACCGGTGAGAGAATATTTTTCGGCTATATTTTCAAGATCAACGTCTTTCGCAAGGGGGGCTTGCGCCAAGTGTTTTTTCCATATGAGTTTTCGATTGTTTGCGTCAGGTATGTCAATTTTAATAATATGAGTAAATCGTCTGTGCCAGGCTTGGTCAAAATTCTGAAGAAGGTTTGTGGTAGCTACAAGAATACCCTCAAAGTTCTCCAATTTCTCAAGAAGCATATTTTGGATTTCGTTGTAAAACTTGTCTATAGATCTGTCTATATCTGTTCGGACAGAGAAAAGTTGGTCGGCTTCGTTTATAAAAAAGATAATTTTTTTATTCTGTTCTTTTGCTTGCTTGAGAAGTTGATAATATTTGTCAAAAACAGCCTCCACCCTCTTTTCAGTTCCGCCCACATATTTATTAAAGAGTTGTTCTATTTTGAGAATAAAAATTTCTGCATTTAAATAAGAGGCAATGGCCTCAGCCAAAAGGGTTTTGCCGGTACCTGAAGGACCATATAGTAGAATTTTAACACTCTGACAAAGATCCATACTTAAATTAGGCTTAATCCCCCATTGGCGAAGATCGGGAGCAATACTCTCATAGTCAAAAGCTTCAAGAATTTGATCCTTCTCCTCTTCATTGATAATCACATCATCCCACTTGACTTTGGGTTGAACAATGGCATATAACTCTTCAACATTGATTTGATCTTCAGAATCAGAAGGTGGGTTTGGACTACCAAAAATATCCATATCCGTGGTGTTTATAGTCGTTGTAGCTAAGGAAAAATCTTTTTGGCTTTCGTTCTCAATAGTATCATTGTCTGTCTCATCTTCATCATCGTACGTATCCTCTTCGTTGGTTATGTCTTCATCCTCATCTGTATCTTCATGATCATTCCAATAACTCTCATCAAACTCTTCCTCTTTTCTCTCTTCCTTGAGATACTCCGAGAGGATCAGAGTTTTTTGAGAATACCACCTATAAACATTCGCAGAAGAATAAGCAAGAGAAAATCCGTCTTCTTCCAAGTCAATATCCTCTGGTGGGATCGTTGGCCACGGGATAGTCTCATTGAGCGTGGGATGAGTGGATACTGGCGGCCAGATAAGAGCTACCTCTCTTTTTAGACTCTCTCGGAATTCAGGCGACTCAAGTAATAAGTTCATTGTTTTGAGCAAGAAGCGCCCAAAAAGCCTTGAAGGCTTCATGGCCTGCAACACCTTTTTGAACCATCCCTGTTTTTTGGTTACAGGGGAAACCGGACTACCAATAGCTAAGGTAGTCGTTGTGAAATAGGGAATCATAGATACCTCCTTTTGTCCTTTGAAATTTTCTGTTTTTGTTTTCATAGGTTCCTCCTTAGAATCCTATATTCTTTGTTTTTCTGGTAGTAAGGAGCAGTTCTTTTTGGATAAAGTACAATAAGTCCATTTGGGAGAGTTTTCTGTTTTCGTCTATAGCCCGCAAGCAAGCAACTTCTACAATATTGGCAATCTGCCCAGGGCTGAGCTCAAAAGAAACAAGCTCATCCACATTCACAGAATCATCAATATATTTAGAACGAGGAAAATAGAAGTACCACAATTGTTTTCTTGCCTCCCTATCTGGGAGGTTTATCTCTTGTTTGACAAGAAAGCGACGCCAGAAGGCGAAATCAATGTTGTCCACAAGGTTTGTGGTGACCAAAAAGTATCCTCGAAAACTCTCCAATTGCTGAAGCAGTAAATCCTGAACGCTATTGGACTCCTGATCCCAGGTGTGAACAACAGCGCGTCGTACACTGAGAAGTTGGTCGGCTTCGTTGATAACCAAAAAGACTTTTTGGCCAAAAAGGTTGTAAACATTAAACAAGTCTTGGTAATAGTCAAAAAGCCTCTGAATGTTCTTGGGGGTTTCTCCCACCCATCGGTGGAAGATATCGCTTGCTTTTACCTCGAGAATATGGGCTTCACAGGCGTAGGCCAAGGCTTCTATCAGCATGCTTTTTCCTGTTCCCGGAGGGCCATAGAAAATAGCCGTCACAGAAGGTGAGACGTTGGTTCTTGTGTGGATGGTTTTCACACCCCACTTTTGAAGCTTTTTTCGTTTTTTCTCAGCATTTTTGAATTGGGCTAAAAGCCGAGGAAATTCAGGATACAGAAGTTCTTTTGGTGTAGCCATTGGTTCTCGAGGCTGAGGAGGTGAGAAAATAACCGTTTCACCATCTTTCACCGTATACTGCTGAACAAGATCGACAAGATAAACAGAGATTTTATCCACCAAAAGCTTTGTTTTTCGAGAGCGGCGCCCTTTTTTGGTTGGGGTTTCAGGTGTTTGGATAGTTGAAGAATCACTCTCTTCAAAAAAGTTCTTCTGCATAAGAAACTCCTTGGCTTGTTTTTCTCCATCCTCTACTGGCAATTCCGCCTGAGGGAATGGCAAGGGCAACTGGTAAAAAGGGGTAAGATAACTATATCCTCTGTGATTGCCTGTTCTTTCACCAGAAAATCCATCAATCTCAAAAGGAATAATAAGCTCTTTCATAGCTTCCTCCTTTTCTTTCTATCTTTTTTAACAACACCATGGACCCGTGGGTCCGACCTTCTGCCAACCCTTGAATCCAAGAGAGGGTTGGTGGACTGCGGTTCATTTGTGTTCTTCTCAGCATGGGGCTATCCTTTATCCTCATAATTCGCCTCCTATTGTTTACTATACATTTTTAATTTTAAAAAACACTCTCAGCTATATAATACTTTTTATGCCCACTTTGTATATGCCCATTAGTTAGATTCACTATTTGCTGAATTAGCCATCGTTTACAAACCTGCATATCCTTTTCCTCCTTTTGTTATACACTTTTTCCCACTCTATAAACAAAAATTATGCCCGGTATGCAAAAAAGGTATTTTCTTTTTTTTCATACACTTAAAACGTTTTTTTCGTAGTTTTAAAATTAAAAGAAAAATTTTTTATTTCTGAGATATCTTATTTTTAATAAAAAAGTTTTTTTACACTTAAATAAGTTTTTACCTACCCTCTACCGTAAGGGCTAAGATAATATATTTTGTTTTTTGAAAATCTTTATTTTCTTTGCGTTTTTTACAAAAAGGTTTCTTTTTTCACTTAATAAAGAAGTTTTTTTCACTTTTTTCTCTTGTTAAACCAGAAAAATAGCCGTAAAATGAGTGAGAAAAATTTTCCTTGTTTATCTATATAAGGAGTGCTGAGCATAGAAAAACAAAATAAGCGTGGTAATGAAAGAAAGGCTTTTTTTATAACTCTTTGCTTTTGAATAACTTGTGAAAATTTGATTTTTGTCCTATTTTTAGAAAAAATATTTTTTGATAAGAAAAGTGAAATGAAAAAAGCAGGAATTTTGAAAATAGAAAAGAAGTATTTATTTTTAACTTAAATAACCTTTTCAACAATCTGGTGTGAAAATGGATTTTTTTCGGAGAGCCTTTTTCAAAAAATTTTTCTTTTCATGGCTTTTTTATTATATAAAATTTTATTTTGTTATAATTTATTAAATTTTGGAATAAAAAACAGGAGAAAAGACAAGCCACGGGTTGGTTTTTAATTCAGAAATGAGACCCTTGCACGGGTGTTTTCTTCCCCTATCTGGGTCAGGGGCTACGCCCCTGAAACCCCGTTTTTTCCATTTACAAGGGCTTATTTGTCTTTTTTTGTTCAAAGGAATAGTTTTATTTATTACGTTAAGGAACATTTTTATACTATTTTTTGTTTTTTACCACTTTTTTGAGACCTTCGCACATTCGTGCAAAGGTCTCGAAATATGAAAAAACCAAAAGAAAAAGGCGTTTCCTTTCAGGAAACGCCTTTGAGATCAAAAGAATGTTTTCTCCTACGAATACAAAAATCTCTTGATACTCTTCTTGGGGGTTTTCTCAAACTCTTCGGGCATGATTTCTATCCGCACCACCTTCGCATAGGCGGGAAGTTTTTCATTGAGCGTTTTTCGATTCTGTTCCATGATCTCTCTCAGCTGGGATTCAGAGAGTTTTTCCCTGTCCACCCGTTCCATATCAGGGTACACAAGGCCGACAAGCTGGTGATCGCGAGAGACCACAAGGGATTCCTGAACATACGGCATCACATTGAGCTTAGCTTCAATCTCTTCGGGATAGATATTCTGTCCTGAGGGGCCAAGGAGCATGGTCTTGCATCGTCCATTGATATAGAGAAAGCCATTTTTGTCCATATAGCCCATATCCCCGGTATGAAGCCACCCATCTCTGTCTATGGTCTCTTTTGTTGCTTCAGGATTTTTGTAGTAGCCTGACATAACATTGGCCCCACGGACAAGGATCTCTCCGCTGGTATCTCCCTCGTGGAGAGGAACAATCTTCACCTCCATTCTATCCACCACACGACCAACCGATCGGGGGGCATACTCCGTCCAGCGGCTATAGGAAATAAGAGGGGCACACTCTGTCATCCCATACCCTACGGTAAAGGGAAATTCAATACTCCGGAGAAAATCCTCAACCTCCTGACTGAAGGCCGCCCCTCCAATAACCACCTCTCGAAAGTTCCCTCCAAAGGCTGCCACTAACTGGTTTCTGATTTTCTTTTTGATGGTGCGATTCACCCCTGGCAAAGCCCGAAGAATTTTGACAATCGCCTTTTCAAGAGAAGGCTTGATTTTTTTATAGTACATTTTTTCAATGATGAGGGGAACAGAAAGGATAAGCGATGGTCTCACCCGCGCAAAGGCTTCAAGGAGAACGGTAGGGGTTGGGGTTTTGGAAAGAAAATGGATATGACATCCCGTAAAGAAAGGAAAAAGAAACTCAAAAGCACAGCCAAAAGAGTGGGCAATGGGCAAAAAGGAAAGGATGGTCTCTCCAGCAAAAAGAGGCATCGTGTCCTGGGCATAGACAATATTGGACATCAGGTTAGAGCAGGAAAGACAAACCCCCTTGGAGAAGCCCGTGGTTCCCGAGGTATAGACCAAAGAAGCCCATTCATGGGTACCTACTTTGGGGAGAGCAAAGGATTCTTTTCTCAGACTGAGCTGGGAATAGTGCTGTGGGATAGAGGTGATTTTTTTCTCTTTCTTCTGCCAAAGAATCTCCATGTCAAGAAGGGAAACAGCTACTTCGAGAGAGGAAAGGCTTTCGGTATCGATCCCCTCAAAAAGGGAAGGCAACACAAAGAGGACTTTACTCTCCGAATGATTCAAAAGGTGGACAATATCCTCTGGATGAAAATCGGGAAGAAGGGGAACAGTGACTGCCCCATAGGAAATAGTGGCAAGGTAACTCACTGCCCAATTGGCGGCATTTCTCCCGAGAATGGCCACTCTCTCCCCTTTTTTGAGACGACAATCAGCAAAAAAGTGGTGAATAGCCAAAAACATACGAGCGCATTCTCCATAGGTATAGGCTGTTTTTCCTCCATAATCCGAAACAGCCATACGATCCCAGTTTTCTTTGAGGGTCTTCTCAAGACGCTCAACAAAGTTAACCTCGCACCGAAGATGGGAAGGCGTTTTCATATCTCCTCCTTAACTCGAAATTTTGCACCTCCGCCTTCCTTGGTATTTTTCTTATCCAAAGAGAAGTTTCATCAATTCGTTTCCTTTGAGGCCAACGTATTTCCCCTGAGGAGCGGTTCGTTCACTGTATTGTTTCATCACAGGGTTGGGCTGGATGTTTTCTCCCCATATCATAAATGGCACAGGGGTCCTTGTATGTTTTCGCAGTTTCACAGGAACAGGATGATCGGGCAAAAGAAGCCCTCGCCACGGTTCACTGCCAAATTCCTTTTGATAAACTCGGAGGAAAGTACCCAAAAGTCTCGCATCAGCCTCTTCGATGGCTTTTATCTTGAGTTCAAGGTCTCCAAGATGCCCACATTCATCAATAGCCTCAAGATGGAGATAGACAAAATCATGGGTTTTCAAAAGCTCCACAGCGGCTTTTGCCTTGTTTTCATAGTTGGTATCTATCCATCCCGTAGCCCCCTCCGGGCGGCAAACCGTCATCTTCCCCAACCGTCCCAGTCCAAGGATCACATCCACAGCCGCCACCATGGCTCCCTTTTTGCCATACATTTCCTCAAAAGAAGGCACATCAGGTTTTCCTCCCCCGGACCATGGCCAGATAAGGTTGGCTTCATTTTTGCCCTGCGCCCGCCGGCGTTTATTCACCGGGTGGTCGGCAAGAATCTCAAAAGACCTGTGAATCAGAGAAAGAAGAATCTCTTCTGTGTACTTCGCCCTTTCATTTTTTGCCCGAGGAAGAATCTCCTGCCACCTCATCCCATGAGAAGAATCCGGTTTCTCATAGAGAATATCAGCAGAAAACTCCTTTCCCTTGAAATAGAGGATATGGCGATAACTCACCCCTTTCTGAAACTGTATCTTTTCACTGCCCAATTCTTTCTGAAGAAAGGCGATAATCTCAGTGGCATCCTCATCCTCAATATGACCGGCCGAATAATCCTCCAGTATCCCATCCTTGACCGTGATCAGATTCAGGCGAAAGGCTATGGTCTCTTCATCTAAAGGAATCCCCATCCCATAACTCTCAATAGGCCCACGCCCCGTATAACTTCTGGCAAGATCCCAGCCAAGCACAGACATATTGGCCACATCCGATGAGGTGGGAAACCCCTCAGGAAGGGTGAGAAAGGTACCAAATTCGGCTTGTCTCGCCAACTCGTCAATCACAGGGGTGCGCGCATATTCTAACGGCGTCATTCCCCCCAATTCAGGAAGCACCTCATCAGCCATACCGTCAAGAAGAAATACGACATACTTCATCGCTACTCCCTTATGATGATTTTTTCGATTCCACAAAATACCGAATATAATTCACCACATAGGCCAACCCGGAAAAGAGAAGAAGCCCTATAACCCCTATCATGAGAGAGTGATTTACAGGCCCCAACCAGGCCAAGGTATTTGCCCAGGAGGTTTTCTCAAAGAGAATACTACAATAAAAAAGTCCCAGGACAAAGGTGGTGAGTTTTCCGACCACAAGAGGCAAAAAAACATATCGGTACATATTGATGGCATAGATAGCCCCCACCGCGATAATAATATCCCTGGCCGCCACCACTGCAAAAAAGAGAAAAGGCACCTCCTGTCGAATATAAAGCACCGCTGCCAAGGTAATGGCTAAAAGCTTATCCCCAATGGGATCAAGGATAGTACCAACCCGACTCTGACAATGAAACACACGGGCAATCATCCCATCTAAAAAATCAGTGGCATAAGCTATCACCGTAAGAAGAAAGACATAGACTCTCATTGAGGGAAAACGAAAAAGATACAGAATCGGAAAGACAAGAAAAATCCGAAGAAGAGATAACACATTGGGAACTGTCCAGAATTTTTCAGAGAGTTTTGTTTCGCTCATGAGGAACTCCTTGGGTTATTTGTCTGAATGGTCACCGAGAGAACCGTGACATCATAGAAGAGGAGAAAAGGGAGATCTACCTTCACAGGAGAAAACGAAAAACGCCTTGACTCCCGACCCACATTTGGTCCTGTTTCTACCCACTCCCAGTAACGTTTTGGGAAAGCGGGCAATTCTCCCCTCTCTGTGCGAAGGGAAGAAGAAGGAATCAAAAGACCACACCAGAGCTCTGAGGGATTGGGGGAAATTCTCTCCTTTGCCCTGTAATAACGAAGAAGTTCTTCATAGCTCAGGATATCAGAAAACACCTTTGATTCATTCTCTACATACCGAGAAACTCCCTGGACATCACCAATAACAAGTGAGTACTTTCCACTGCTGAGGTAGAGAGGAATAGGGATCTGAATGGTCTGCCTGTACACACGAGAAAGATCGTCTCTCATCTGAAGAGAAACCCTGATGGTCTCTCCTACCTGATAGGCGGCTTTGTCAACCCAGGCCCGTTCCACAAAGCCAACTCGAGAGGGAATTGACTTTTTGATGGTAAGTTCTACCCTTTCCATACGAATGGTCTCTCCCCCCCATACCCCCACGTTCTGGAAAAAGTCCCAGAGATCACCCACAAGCCTGGAGAAGGTAGTGGCATCTCTTTCCCAAAAAAGGGCAAACTGAGAGAGAACCGTATTGGTTTTGCCCTGGTAGAGAACAGATACCTTGGCGGACACATCAAGGACATGTCTTTCCTCTCCTCCCAGTGAATTCTGAAGAAGGGCAAAAAGCCCCGAGAGAAGAAAATAATTTTGATAAAGCGGACTTCTCACGACGCGATAGCGATAGGTTTGAGTCCTCGTCGGTTCTGTCAGCGTCGTTACCACTTCTATCATGTCTGCTTTTTTGCCTATCTTCCCCTCGACGGCAAACGCCCCATCATACACGACACTCCCCACTTCCTCGCCGGAGGTCCCCAATTTGAAGGACACGGTATAGGCCGGCATGACCGTGTAAATATAAGCCCTGGAAAATGGAGCCTCCCATGCCCCGGCCTGAAAAAGGGGGTGTCCAAACATCCAGACACTACCCTGGGAAACAGCGGTTACCGTTCCAATGGCCTGGATACGCACATCCCCATCCACCAAGTGGATGGCTACTGCATCCCCTGGACGTATCTCCCTGGGGCCGTCCTTTTTCGCGCTTCCCGCTGCCTGCAAGGGGAAAACCTGTACAGGAAAGGAAACTTTGTTTGAAAACATTTCTATCGCTTCCCTACCCTCTGACCAGAGGTAGAGTGAGGGAGAAAAGAGGGTGTTTCGTTTTTCCCCGGCTGGGATGGTTTTGAAGAGGGGGAGGTATTCTCTGAAGTTCTTCCTATCATGGCCTGAATAGGGGTAATCCCGCAGAGAGCCTCTTTGGAAAAAGACCAGGCGTAAGCCACAGCCCCTATCAGTTTCCCCTCTATATACACAGGGCTTCCACTCATGCCCGCCACCACACCACTCTGTTCTAACTTCTGGCCTGAGAGACGGGCTAAAATAAGCGTCTCCTCCACTGTCGTTCCCTGCATCACATCTATCACCTCAACCTCAAAAGGAACAGGATCCCAGCCCGAAAAAACCGAATACCCCGTTCCCTTCATGCCGGGACGAATCTCCGAAAGGGGCAAAACATCCAGTGCAGCCATCACATTCCAGAGGAGAAACAAAACCCATATCCACTTTTTCATACTCATATTATAGCATTTTTTAAGAAAAAAAGAAAAGAAAAAGGGGGATTTTTCTCCAAAAGGCTTTGTTTTAATTGACACATCTTTTTTCTACCTTTACAATAATTTATCTTAAAAGAAGAGGTAAGAGATATGATCCAGGAAAACAAATACGTCGAAATGGCCTACACGCTGAAGGATACAAAGGGTGTTGTGATAGATTCTTCTCCTAATTATGCCTACATTCACGGACAGGGACTCATCATCCCCGGTCTTGAAAAATACCTTGATGGCAAAAATGAGGGTGATGAACTCACCGTTACCATTCCTGCCGCAGAGGCCTATGGGGATTACAACCCGGAGTTTCGCTTTGAGGTTGAAAAATCCCAGATAGAAGGGGCTGATCGATTTGAAGAAGGCATGTTTGTGTACGGCCAGGATGGCGAACATTATCATATCTTTCGTGTGGTGGCCATTGGTCCATCCACAATCACTCTTGACGGCAACCATCCCCTTGCCGGTATGGATCTGGTCTATGAGATCAAAATTCTCAAGGTGAGAGATGCCACAAAAGAAGACTTTGATGAACTCATGGGCCATGATAGTTGTGAGGGGTGCAACTGCGACGACGACTCCTGCGATTGCCACTAAGCATAGACACACGAGGTGCGCATGCCCTGGGTATCTGAGATTGTCTCCTGGTATATGGACCACATCAATTACTGGTCCGTGTTTCTTCTGATGACTATTGAGAGTTCCTTTATCCCCTTCCCTTCCGAGGTGGTTATCCCACCGGCTGCCTATCTTGTCGCCAAAGGGACACTGAATGGATGGGGGGTCATGCTCTCCGGTACACTCGGGGCACTGGCCGGGGCTCTCATCAACTATGTCCTTGCGATTATCATTGGAAGACCAATTCTCTATGCTTTGGCTGATACAAGATGGCTCCATTTTCTTCTCATCACAAGAGAAAATGTAGAAAAAGCGGAGAAATTTTTTGTCAAATATGGCAATCTCTCCACTTTTATTGGGCGCTTTGTGCCGGCTATAAGACAACTCATTTCCGTTCCTGCCGGTCTTGCGAAAATGCCCCTGGTTCCTTTTCTCTTTTATACTTTCTTAGGGGCCGGACTCTGGAACGCGGTACTTTTTGTGTTGGGTTATCTCTTCTATCAGCAAAAAGCCTTCTTCGAAAAGTATTATCATCTCCTGACGTATGCCGTTATTGGAGGGGCTATTCTCTTTGTGGCATGGCTTGTGTATAATGGCCTGAAACCAACTAAAAAAGAGGGAGAAAAGGCATGAAGACGGTGAAATTTGGAGTGGTCGTTTTCCCGGGAACAAACTGTGATAGGGATACCTCCTGGGTGATTCAATCCGTATGCAAGAGTGAGGTGCGTTATGTATGGCATACGGAAACAGATATTTCTGATCTTGATGTGGTGATACTCGCAGGGGGATTTTCCTACGGGGATTACCTTCGGAGTGGGGCTATTGCCCATTATTCGCCTGTGATGAAAGCGGTAAAAGAACACGCCGATAGGGGCAAACTTGTCCTCGGGATATGCAATGGCTTTCAGATACTGGTAGAGAGTCATCTCCTGAAAGGGGCCTTTCTCCACAACAAAACGCAGCACTTTCTCTGTCAAAAACAGTATCTCAAGGTAGCCACCACCGATTCTCCCTTCACCATGAAGTATGCAAGGGATGAGGTAATCCAGATACCCATCGCTCATGGAGAAGGGAATTATTATCTTCCTCAGGCTGATTTAGACGAGGCTCTCACTTATGATCTTATTGCCTTCCAGTACTGTGATAAACAGGGGGTGGTAAACGAAGAGACCAATCCCAATGGGTCCACAGCAAGCATTGCCGGTATTCTCAACAGACAAAAAAACGTCTTAGGCATGATGCCTCACCCTGAACGAAGTAGCGAAGTGGAAATGGGCTCCACGGATGGCAAAAAAATCTTTGAAGGGATTCTCCAATGGATCCAGAGCGTCTAAAAAAGCTTTTGCGGCCTGAGGTTTTGTCTCTTTCTCCCTATGTGGCGGGCAAAACCCCGGCTAAAAGAAAAGGTCGTACCCTCAAATTAGCCTCAAACGAAAACCTCGTCATAGATAACCGCGAGGTGAATCGCTATCTCAAGAGAGTCCTGCAGTCCCCTTCATCTCTTGCCTATTATCCTGATTCCCATCAGCACAGGCTCAAAGAGGCCCTGGTGCAGTTTCTCTCTCAGAGCGGCTTTGTTATTTCCGAAGATCAGGTGGTATTTGGGGATGGATCCGGCGAATCTATTCAGATGGTGATGAACTCTTGTCTCTCTCCCGGGGACACGGTCGTCATCCCTGAGAAAAGTTTCAGTCTCTATAAAACCAGGGCGCTTCTTGCCGGAGCCAAGGTCATAGAAGTTCCAAGAAAGGAGTTTGCTGTCAATCTTGAGGCTCTTGTGGATGCCGTTTGTGGCTCTCGGGCCAAGCTTGTGGTCTTTTCCAATCCAGACAATCCCACTTCCACTACCCATTCTCTCAGTTCTATAGAGCGTTTTCTTTCTTCTCTTCCTGAAGAGACCCTTGTGCTTCTTGATGAGGCCTATATGCACTTTTTTGACTGGAAACAGAGCGCACTTTCTCTTCTTTCCCGTTATCCCAATCTCATCGTGATGCACACCCTCTCCAAGGCTTTTGGACTGGCGGCTCTTCGGGTAGGATATACAGTCTCTCACAGAGAACTTGCTCTTGAAATGGAAAAAACAAGACTCCCTTTCAACCTTGGACTTCTTCCCCAACAAGGGGCTTTCTACCGGCTCTCCCATCCAGAAGCGGTCTGGAAAAGTGTTTCGATTATCCAGAGAGAGCGAGAAAAACTTGTGGCTTTTCTGAGGGAACAGGGGCTTTTTGTCCTGCCGGCGGGTGGGAATTTTGTCTTCTGTGACTTCGGACCCTCCTACCACTCTCTCTTAGAAGGGTTAGAATCCCATGGGATAACCGTGCGATCACTCGGTTCCTTTGGTTTTGAGCCTCATTTTGTTCGAATTACCGTGGCCTCGCCAAAGGATATGAACTATTTCAAACGGTTTTTTCTTTCTGTTCGAGAGGAAGTTCGACGGTAAAGGTACTCCCCTTGCCTTTTTCACTTTGGACAGAGATTTTCCCCCCATGACGAAGAACCAAGCTTTTCACAATGGCCAAGCCAAGACCTGTTCCCCCTGTCTGTCGAGAGCGGGATTTATCTACTACATAAAACCTGTCAAAAAGGTACGGAAGATCCTTCTCCCCGATCCCGATACCTGTATCCTGACAGCTCATAGACAGCCACCCATCCTTTGCAGAAACAGAAAGAATCACCTCACCGACATCCGTATAACGAAGAGCATTTTCCACTAAGTTAACAAGAATCTCCTCAAGGGCCACAGGATCAGCCTCAATCAGGGGGATATCCTTTGAGACTTCTACCGCAAAACGAAGACCCTTTTCCTCAAAACGGGGAGAAAAAATAGCCTGAATCCTTCTCACGATATCCTTCACATGGCATTTTTCCAAAGAGAGAGGCCCCAGCTCAAAACGATTGAGAGAAAGCAGATCCTGAGAAAGCCTCACTAAACGGGAAACATGCTGAGCAATAATCTCAAAGCCTCTTCTCTGTTTCTCCGTAAGAGTAGGCTCCATGAGTTCTAAATACCCTTGAATGGCCGTAAGAGGCGTTTTGAGTTCATGGGCCGCATAGGCAATAAACTCTTTCTCTCTCTCTTCTCTTTTGATTTCCTCTGTCCTCTCAAGAAACATGACCAAGAACCGATTTTCCATCAGGGGGGAAACAAAAAGGCTATAGTACCTCTCCCGAATAGGAATTGGCTCACTCTGTCCCTCTCCCTGTTGCAAAAGATGTTCCAACGCTCTCATCAAAGGATAGGATGGAATCTCCCAGCAAAATCCCTTGGCCTCAAAATTTTTCTGAAACGCCGTATTGGTGAAGAAAAGTTTCCCATGAGTATCGGTGAGCATCACAGGAAAAGGAAGAGCCTCAATAATCTCATGCCACTTTTCAAGTTCTTTTTGAAGAGAAGCCTGGGTTCTTGCCGCCTCTCGAAGAAGATTTTTCCAGGCAAAAATCTCTTCATCAAACTCACGAAGCCAGCCTTCTTTTTTTCCTGATCCTTCTTTCAAAACCGACCGAAACAAAAAGAAAAATCCAGCCGTCCAGAGTGTCTGGATAAGTATCAGAACCAAAAAAGCCAGGGGGCTTATCAAGCCGAAAAGCACACACAAGGCTACACTGGCACCCTGTCCAAGCCAGCCCAAAAAAAACCACCAGAAAAGGCTCATGGGTTCTGCTCTGCAAAAGGCTTCAAAAAGAGTTTGGCTATCCCTGACCGCCAACCCGCTGGCACAAGTCCAAGAAGAAAGGCCAAAAAGCTATTTCCACTACTCGCATAGATAATAGGCTTCCGTTTCAAGATACGGGGAAGCACATACGAAGCCACCTTCTCCACCTCAAGCCCAAGAGAGGCAGAAATCTTGAGGTAGCGTTCATTCCCTATCCCCGCTCCTGTATCAAAGCCTGTTCGCATATAGCCAGGAAGAAGGCAAATCACCGTGATTCCCTTGTGTTTCCACTCTCGAAAGAGAGCCCTTGAAAAGTGGAGCACATAACTCTTGGTGGCACTATAAACGGAAAAATAGGGGGTGGGTATCATACCAACAAGGGAGCTCACATTTACAATGATCCCCTGCTGCATTTTTGGTCCAAAGCGATGACAGAGAAGGGTGAGCGCTTCTATATTCAGATAGAGAAGATGGTGAATATCCATTTCCGACTGATGCTCAAAACACCCAAAAAGTCCTCTCCCTGCATTATTGATAAGAATGTCCGGCCAGAGTTGTTCTCTCTTGCACCATTGCCAGAGAGTATCAACTCCTTCAGGCTTAGAGAGATCCACGGCAATCGTATGAACATCCACCTGGTAGGTCTCTCGAAGAGAATGGGCCATCTCATCTAAAATCTCTTTGCGTCTTGCGGCAAGAACAAGGGAAAGCCCTCTTTTTGCACACTCAAAAGCTAGGGCCTTGCCAAGTCCCTGACTACTCCCCGTGATAAGCACCCACCGGGGTTTCCACTGTTTCTGGATAGAAGATCTGTTGATAGGCAAGGAGAACCTCCTCTGCTTTTTCATATTCCCCACGGGCCATATGATGGATAGATAAACGACTCGCAATGGCCATCCCCTCAAACATGTCATAGTTCATAGGGTGGGCTATCATATTCTCATAGGATTTTTTTGCCTCTTCGTATTCTCCGGCATCCTGAACAATCTCCTCAAAGGTTCGCGGTCTGCGCATATCAGGATACTGTTCAAAGAGAAGCTTGAGATATATCTGATACTCTTCATCTGCCTTTTCATATTCCCCGAGTTGGAGATATACATAGGTGAGCATCTCATGCACTTTGAGATTCGTAGGGTTGGTCTCTGCTAAGGCTAAAAATTTTTTGAGTGCCTGTTTGTACTTTTTCTTGTGGTAAAGTTCCACAGCCTCATAGGTAATATCACGATACTCCTCAAAGGTACGAATAGCCATAACGCCTCCCTTTTTTCTTGTCGGAAAAAACAAAAAAAAGTTGAGACCCCTGCACAAGTGTTTTCTTCCCCTGTTTGGGTCAGGGGCTGCGCCCCTCTTCCCCGTTTTTTCTGTTTACAAGGGCTCATTTGTCTTTTTTATTCAACAAGAAAGTATCATTTATTATAGCAAGGAATATTTTTATACTATTTTTCGTTTTTTATTACTTTTATGAGACCTTTGCACGAATGTGCAAAGGTCTCACGTTGAGATGCTTCCTTCTGTTTGATACCTCTCAAAAGTTCTCTTTTCGTCTCTCTTTCCAAAAATCGTTGGCTATCACCCTCTTTCAGCAAACCGGCTGAAACAAGGTGATAACCCGCTCCCTTTTGGTTACAAAAAAGTCTCCATATCCCTTCGGATATGGAGACTTGAAGAGTCTTCTCTTCTACTCCCCTGGAAGAGAGAAAAACGCAATGGTATAGAGAAGCCACCCTATCCAGGCAAGCAGGATCCCCACACCAATAATGGCAAGCCATCCTCCCCAGAAGAAAAGAACACCAGCCGTCTTGAACGAGGCATTTCCCGCGTGACTTTCAAGGAAAAGAGACACCTTTTGCATTCTGACTCCATAGACAACAGCGAGTGCCCATCCAGCCAACAAGAAAAGGATAACCAGGAGAACAAAAACTATACCACTTCCTGTAGAGAGAAGAGAAAAAAGAGTATCTATTCCCCTTGGACCCATGCCTCTTCCCATTCCCATACCTAACGTTCCCCATACCGTACCCATCCAGGCAATTCCCAATACTCCTCCGATGACACTCAGCAGCACTCCACCAATGATAGGGATAAGAAACGCCCAGAGCGCCTCATTGAAAAGAGTGGCATCCGATTTCTCCTGAGAGAGCTGATACATCCCGATCAAAAAAAGCACAACACCTACAATCCCTACCCACCTGACACCCGGAACAACGGCAAGAAGAATCAACAAGCTCCCCACGGCTAACATCATCTTTGTGTTACTTTTCATTCTTTACCTCCTTTTCAGGTTTTCACCTTTTCTCACAACCCAATTCTTTTACTTCCCTTCCCCTTCTGAAGTTATCTTCTGAAAAGACCCAAGAGAAAAGAGAATCCATCCTACCATCATGACTATCTCTCCAACAAAGGGCAAAAGGCTAAGCCATCCTCCCCAGAAAAACCATTTTCCTGCCACCTTGAAAAGAGAAACTCCTGTGTGAGAAGAAAGACTCTCAGAAATCTTTCTCATCTGCCACATAGGAATAACCGCAATGGCCACAACCACCAAAAGGGCTATTATCATCCCAAAGGCAGAGAAAGGATACGCCAAAGACACAAAAAACATCTGCATATCGGATTCCATACTTATGCCTAACCCCAGGAAAAGCGAAAAAAGCACAAACAAAACGACAAACCACCCCCCGAATATCCCCCATCCAATAAGAGGAACTAAAAAAAGCATCCAGGCTCGCTCAAAGATAAACTCATCTTTGTATCTCTTTGCCAAGAGGGCTATGCCAATCAAAAACAAGATAAAAGCAACGAACAAAAGGACCCAGAGAAATACATTCACACTCAAAAAAGGAACCTTTATCTTTTCCCACCACAAAGCCACCTGATTAAGCCACATATCTATATCACTAGAAAAAACATTTATGGTTTCAGAAACAAAACGTCCAAAGATAAAACCCATGACAACCGTAAAAATATCCACCCCTACCCTCTGGAGAACAAACAAGAGACCGGCTATTCCAGCGACTATTGACACCCTCCTTTTCATATAACCCCTCCTTAAGACTTTCCTCACGCATAGTATAAAAGGAGATTTTCTTTTGTCAAGTAGATCGGAGATATTTCGTACTCTCTCCATCACACAGGACAGCGGGGAGAAGGGATCTCCCCGCTTCCCTTGAGCTGAAACAAAGTCACAGCCATTCATCACCAAGACACTTTGAAAAAAAATCACCCATAGCCTCTCCTTTTCAAAGAAACTTATTCCCAGACAACCCTTCTTTCCTCTCCATGTGGAAAGACATAGCAAGGATAGGGGTGAACAAATCAAAAAATATATGAGAACCTTGCACGGGTATTTTCTGTCCCTGTTTGGGTCAGGGGCTACGCCCCTCTTCCCCGTTTTTTCTGTTTACAAAGGCTTATTTGTCTTTTTTTATCTAAAAAATAGGCTTGTTTATTATGGAAAGGAATATTTTTATACTACTTTCTGTTTTTTATTACCTTCTTGAGACCTTTGCACATTCGTGCAAAGGTCTCTATATGTAAACCAAAAAATAAAAAAGTTGACTTATTTTCTCTTTGTCTTTATACTCTATTCCAAATCAAGGAGAGAGAAGCATGCACAACTGGCTTTCCACATTAGCTGAAAAAGTGCTTTCTGGCTATCAGATTTCCTTTCATGAAGCTCTGGAACTCTACGAGATTGAAAAGGACCTCTTATTTCAAACAGCTAACCATATCCGTGAGAAGGCATGTGGCAAAAAAGTCTCCCTCTGCTCTATTCTCAATGCAAAAAGTGGAAGATGCGAAGAAAATTGTGCCTACTGTGCCCAATCAGGCCATTATTCCACACAGGTCAAAGAATATCCCCTCATAGAGAGCCCACAAGCCCTTCTTTCTGCTTTAGAGCATGAAAAAGCCGGCATACACCGATTTTCTCTTGTTACCAGTGGGTATGCTCTCACGGGAGAGGATTTTGAAAAGATTCTCAAGACCTATTCTCTTCTCCGAAAGAAAACCTCTCTTTCCCTCTGTGCCTCGTTAGGTTGTCTCTCCTATGAAGAACTCAAAGCACTCAAAAAAGCAGGTGTCAGTATGTATCACCACAATATAGAAACAAGCCCTCAATTTTTCCCTGCTATCTGCTCAACCCATACCTTTGAAGAAAGAATAAAAACCATTGAGGCAGCCAAGAAAGCAGGATTAGAGGTGTGTAGCGGGGGTATTTTAGGTATGGGGGAAAGCCGGGAAGATAGAATAGAAATGGCCTTCGTTCTTCGTTCCCTTGGGATAAAGTCTATCCCCATCAATATCCTCCTCCCCATCAAAGGGACCCCATTAGAAAATACCCCCCTCCTTTCCGAGGAAGAAATCTATCGTACGATGGCTATTTATAGATTTATTTTCCCAAAAGCTCATCTTCGCATAGCGGGAGGAAGTCTGCGCTTAGAAAAGGGAAAAGTTTACCACCTCGGCATCAATGCTGCGCTTGTCGGAAATCTCCTCACCACGGTAGGAACAAAGATAGAAGAAGAAAAATCTCTCATCAAAAGAGCAGGCCTGGAGATTACTTCATGAAAGGCATTTTTATAACAGGCACAGGCACCGATGTAGGAAAGACTTTTATTGCAGCAGGCATTCTTTACCATTTACAAAAAAAGCATATACGTGCAGGATATTTTAAACCCATTGCTACAGGTGGAACAGGTGATATGTTATATGTAGCTCAAATACTTGGAGATGCCTCTTTAGTCCACAATTGCTACGCGTTCGAAAATCCTGTTTCCCCGCATCTTGCCGCAAAAAAAGAAAACAAACCAATCCTTCTTGAACCTATTCTCGCGTATTTTGAGACTCTAACAAAGCAGTACGATTTTCTCGTCGTAGAAGGGACTGGCGGTGTAGCCGTCCCTATAGATGATGCGGGAACTCTCATGGTCGATGTAATACAAAAAACAAATCTCCCCACCGTTCTGGTGGGATTGGCGGGACTCGGTACCATAAACCATTCACTCCTCTCCATTCATTTTTTGAAAAGCTACACCATCCATGTACGGTGTATTGTCCTCAACATGGGGAAAAAAACAGAAATAGAGGAAGAAAACCAGCGAATAATCCAGCATCTAAGTAATATTCCGGTATCAGGCATTCTTCCATTTTACTCCGGCATTAATAAGCCGTTGAAAGCTCAACAATTCATACAAGAAAATGCAGATATATTTGAAAACATTCTCCATTCCCTGGAAAGGAGGAAAAACCATGTTTTCTTATGATGAGATGTTTACGTTACACCTCAACTCCCTTGAAACGAAACATCTCCGAAGAAAACTCATCACAGTAGATTCACCACAAGATAAATTTCTCTTCTTTCATAAGAAAAAGTATCTTTCTTTTGGTTCTAATAGTTATTTAGGAATCGCCCAACACCCCCAACTTCTCAAAAGCGGTAGGAAGGCTCTCCAAAAATGGGGTACAGGTAGTGGGGGTTCCCGTCTCATCACAGGGAATTATTCCATTCATGAGGAATTAGAAAGAAAAATAGCTTCTCTCAAGGGTCAGGAAGATGCCTTGGTATTCCCCAGTGGTTTTCAAACCAATGTATCCGTATTGAACGCCATCTTGAATAACGAATGGATTGTCTTTTGTGATAGGTTGAACCATGCTTCCTTACTTGATGGTATCCGGTTCTCCGGGGCTAAAATAATCCTCTATAAACACATAGACATGAACGATCTCGAAGAAAAGGCCAAGAAATTTTCAGGTCAAAAAGGCATCATTATTACCGATGGTGTGTTCAGTATGGATGGAGACATAGCCCCACTTCATCATATTGTTGAGATCGCTCATAAATATGGTTTTCTAACAATGGTAGATGATGCCCATGGTACTGGCATTCTCGGAGATGATGGAGGTGGCAGTTCTTCATTCTGGTGTGTAAAGGGTCTCATAGACATTGAAATGGGAACATTCTCAAAAGCCTTTGCCAGTGAGGGAGGATTTGTGGCTGCCCGCAAACCTATCATTGAGTATCTCAGACATATGGCCAGAGGATTCATGTTCTCTACTGCTCTACCTCCACACGTAGCAGCTATTTCTTTGAAAGCCATTGAAATCAGCCAAAAAGAACCCTGGAGACGGGAAAAACTCCTCACTCTCTCTCAAAAGTTGCGTCAGAGGTTAAAGATAAGAGGGTGGAAAGTATTTGATGACATCACTCCGATCATACCCCTTCTTTTATCAAGCCCACAAGAAGCCCTTGATCTTGCTTCCTTTCTTCGAGAAAAAGGCATCTTTGTCCCTGCTATACGTCCCCCTGCTGTAAAACAAAGTCGTCTCCGTATTTCTTTGATGGCTACTCATACAGAAGAAGACCTCGATCGGCTTGTAGAGGAGTTGGATGCATGGAAAAACAAATCTCTCTGAGAAAAGTCTTCTTTCTTCCTGGTTGGGGGTTTTCTGAAAAGATATACAAAACCCTTTTTCTTTCCCCATGGGAGTGGTATATTCCTATGATATGGGATTGTCATTCTCCAGAAACTATAGAAAAGCAGGTTTATCATGCTTTTTTATCGTCCAGAGCATCAATAGTTTGTGGCTATTCTCTGGGGAGTTTACTTGCTTTAGACCTTGCTGCTCATTTTCCATCTATTTCGGATATCGTCTTGATATCTCCTACAGCTCGTTTTACCAGAGAAGACAAAACAGGATTTTCCTCAAGGATATTGGACAGAATGCAAAAAAAACTTCTCTATGCTCCCTATACCGTGTTAGAAGATTTTCTCTGGCAATGTATCGCACCAGAAGAAAAAGATATTGCAAAATACCTTCTTGCCAGAAAAAAGCAAGTGTTTCTCTCACCATTCACTCCCTTTCTTCATTCTGGCTTAGAGGCCCTGAAGATATGGGACAAAAGAAACCTTCTCTCTCACATCAAAGGAAGAGTATGGATTTTGAGTGGTACCTCCGATAAAATTTGTCCTGTTATCATGAGTCAAGAAATTATGACTCTTGTATCCCATTCAAAAATAAAAAAATACGAAGGCGCAGGACATTTGCTTTTTTTATCTCACCCACAATTTCAAAAAGACTGGCAAGAGATATGGCATCATATAGGAGAAAGATATGATAGATAAGAAGCTTATGGCAAAACGATTTTCTCTTCATGCTTTTCACTATGATAAATACGCCACCATCCAATGGAATATGGCTCAGAAACTTCTTTCCTTCTGCCCTTCTCATCTCGAAACAAAATCATCTCTTCTTGAAATTGGGTGTGGGACAGGCCGACTCACAGAAAAGATAGCCCAACGTTTTCCGAATAGCTCCATCCTCGCTATAGACATAGCCGAAGGAATGATTAAGGTCGCTCAGCAAAGATGTCATGGACTACCGATTACTTTTCGCTGTATGGATGCGGAGAAACTCCAAACAAACCAGAAATTTGATCTCATTATTTCCAATGCCACCTTTCAATGGATCGAAGATTTACCATCGTTCTTTCAAAAACTTTACAACTTGCTAAAGCCAGGCGGGGTATTGCTTTTTTCTCTCTTTTTGTCTGGAACACTTTCTTCCCTCCGACATGCCTATCAGGAAGTTTCTTTTCTCCTTTACGGCACAAGAAAAAAAGTTCAGGGAGTCACACTCCCCACATATCATGATATAAAACAAGCCCTGGAAAATACTTTCAAAGAAAAACCATTCCTTCTAACAAAAGAATGTTTGACTCCGTTCTATCCAGATTTTCATTCTCTCATCCACGCCTTTTCTAAAATTGGGGCCTCAGGTCAATATGGGGAACAGGCCTCAGCTGTTTTTCTCAAACATCTGAAAAATTTCTATGAAGAACATTATCACACTCCTCATGGACTGCCAGCTGAATACGAGATACTTTACGCAGGTATAAGGAGGTTAAAGGATGAATTCCTGGCATGAGCGAGATGTCCGTGTTATCTGGCATCCGTGCACACAAATGAAAGATCATGAAATCTATCCTCCCATTGTTATTCAAAAAGGAAAAGGTGTTTGGCTGTATGATACATCGGGAAAGAAATATCTTGATGCTATTTCCAGTTGGTGGGTAAATATTTTTGGACATACAAGAGGAGAAATTGTAAAAGCTATATCACACCACGCAAAAAAACTTGAACACGTTATCTTTTCTCATTTCTCGCACATTCCCGCTATAAAACTCGCCGAAAGAATAGTAGAGAAAGCCCCTCCGGGCCTGCGAAAGGTTTTTTTCTCAGATAATGGTTCCACTGCTATCGAAGTGGCTTTGAAGATGTCTTTCCAGTATCATCAACAACAGGGACAGAATCAAAAAAAACTTTTTGTGAAACTGAAGGATGCTTATCACGGTGAAACCATAGGGGCACTCTCAACCAGTGACCTTGACCTCTACAAAAAAATATTTCATCCTTTGCTTTTTCCAACTCTTACCGTAGAAGGCCCTGATTGTTTTCGTTGTCCATATCAGCAACACAGAGAGACATGTCAAGCTGAATGTTTCGAAAAGATGGAAAAAACTATCCTCTCCTCCCACAACCAGATAGCAGCTGTTATCATAGAGCCGTTAGTTCAGGCTGCCGCTGGTATGAAAATATATCCTCCTCTTTACCTCAAAAAACTCAGAAAAATAACCGAAACCTACAACATTCACCTCATTGCCGATGAAGTAGCAGTAGGCTTTGGAAGAACTGGAACCTTTTTTGCCTGTGAACAGGCGGAAATATCCCCAGATTTTCTTTGCCTTTCAAAGGGAATCACGGGGGGGTTTTTACCCCTTGGACTCACCCTTACCACAGAAGACATATACCAGGCTTTTTATGCTGAATACGAAAAACAAAAAGCCTTCATGCATAGCCATAGCTATACAGGCAATCCTCTTGCCTGCGCTGCTGCTCTTGCCACGCTTGACCTCTTTGAAAAAACACAGGCCCTTCGTGTAAATAAAGAAAAAGCTTTCTTTTTATCCAATAAGGTTGCATCTTCTGGTCTGCTGGATCTTCCAATGGTGGGAGAATATCGACAAGTAGGAATGATAGGAGCTATAGAGCTTGTAGCCGACAAAAAAACAAAAAAACCTTTCCCATGGCAACAACGTACTGGATATCAGATATATCGCAAAGCACTGGAACTTGGTCTTCTTCTTCGTCCCTTAGGAGATGTTTTGTATTTTATGCCACCTTATGTTATATCTCCAAAAGAAATAGAATTTATGGTTGATAAATCTATAGAAGCCATGGAAAAATTTTTCTTTTCCTAATGACAGAATGAGACCCTTGCACAGGGGCTTTCTTGTCCTTTTTAGGTCAGGGGCTATGCCCCTGAAACCCCGTTTTGTCTGTTTAACAGGGGCTTATTTGTCTTTTTTATTCAAAAAAATAGGATTATTAATTACGAAAAGAAATATTTTTATACTATTTTTTGTTTTTTATTACTTTTTTGAGACCTTCGCACATTCGTGCAAAGGTCTCAGAATCTTTTCCCTGAAAAACTCACTGTACTTACACTTTTTCAAACAAACGTAGCATATCCTCTTTTGAAAGACTTTTGAAAAAACTCTCATCCGCAGCAATAATACTCTCCGCAAGGAGCCTTTTCTGTTGCTGAAGAGAGAGAATTTTCTCCTCCACACTATCCTTCACCACATACTTATACACAAAAACCGTCTTTTTCTGCCCAATACGATGAGCTCTATCCATGGCCTGCCTTTCCACAGCTGGATTCCACCAGGGATCAAGGATAATCACATAATCCGCCGCTGTCAGATTAAGCCCAACACCACCGGCTTTGAGACTGATAAGGAAAACAGAAATCGTCGGATCCTTTTGAAAACGATCTACCTCCTCTTCCCTCTTTTTAGTGGAACCATCTAAATAGGCATACCCTATGCCTATTTTATCCAGTTCACTTCTCACTATCTGCAACACCTCAACAAACTGGGAAAACACCAGCACCTTATGGTTCTCCTCCTTCAAAAGGCTTAAGGTCTCAAGAAGACCCTCTATTTTCACAGAAGACCCTGTATACGATTTGTCAATCAAAAGAGGATGAATAGAGGCCTGACGAAGTCTGAGAAGACCTTCCAAAAAAAGCATCCTCGCGTCTCTCTCTTCCATATCCCAGAGCCCTTCCAACCGCTGCCTGTACAGCTCTCTCACTTTTTCATAAAAATCTCGCTGAGAACTCTTCATCTCAAGGTAAAGCACCTCTTCTACTCGCGGTGGAAGATCCTTTGCCACCTGTTCCTTGGTTCGACGAAGGATAAATGGGTATACCATACGAATAAGTGTAGTTTTAGCCTCATCTGCCTCAGGTCCATCGCTGGCAAGGGGCAATACAAAATGCCGTTTAAAATATTCTATCCCACCCAAAAAACCAGGCATCAGAAAATGAAAAAGAGACCAGAGTTCCAATGGGGTATTCTCAATTGGAGTCCCTGTGAGACAGAGCCTGTGAGAAGCAGACAAACTTCGGATGGCTTTTGCTCGCTGGGAAAGAGGATTTTTGATCGCCTGAGCCTCATCAAGAATAATATACATAAAAGGGTAATCCTTCAGAAAATCCTTGTCCCTCTGGACAATCCCATAGGTAGTCAAAATAGCATCGTAAGAATCAAAAAGTTCTTTTTCCTTTTTCCTGTTCACCTCAGAAAACACATGCAAACGAAGAGAGGGAGTGAAAAGTTCTGCTTCCCGTAGCCAGTTGAAAAGGAGACTTCTCGGAACAACTATGAGAGCTGGTTTCTGCAAAAGCCCCTTTTCTTTCAGCGAAAGGAGAAAAACCAACGTCTGGACAGTCTTTCCAAGTCCCATATCATCAGCAAGGATACCCCCAAAGCCATACTCATAGAGAAACCAGAGCCAGTGATACCCTGCCTCCTGATAAGGCCGAAGATGCCCCTGAAAGGCTACCGGAAGTGGTTGAGAAACGATTTTTTCAAACGACTTGAGTCGATGAAGAAATTCCGATACCTCAGGAGCTGTAGAAACATCCTTTGAGAGAGAAAATATATCCTCGACAAGTCCAGCCTGAGACACATGAAGAGAAAAACGACCATTCTTTTCTTCACATAATCCAAAGAAACGTAATAACTTTCGCCGCAGAACTGGAGAAACATGAAGCCTCTCTGTTGGAGAAAGCGGAATATATTCCTCTTCGTTTTTTTTCAGAAGTTCATAAAACTTCTCAAGTTCTACAGCATAATCCCCAAAACGCACTTTCCCCTCAAAAGAAAAAAGACTATTATTCTTGAAGATACTGAGAGACAGAGAAGGTGTATATTTTCGCTTTGTCAGCAGATCAGCATCTCCATAAAGAGATACACCCGCCTGAAGAAGGAGAGGAATATCCTGTTCGATAAATCGCTCAATATTTTCTTTCCGGAAGAGGGAAAGAAAGTCCCGCCTCATCAATGCTCCAGGAGACATCCTGTTTTTTTGATTCTTTTCCTCCTCTGCCTCCCTCACCGATGACAATTGGCGAAGCTTTTTTCTAAAATCTTTTTCTTTTTGTATTTGCCTTTTGATGATCACCAGTGTTTTCTTGTTCTCGCCTTTTTTACGCCTCGGGCTATACAGCTCATAGAGAGGCATGTTGCCTCGAAGAGGAATAGGAAGAAAATAGTTATCATAAACAGCATAAGGAATAATTCTTAGAATAATTGGTGTATCGTGATTTGTATCCCTCCGTCCTTCTAACCGAAGAGCAAACTCCGTTGGTTCTTCTTCTATCAGAACAACTTCTCCAATATTGGTTTCAAAATATGGGGTATTGCTATGCTTTTGATAATGAAGAAGAAAAAAATCTTTCAAATCATCAAAAGAAAGTTTTCTTTGAACCAAAGGAATATTCTCAAAGATTTCCGTATTCCCAACCCTGAGCAAAGTATGATCACAAATTGCCCAAACCCCCTGTTCCCCAACAAAACCCATCAGATCTCGCCTTGAAAGGGCATACGTCTTCTTTTTAAGAGTAATCTCCACATCTGCAGTAAAAAACTTTTCCCCCAATAAAAGAGAGAAACGTGCCATTGCCTCTTCAGAAGACCACTGCAATAAATAATAACCATTCTTCCAATCCTCTATAAACACAGGAATCCCCATCTGTTGTATCTGAGAAAATGACAAAAACAGGTTCTCCTTCTTTTCTGCTATTTGGATACACATTTTTTCCAGGTTTTTCTTTTTTGTCTCATCTAATAAGACCATTTCTTTTATCGCCTTTGATATTCTTTGATGAAAACTCTCACTTAAAGAGAGAATAACCTTGTCTGTATACCATACCCAAGGCGAAAATTTAGAGAAAAACTTCGACAAAGTTTTTTGTGCCATACTCAGAGAAGTTATCTCAATAGAGAACACTTGTTCAAGCAGAGATTTCGATACAAACCCCAAATAAATCTCACACTGAGGAATAGGATGAAAAGCCCAGCCTGCCACATACCCAAAGGCGCTATGAAATAGAACAAAAAACGGGATATATCCCCTGGCCCTTTTATGAAATGCATCCACTCCATCTTCTTCATCATCAAAAGCAAATAAACGATCCTGATCCATCCCTCACCCCACTACCATTTTACTGATACTTCTCAAAAACTTCAAAAAAGAAAAGGCAATAAAAAACTGTTCTCTCGTCGTTTCTCTCCATCACCTTTTTAGAAACAGTCGCTTTTTAAGCCTTTTCTCCTAGTCCAATATATCTCTCCCTTTTATGAGAGAGAAAGGGCACCGCCCATCCAGGCAAGTACCCTTTTTTCTCTTACTCCTTCCCCTCAAGCACCCACTGGGTTTCCAGAGCTATCATGAGTTCCTCATTAGTAGGCACCACAAGAATTTTCCCTTTTGACGAAGAGAGACTAATATCCGTCAGTGTCCCTCGGGTGGTACGGTTTTTCTCCTTGTCAAGGACAAACCCCCAGTTTTCCATGTTGGCCATACACATCTCTCGCACTACCCAGTCGTTCTCCCCTATGCCGGCAGTGAAGACAATGGCATCCACACGACCCAGCTCCACCATATACCCCCCAATATAACGGCGAATAGAATGGACAAGTACCTCAAGGGTAAGTTTTGCCCGATGATTTCCCTTGTCAGCCGCATCATTAATCTCACGCATATCGTTAGAAATCCCGGAAAGTCCTAAAATTCCAGACTTTTTATTCAAAAGATCAGACATCTGTTTGGGGGTGAGATTTTCCTTTTCCATGATATAAAGAAGCACGGCAGGATCAAGAGAACCAGAACGGGTACCCATCACCACTCCCTCAAGAGGGGTAAAACCCATGGAGGTGTCCATGGATTTGCCTCCCGCTATGGCTGTGATACTGGAACCATTCCCCAGATGGCAGGTAATCAGATTGATACTCTCAAGGGGTTTACCCAGAAACTCGGCAGCTTTCATCGCCACATAGCGGTGCGAGGTACCATGAAATCCATAACGGCGAATCTTGTACTTCTCATAATACTCATAGGGAAGAGCATACATATAGCTTCGCTCAGGCATGGTCTGATGAAAAGCGGTATCAAAGACAGCCACCTGTTTTTTGGAGGGAAGCACCTCCTTGCAGGCCAAAATACCCTGAAGATTGGGGGGATTGTGAAGAGGGGCCAGTTCACCATTAGCTTCAATCGCCTTAATCACCTCATCGGTAATAAGGGCAGAATGATAGAACGACTCACCCCCATGGACCACACGATGACCAATGGCCCCAATCTCATCAAGGGAGGTGAGCACCCCATGGTCGGGGGAAACTAACTTACCTAAAACCTCTTTGAGAGCCTCGGTGTGATTTTTTGCCTGAATACCTATCTTGGTTTTGGGCTTTTGCCCATGGGTAAAGGAATACTCCACTTCACCAAGACCAATACGTTCCACAAGCCCCTTGGCGAGAACTTCTGAGGTTTTGGTTTCAATGAGCTGATACTTGAGCGACGAACTTCCACAATTCACCACAAGAACCTTCATACCTACTCCTTAGCTGATTTTCGCGCCACTTTCAATATCCTTTTCCGGGGTGAGAAAGATCACCTTTGTCTTCCCTTCATCACTGGCGGCAAGAAGCATTCCTTCGGAAACCTCTCCCATAAGCTTCGCCGGCTGAAGGTTGTTGATAATCACAATCTTTCTCCCTGTAAGCTCTTCCGGGGTATAGTGCTGCTTGATACCCGCAAGAATCTGTTTCTCTACATCCCCTACCTTTACCCTGAGCTTGTAGAGTTTATTGGACTTTGGCATATCTATGACCTCAAGGATCTCAGCAACCCGAAGATCAAAGCGCTTAAAATCATCAATGGTAACCATGGTCGATTCCATAGCATTGTCCATAGGCTTCTCCTGATGTTTTTTGGATTTCTGGATGAGTCTCTCGATCTGTTTCTGGATGAGTTCATCATCATATTTCACAAACAATATCTCCACGTCTCCAATCTTTCTGGTGGGAAGACGATACTCAGCAACGGTATTCCATCTCTCATGAAGAATATCGCCCGTTTCACCCACCATTCGCCAGAGTTTTTGAGAAGAGTCCGGCATAATCGGGTACATCACCACCGCTAAAAGACGACAGAGATGCACACATACAGAAAGTACCTGCGCAAGTCTCTCCGGATTCTCCTTGCGAAGGATCCAGGGCTTTTGTTCGTCATAGTAACGATTCCCAAGCCTTGCGATGTCCATCATGGTTTTGGTCGCCTCACGAACCTGAAAACGGGAGAGAAGATCCGCATAGGCAAGGGTCTTTTCTTTCACCTCTTTCCAGAATGCCTCGTCTTCCTTTGTCCAGACAACGGCCTTTACTTCCCCTGCGGCATAGTTTTTGACAAAACTCAGGGTACGATTAATAAAATTCCCCAAAATATTGGCCAGTTCCTCATTATTTCGCTCTTGAAAGGCTTTCCAGGCAAAATCAGCATCTTTGTTTTCCGGGGCATTGGCTGCAAGATAGTATCGCAAAGGATCAGGTGGAAAATGCTCAAGGTATTCATCCACCCACACTGCCCAGTTCATAGAAGTAGAAAACTTCTCCCCCTCGAGAGTCAGATACTCATTGGCCGGTATATCATACGGAAGCACATAAGGGGTATTCTGCCCCATAATCATCGCAGGCCAGATGATCGCATGAAAGGGAATATTGTCCTTGCCAATAAAATGCACAAGCCTCGTATCCGGTGAAAGCCAGTACTTCTTCCACTCCTCGGGTTTGCCAATCTTTTCTGCCCACTCGATGGTGGAAGAGATATACCCAATAGGCGCATCAAACCACACGTAGAGTACCTTCCCCTTTGCCTCGTCTAAAGGAACCGGAACACCCCAATCCAAATCCCGGGTAATTGCCCTTTCCTTGAGACCCTCTTTTTGAATCCAGCCAAGCACAAAATTACGGACATTGTCTTTCCAGTTGGTTTTTGAAGATATCCACTTCTCTAAACGCTCACTGAAAGCGGCTAAATCAAGGTACCAGTGTTCTGTTTCCTTCTGAACGGGGGTGGTGTTCGAGAGAACACTTCGGGGATTGATGAGCTGATCTGGGTTCAAGAGTTTGCCACATTTATCACACTGATCACCTCTCGCCCTTTCATATCCACAGTGGGGACATGTTCCCTCTATATAACGATCGGCCAAAAATCGCTTCTTCTCTTCATCGTAAAACTGCTTCTCTTTATGCTTTTTGATATAGCCATTCTGATAGAGATCCAGAAAAAACTGCTGAGAAAGACGATAGTGATGGGGACGACTGGTACCAGAAAAGTTATCAAAATCAATCCGCATACCCGCAAAACTCTCTTTAATATTGTTATGATAGCGGGCTACCACCTCTGCCGGGCTTACCCCTTCCTGTTCAGCCCGAAGAGTAATGGGCACCCCATGTTCATCTGTTCCACATACATACACCACCTCATCCCCATTGAGTTTCAGGTAGCGCACATAGATATCGGCGGGCAAATATGCCCCCGCCAAATGGCCAAGATGAATGGGACCATTCGCATACGGAAGGGCCGAGGTCACGAGATAACGGGCCATACTCTTCTCCTTGCAAGGCCTTTTTAGAGCTTTTCACGAACAAACTGGGCTATATCCGTGAGCGAGATCTTTCCCACAAGGTTGTCATTATCATCCAGTACCGGAAGGGCTCTCACCCCTTTATCAAGCATAAGATTCAACGCATCCCGAAGACTCACCTCTTCATACACAAAGAAAAACTTCTTTTTATCTAACACCTTACTCACAGGCATATCCTTGCCACTTTCCCCCATAAAGGTCACCTTCATCACATCCCAGCTGTCAAGGATACCCACTGGTTTCCCCTTGGCATCAATCACAATCAGGGAGTGAACCTTTTCCCGGAGCATTTTGTCCGCCGCCTTGGTAATGGGCATATCCTCCGTTACCGTAAATGGCTCCTTGCGACCTATTACCCCAACCTTGACTTCATCAAGTTCGTTCATAGAACACCTCTCCTCTTGTTTTCTTAATCTCTTCCATCGTGGGTCATCTTGGAAAATCCCCAGATAAGAAAAAGGGCCCCACTGATGGTGGCTACATAGTTCACCGTCGTGATATTATTGACCATCCAGGCAAAGATATCATTGAGGAAAAAGCCACCAAGCACACTCCCGATAATACCAACCACCGTGGCACCCCAGAGCATTCCTAAAAAACGACGTTTAAGGATGCGCACATAGAAAAAGGCCACCGCAAAACCAATAAAAATCTGGATGCCGATAGCTAACACCTTTATCCAGTTCATGATATCCTCCTCAGCGAAGTCTTATAAGCCATAAGTGTGGGATATTTTTCCCGTTTTTTTTCCTCAACGGTATAGCCAAGAGAGACAAGAAAATCTCTCACCTCACCGGCGGTACTCTTTCCTTCACTCTCGTGGGTTTCAATGAGAAGCACAGGAGAAAGTTCGGAAAGAAGCCTCTTTGCCCCCAAAAGAGCCTTGGTCTCACTGCCCTCTATATCCATCTTGATAAAATCAAGTCTTTTCCACTGATGTCTCTTGTATTCGTCATCCAAGGAAACTACTGGAACAGAGGTCTCTTTGTATTGAGCGGGATTTTCGCTTATATAATTGGTCTTCACAAAAGAAGAGGTATAGGTTCCACCCTCATAAAACGTAAGCGTCCCACTCTCCTGCCACACACCAGCAGGCACAAGAGTGACATTGGTTACCCCATTGAATTCAATATGCGCCTGGAGAAGTCTCTGGTTTTTCTGATCCGGTTCATAGACCCATACATGCCCTGATGGCCCCACCTTCTGCGCCATGTAGAGAGCCACCATGCCAATATTTCCCCCGAGATCAAGCACATTCTGCCCACAAGTGAGAGAACGAAGTCCAGGATCGCTTAAAGGCGCAGGATCAAAATCTCGAAAAGAAAAAAGAGTCACCCCATCTCTTGTCACCACCTTCCAGCACCCTCTTTTTCTCTCATAGGCATAAGACTTAAGAGTAGAAAAATACAAAACCCTATATCCTAAACTTACAAGAAAATGCTTAATAGATCCTTCTGGTAGTGCATGATAGAACCGACGGAGAATCTGATACCATCCCATCAATTCTTTTCCTCCATCGCCATAGACCGTTTCCACTGACCAGAGAAAAGATCAAGAAGAGCCTGATACCCAAAACCAATAAAAATCGCATACACCCAGAAATTCTGAATATGCATTACCACCTGAAAACTCTGGGTCCAGGCATCTACCTCAGGATTGACAAACTTGATAAGTGACACCGTGAGAAGGGTCATAGCCCACAAAAGATAAGTAGCCCAGATCTTCTCCCGAAGAAGCATGAAAAGAAAACCTGCCACGCCAATGAGGACATTCACAAAGCCGAACTGACTTACAAGAAATTTCCCTACCCATGCTAATTGTCCCCAGAAATAGTTGATCCCTCCACTGGCGGCACGCCCTCCATACTGTTTTCGAAGCATCTGGTTGAAAAGCACCTCAAGGCTTCTCGTATCTCCCCAGCTGAGAGGTTTTGGATCAGGAAGATCGGCAAGCGCATTTGCCCTTACCATCATGTACAAATAAATCGTCATAGCAAAAATAAAGAGAAGTGAGCCAAATCCCATAATCTCCATCACCCTATCAACCCAGTTACCCTTAAGCCCCATGAGTTTCACCACAATCGTATAACCCAAAAGATAGACAGGCACAAGGAAAATAGAGAAAAGAATGAGTCCCACATCCTGAGGATAAATAAGTCTAGCAAGATAGGCCTTGACAAGAAAAATCGCCACGCTTATCACGGCTAACACAGCCATAGTAAGCACATAGGGCAAACGATTCTGAAAAGCCTCTGCATATTCTTTTTTGAGGTGAGAAAGCAAAATTCCAA
Organism: Longinema margulisiae; assembly: GCF_025266855.1. GTDB lineage: Bacteria > Spirochaetota > Brevinematia > Brevinematales > Thermospiraceae > Thermospira. The sequence goes on from NZ_CP053071.1 coordinate 955,048, forward strand.
AAAAGGAATACGCCGCCAAAGCACCAAAAAGAAGAAACGCTAAACCCAACCGTCCACTTATCTGCATGACCACAAGGGAAACAACCGGGGCCAAAAGTACCACCCACCAGATGGAAAACGTCGAAGACATTTTCACATGCTTGGTGTCCTCCACCTTGTTGGCAAAAAGGGCAAAAAAGGTGAGGGGAAACATCACAAGAAAAAAAGCCACAATATACCAGAGAGGAAGCTGATGGTCTGTCAACGAAAGCCCCATCACATAGGCAAGCAAAAGAGACTTTCTATAGGCAAAATCTATCTCCTCCCGATTTCGATTCCCAAGAAGCTCTTCATACCACCATACCATCACAAAGATCATCATCGAGACAAGAAACACATTGAGAGAATACACCTCTCCCCCAACCGCCTGTTGCCAGTGATCAGAAGCAAAGGCAAAAGCTAACGAAGCCGCTAACGCAGGAATATGAACACTCAAAAGGGCCTGTGGCTTTTTGGAAGAGATGGGAACACTTCGATTCAGCCCAAGAAGCTTCACGAGCGTGAGAAAGAGAAAAAGCACAGCTCCGGCTGCCGTGGTGGCTGTATAGATATTGACCCTATACCCGATATCCCCAAAGGCAAGATAGGTAAAAAGTTTCCCTAAAATGCCATAGAGGGGATATCCAGGAGCATGGCTTGCCCCCATATTGTAGAGGGTAGTCGTGAGTTCCCCACTATCACCCGCTCCAATGGAAGGGGTAAGTGTCTTGATATACCCTACAAAAGCCACAAGAAACACAAGAAAAGCCAACACATAATCAAACCACTGAAGTCGGTAAGGGGTATATCCCCATGGATAAATCTTCTCAAAGAGACTTTTTGAGGCTTTTTGTCCTCTCTCCATCGTTTTTTCCATGGTCTCCCCCTCAATCCTCAAAATCAGCCATTTCTATGGACTCAATGGTATACACCTTCCGTTCATTGCCAAAGGTAAACTCCACTACATCCCCTACCTGTTTATCAAGAAGAGCTGCCCCAAGGGGAGAGAGGTAGGAGATAATATTTTTCTCAAAATCCACATCCCACTGACCAAGAATCTGATAGGTCACCTTTTTCCCATCCTCAGTCTTGAGCGTCACCTTGGTTCCCACATCCACAAGAGAGGTATCTACCATAGACTTTTCAATAATCTTCGCCTTGGCAAGTTCAGATTCGAGACGGGCTACAGCCGCCTTGAGCTGGTCCTGCTTCTCCAGAGCCGCCTTGTATTCGGCATTCTCTCTGAGGTCTCCCTTCTCCATAGCCTCTCCAATAGCCCGGCTATTTTCAGGGATCTCCACCGTCACAAGCCGGTTGAGTTCTGAGCGTTTCGCCTCAAGACTCTTCTTTGTCACCAGAAGAGGAGGACGAATCTTGGCACCCTGCTTGGTTTTCTCCTGCATCTCTTTGCTGGCGAGATCAGGATACTTCCCAAGGAGTTCCTCAAGGTATTTTTTCTTGTATCCTTCAGGGAAATAGGTTGACATGTCTAACTGAGCATAAAGAGAAAGGGCCGTCGATGGTTCGATATGCTGCATTACCTTGTCAAGTAGACCCTTCTCAAACAAAAGACCCTCTATCATCCCACAGAGACGCTTATTGAGAGAGACATTCACCTTGTCTTCTATCTCCTGATTCAAACTCTCATAAATATCCAGAAGACGGAAAACCATCTCGCTCTCTTTGAGCCCAAACCTCTGAGAAATCTCTGGCTCTTCAATCACTCGCTGAACAAACCAGATATAGAGTTCTGGTTTCTCCGCATAACTGGAAAAAGCCACCTCCATAATCTCCTGAATGGCGTTCCACTCCCCCTGAGTAAGCAACTCCTCTAACATAAAGTTAGAGAGACGGTTGATGGGCGTTTTTACCGCAAGATCCACATATTTGGTAGGCCATTCCTTGACTCTCTGACGAAGAAGGGCAAGAAATTCCTTCTTGAGTTCGATGTCCAGATCGGTGTAGAATTCTCCCATGTTCTTGAGCCCATAGAGCCAACTCTGATCAAGAAGATCATCAGAGAGGGCACTTCCTCGAACAAACTTAAGCACCAAAAAGGCAAGAAGCTTTCGCTCCTGGGTTTCCGTAGAGGACTTGAGAATATCTTCAAAGTACGCTGTCATCGCCGAGGAAGAAGCATCCCCAAAGGCACCCCCTCGAAGCTTGTAGTCCATAATATACTTGATTTTGGTTTCCATTGTCCCTGATTTTTTGAATTTGCTCACCAGTTCATCAAGAACAGAAACCTCAGCATTCCGGAGGTCAAAAACATTCTTCTTGGTGAGACTGGGCACAATGGTATTGCTGCTTTCAATTCTCTTGCGTGTCACAATCCACCACTTGCTCCATCCCGATTCAGAGAGAATATCAGGAACAAGCCATTCTTTTATCTGGGTGGCTGAAGCACTTCCCCCAAGGCTTTTCAAAATAATTTCCACCGCCTTGAGAGGATCATCCTGAATCATCTTCTTGAGTTCTTCCGGTCGTTTCTTCTTCCACAGAAGAATGTGATCATCATCGAGAACCACAAGGGCCCTGAGAGCAATCTCAAGAGACATCTTGTGGCCTGGTTTATTCTCAAAATCTATCACCACATTCTCGTCTTCCATGGCCTTGACCTGCCCAAACCCCCAGCTTTTGTGATGAACATACTTGCCCACATCGAACGCAATATGGCTCTCAAAGATACGAATGGCATCTCGATAGGGTTTCCAGGTTTGACCAATATTTGAGAGTTTCAGATACTTGTCAAGCTGGGAATGATCCTGGTAGATAGCCCGATAACAATCCTCAAGAGCCTTTCTGATCTGTTTATCATCAGGCCTCCACTCCACAATAACCTTCAAAACCTTGAGGGCTTCTTCGTACTTGCCTGCTTTCATGAGAGGATGCACATAGTCATTGTACACAGTTTCCGCCACACGGGCATCCCCCTGAACCTCACGAAGTTTTCTGGCAAACATGAGCACCAGATTACTATCATCATGAAAAAGCTTCACCATCTTTCCCCAGAGTTCCTCAAGGGTACGGATGGTCTTGAGCTTGATATACCGCTCAAACGCCAAACGATAATAAAACGCTGCCTGGTCCTTGTCTCCCTGAGCCTCATAATATTCCCCTAAGTACTTGGCTGTGGCTGCATTTTTGGCATCGACTAACACCAACCGGCGGCGAATATTGAGAAGCTCTTCCTGGTTTCCCTGACTCTCATAGATGATCTCAAGGGCACGAAGGGCCTCCTGATCCTCACGGTAGCCAAGGAGCTTTTCACAGAGATATTCTGTAATCTTATACTTCTTGTTTTCCAGAAAGCGACGAATCAGATCCGGGATAAGATTATTTCCAACGGAATTTTCCTCAAAGGGAAGCATTCCAAGAATATAAGAAGCGATCACACTATTCTGTTTACTGGCAAGGGCTTCATTGCAGAGTTCTTTTAGTTCATCCTGAAAACCCTCTTCCACAGCAATATGGATAATATTATCGAGTTCCACAAACATTTTCACAGAGTATTCGTTTATAGCCGTCTGGGTCCACTGCTCCTCCTTGATACGCTCCCTGAGGCTTTTGAGAATATCCTCTTTTTTCTGGATATCAGTCATGGGATCTCCTCCTCGATTTTCTCTTCGTAGGTTTTATAAAAATACCATCCGACGGTAGGTAGACCATCGTTTCTGGATATCTTTCCAGCTGTGTTTGGCAATACCATCAACACCAAAATCCTCCACGCAAAACGACGCGACAACCGTGGCATAAGAAGCCGCTTTTTTTACCACACGAGGGGTAAGACGTCTCACATGATGGGCATCCAGATAGCTACAAAAGGCTCCAGCAAAACTATCCCCTGCTCCCGTGGGATCAACCACCTGAGAAGTAGGATACGCAGGGAGAGTCACCCGAAAGTTTTTCCCCTGAATGATAACCCCATTGGACCCCCGTTTCATAATCAAAACCTCAAAATGAGGGCGATAAAGGGCCTCTAACGCCTCTAAAGGATGCTTTTTCCCGGAAAGAAGCATGGCTTCTCCCTCATTCACAATAAGCCCATTGACTAACTGAAGCACCTCATCTAATTCCTTTGGCTTACTCGTAATCCAGAAGTTCATGGTGTCCAAAAACTTCCATCTCATCCCGGACATTTGCTGGGCCACCTCTTTCTGAATCACAGGATCAATATTGGCAAGAAAGGAGAAGCCCTCGTTTGGGATATTTAGCAGGAATGTAGGGCTGAAAATCAGCAAAAACCCCGAGTTCGGTGGTCTTGGTTTTTGCCTCATTCATATCGCCACTATACGCCCCGGCCCAGAAAAAGGTCTTGCCTGGGCGAACCAAAACTCCTTGATGAGATTTTGTCTTTTGCCTGAGAAACTCCCAGCTTGTTTCGGCAAAATCCTGACCAACCACTCCCACAATATAGGGGCGTGAGAGATAGCTCGCCGCATTGGAAAAATGGGTCACAGACCCACCTAACATCCGTTCCCTTTTTCCTGCAGGAGTTTCCACACTATCATAGGCCAAAGAACCGACCACCACTATAGCCATCTTTTACCTCGCCAACATTTTTTCCATCTGGGCAAAAACATGCCTGAATTTCTCAAGGAGATGGTCTCTCACCTGAACCACCCCGGTCCCCTTGTCCACTACCTCTACAATCTTGTTTGCTAAGGCTCTAGCATTATTCTTTGCCTTCGCCTGGTAGAGGTAATAGTCTAACATCCACAGATAGGCATTAACCAAACGGGGCACCAGCACGTCAATAGCCTTTTTATCGTACTTGATGGTTTGCTCCAGCATGGTAATCCTCTGCCTGAGTTCATAGTGGGCTCTCGAAGAGAGCTCCCGTTTGTGCTTGAGTGTCCCATGAACAAAGGCATACACAGGAAGCCACTCTCCAACCAGCTCCCTTTTCACCCCGTGAGAAGCAATCATCTCCGCTAATTTCTGGAGAGGGGGGTAGGTAATCTTTTCCACCTCCACCATGGGTGGATTGATATACAGGGCATCATTATACATCACCGAGGCCATCTCCTCCTGTCCGGCCTCTCCGTAGGCATTGCCAAGAAGCACATAGAGAGAGACATCATCCTCACTTTTGCCCAAACTCAGGGCATACTCCAGTGTCTCTATAGCCCTATCCACCATGCCAAGAGAGAGAAAAACCTCTCCCAACATCACCAGGATATCCCTTCTTGGCACAGGTGAAAGTTGATAAAGCTCAATCAGGATCTCTACTAACCGGGAAAACACAAAATACCGAATAGACTGGTAAACTTTCAGGTTGGTATAGTGATTTTCCCGACGAAAATGCTCATACTTCCACCATTCCTGAAAGAGTTCCTCCCCACCTGTTGCCTCATCCTGCAGGAGAAAATACTCCTGCCGATGTTTCCAGAAACGAACCGTGGCAAGAATCTCTTCCAGATCTTTGTCCTGGGGATATGCACTCATCAACTCCAGAGCTTCATTTTGAACCTCATCGAGTTTCCCTTCGCTCAGAAGCTGATACAATCTGTGCTTCGCCTCTACTAACTCCACCATCCCCATTCTCACCATATCCTATAACATTTCAATATTATAGAGGAAGAAAAGAAAAAAATCAACTCTTGACTTCTTCTCCTTATAGCCATCTCTTTTTCTCCGAGACCCTCTTCTCCTCATCTTTTGAAAAAAAATACCGATATTTTTCTACAAGAGAAGTATGATAACGATAGGACACATTACCGCCCCATTAAGGGAAACGGCCATCGAAAGCCGTATTGTACAGGTAGAGGTGATAGAACGAAGGGGAGATACCTTGCGCCTTCGCATCAACCAGGTGGAGACCATCGCGAGGGCTACTGAAGACGTACCATCGGAGTTTTTAGCCTTGGCCGAGGTCCAGAAAAAGGATGGTCATTTCACCATCAAGCTGACCCCTTTAGAATGGGCAAGTAGTGAAAGGCTTTCCCTGCACCAGGAAAGAAGCCTTCTTGCCATGGTGATCGACCAATTGATACTTTTAGGCATGCCTTCGATAGAAGACGCCCTGCCGTGGGGATATGCCCTTGCCAAACGAGGGCTTCCTCTTTCCAAGGAGTTACTGGAGATGGTCTTGCGTCTTTCCCGGAGGTATGACAAACACACCATGGAATGGTTTCTCTTTGTCCTCAAAGAGGGTTTCCCTCTGAGTGAGGAGACCACCCACTTTTTGCGGCATCTCACTTCCTGGATAGAGGCATCCCTTCCAGCGGAAAAAAAGTCATCCTCTGCCCAGGAGATCCGGCAAAGGATGGAAACCATGGCCCACTTTCCTCCCTGGATTGGAGAGGTGCTTTCCACTCTCTCCTGGACTCACCATCTCCTTTCCTTGTGGAGAGAAGAGGAGGCCCTTGTCTTGGCCAAAAAGGGGGAAAAACAAAACCAGATCCATATACTTTTCGAGGATGATATCACAGGACGATGGCATATCATCCTCGAATGGTCACTCCACCAGCTCACGATTGTCGTCTCCATGGACCCGGCTATCTGGGAAAAATGGCAAAAAGACATCCAGACCTGGGCTACAGACTCTCAGAAACGCTGGAAGACACATTTTCAGCAGGAGGTTATTGTCCATGTCCATCCCTGGGAAAACCCCTGGCAATTTTTTCTCCCAGAAGAAGAAAATATGCCATGGCGAGGTATCAACCTGTATGCCTAAAGAATCCACAAGGAGGAAAAAATGAATAAAACCGTTGCCCTGAAATATGAACCTGAGTTAGATCAGGCACCCCGCATTTTAGCCAAAGGTGAAGGAGAAGTGGGAAGATACATCCTTGAACTTGCCCAGAAAAATCAGGTCCCTATCTACAAGAATGAGAAACTCCTGGAATCCCTTTACAGACTCAAACAAAACCAGGAAATTCCACCAGAACTCTACCAAATAGTTGCAGAAATTTTCAGTTTTGTGTATGCTTTAAGAAGCAAAAAATAAAACACAAGGGATCATCTATGCCGGAGATGAAACGTATTCCCCTCTCTGATCTGCGTCCTGGAATGGTTTTTGACAAATCTCTCTTTGACAACAATTACAATATTGTGCTTCCGGCAAGAAAACCACTTGATAGGGCCACCCTTGGTATGCTTTACAACAGGGGACTTTCTGAAGTCCAGACCGCAGGAGAGATTGTAGAGGTGGTTGACGAATCGAAAATAAAAGCCTCTCAGCCCCAACCCTCCACAGAAACAGACCCCCACAAAAAGGTGGTTATTGACAAAGAGGCCGCCAAGCATATTGAGTTTTACAAGAATGCTATAGCCAAGGTCAATGCCCTCTATCAAAAATACAAACGGGGAGAAAGCCTTGATGCCAACCAGTTCCAGCAATTAGCCCACGAGTTTGTCAATACCATCATGGGAGAAAAAAAGATCGAGGTCTGGATCAACCTCATCAATGCCGCAGGAAGGGGAGACTATCTCTCACTTCACATTGTGAACACCACCATCCTTGCCCTTCTTTTAGGCAAAAAGCTTGGATATTCCGCTGTGAAACTCATCAATCTGGCAATGGCCGCCCTTCTTTTTGACATAGGCATGCTCAAAGTCCCCACCTACATTGTGGAGAAAGAGGAAAAACTCACTCCCGAGGAGTTCAACCAGATCAAAACCCATCCTATCTACAGTTATCAGGTGATTTCCAGGGAACTCAATCTCCCTGTGGAGATTGCCAGGGTAGGACTGGAACACCACGAGCGCTTTGACGGCACAGGATATCCGAGACGTTTGAAAGGTCAGGAAATCTCTGAGATGAGTCGAATCATGGCCATTGTTGATACCTACGAAGCGGTAACCAAAAACAGGTCTTATCGAGAAAAAAAGGAGTCTTACGACGCCATGCGTCTCATTTTAGGAGAGGGTTCCAGAAAATTTGACCCCGATATTCTCAAGGTATTTCTTTCCCTCATGTCGGTATATCCTGTAGGAAGCTACGTTCAACTGAACAATAAATGCATCGCTCGTGTGGTGGCTTCGGACAGTGTTTCCCCCTTCAGGCCTACCGTCAAAATCGTACGGGATGAGTTCGGGGACACGGTAGAAAACGGAGAAATCATCCGCCTTTCCAAAGAACCTGATCTCTACATTGTGAAGGTGGTATACTCTAACGAGATACAATCAGGCCCCAATGACTCAACACCATAGTACCTCCGCTATCGGAAAATGGGCTGAAGAACAGGCGACTTCTTACCTTGAAAGTCACGGGATAACCATATTAACCAAAAACTATCGGACAAAAGAGGGAGAAATAGATATTATCGCCCTTGAGGGAAGCACACTTGTTCTCGTAGAGGTCAAGTGTCGCAAAGCCACCCAAAGCCACTGGTGCGAGGTCGCTATCTCTCCCAAAAAAATTAAACGAATTTTGAAAACAGCCGAAAGATATATAGAAGAAAACAAAATCCTATTTCAAGAGATGCGGGTGGATGTAATATGGCTCATACGAAGCAAGAACAGTGTCCAACTGAGACACCAGAAAGAGTTCGTGTAGAACCGACAGAGACGCTTCCCGGTCTTGAGGAGGTGATTCTCAAGACACAGAAGCGCAAGAATTTTCACCGGCTCATTGTCAAGACCAATTCGAGTTCTCTCTCAGAAGAGAGAATGCAGATTCTTCGCCAAAAGATCCATGATCCCAATTACATCCGCTTCGCCATCGACAAGTTGGCCGAGAACATCAGCAAAGCCCTCATTGAAGGGTATTTGGAACAAAAGGAGAAGTGAAAAATTCTGTTTCTTGGGGGTTTCTCTTTTCTGTACGTCTTCGTTATGGGTCTTTTGAAAAGTTGTTCCGGAAAAAATTACATTGGAAAAGCCTTTTCCCGAGGAGAAAAGTGAGACCTTTGCACGAATGTGCAAAGGTCTCAAAGTATTGACATTTTCTTCAAGATGGGATATACTATCAGGGGCAAAGAGAAAAACAGGAGAAGGGTATGGGTAGACTTTATGAGAGTTTGCCGGACAGCTTCCTGAAAAAGGTACTGAGTGGAGAGGATAGCGAGCTTGTCGAAAATCTTCTCTCTCTCAAAAACCAGTATGAAAAAGAAACCGACAAAGAACGAAAGGCTATTTTTCGTGACCGTTTTGCCAATGCCGTGTGGAATCTCTACTACGCTATCGGGCAGAAAATGAGCCCAAATATGGCCAAAGAGAAGCGACTTTTTATCCGTTATGGTATTTTAGATCTCAGATACCTCCAACCAGAAGATCAGAAGATGATCCTCTCCCAGCCCTTCGAAGAACACGACCCGGACAATTCCGTCTTTTATGTGGACGAGTGGCTCATTGAAATCCTCTCCGGAAACATCAAGCCAAGTATGACAGACGAAAGACCCAAAACCTCCTCCGAAAAAAAAGACGATGCTCTCAGGGCCAAATATGAAAGAATGAGCGGTGCCTTAGATGCTGAACGGAATGTGTATATGGCGGCCCTGGAGCGGCGGAGAATCCTCGAAGAAAACCTCCAATCCCTTGTAGCGCAAATCACCCAGCATACGACCGAACCCCTGCTTAACCTCCCCGATACCTACACCGAATCGCAACAGAAAAACCTTGATGAACTCTTAGATCTCGTCAGGGACCTCAAAAAGGTGGATAAAGAACTCACTGTCACCAAAAATTCCTACGATAAACATTACGAAGAGTTTGAAAAGGTTCAGCAAGAACTCAACATGGAATCAGCAGAAAAAATCACCTATTCCGTGGACAAACACACCGCCGAAAACGAACTCAACGCCATTCGCCAGATGATAAAGATGACCGTTGGAAGACAGGGAAATCACTTCCCCGTTCTCTCCAGTTCTTTCCTCCCCAGAGAAACACGTGATTTCAACTTCAAGATGCGTGTTCTTGAGAGACTCCGGCAGGTGGAAGAACTGGATTTCACCATCTTCCAGCGCACCTTCCGCCAGCACACCAACCGTGTCCCTCCCTATGTGATTCTTGTCCCTGGATACGGTACCTACGGTATGTGCTGGGAACCCTATGATCGTTACAACAAGGCGACAAGTAAAGGAAGAGTGGCCGTACCAGTTTTTGCCAAAAATCCCATGTTCTCTATTGTGATGGCCATGGGGGATTTCCGCTGGCAGGTGGCCAAGGAATTGGCCGGTTATCACTGGATGGACGAAGGTCTCTCCGGAAAATACTACGAATATATCTCCTCGAACAAAATCAAAGGGGACATCAAACTGCACTTCATCAATGACTATATCCTCTGGATGACCAAGGAATGCGAAGGTATCCAGAAATTAGCCGACAATGATGTCCGATTCATCTTCTGGCGTTATGTCCCCTTCCCCGACAAACTCAAAGAAGAACTCAGCAAACGTGGTTACTACTATGATAAACTCTACAAGAATGAGATGAGTTATCGGATGTCTCAGGGAAAGTAAATGTACCTTGCTGATCTACGCTCTCTTTCGATAGAAAATCTCCCCTTTCTTACCCCAAAGCAAAAGAAGGCCCTGAAGAAAATCGGGCTTGAAACGGTGTATGATATCCTCACCTATTTCCCCTTCAGATACGAAGACAGAAAAGAGATCTCCTCCATTGAAACCAGCCTTCTCACCAAAAAACCTGTGACCACCATCGTACGGGTGATAGACCACGAATCTATTTTTTTTCAAAATAAAAAACACCCCAAGATTATTGTTCAGGACAACAAGATGCGGGCCGCTCTTGTGGGATTCCATAGACCCTATCTTTTCAAAAACCTTCGTATTGGCAACACCTACTGGCTCTATGCCCAATTTTTTATGAAGTACAATGAGATTCAGGCCACTTCTTTTGAGTTCGAACCATACGAAGAAAAAGCCATACCAAAACATTTTGGAAAAATCCTCCCGGTGTATCGTCTCCCTTCAGAACTCTACCCAAAAGAGTTTCAGGGGATTATGCAGAAACTTTTAGACACCTATCTTTCTCGGATAGAAGATGAAATCCCCGTTTATGCTGTCACCGGCCATAAACTCCTCTCCAAGACCGAAGCCTACCAGGAGATCCATTTCCCTACTGATTTCTCTCGTCTTCGAAAGGCTCGTATCCGTATTGCCTACGAAGAAGTTTTTGGGATTCAAATAGCCGTACAACTCCGAAGGAAGGCTCTCTCCTCTTTTGCCAAAGACGGCCGCTACCTCTCCGCCTCACGGGCCTGGAAGATGCTCAGCACACTTCCCTTTCCCCTCACCACAGACCAGCAAAAGACCATGAAAGAGATAGAAGAAGACCTCTTCTCCTCTCAGCCCATGCATCGACTCCTCCAGGGAGACGTGGGTGCAGGAAAAACCCTCGTCGCTTTTTTTGCCATGCTTGTGGCGGCTGAAAATAACCACCAGACGGCGCTGCTTGTCCCCACGGAATCTCTTGCCTTTCAGCATTACCACAGCCTCAAAAATCTGGTAAAAGAAGCGTTTTTCGTCGCTCTTCTCACTTCCAGCACCCCTCCCAAAGATCGAAAAGACATCCTGGAAAAGCTTCAAACAAAAGAACCATGCCTTGTTGTGGGCACCCACGCTCTTCTCCAACCCGATGTAGTTTTTTCGGATCTTGCCCTTGTGGTTTTTGATGAACAGCACAAGTTCGGGGTAGAACAAAGGCTTGCCCTCTCAAAAAAGGGCAATCACCCCGATCTCTTGGTAATGACAGCCACCCCTATCCCCAGAACCATCTCTCTCACCCTCTATGGAGACCTCGATATCTCCATCATCCGGGAGAAACCCCAGAATAGACTTCCCATCAAGACCCACTGGATTACCACCTCAGAATACTCCAAGATGCTTGCTTTTATCAAAAAAGAACTTGAAAATGGTCGTCAGGCTTTCTTTGTGTATCCCGTCATAGAAGCCTCCGAAAAATTAGAACTCAAAAGCTTAGAACATTATCACAGACAGATCCAGGAGAAACTCTCCCCCTTTGAAGTCGTGTGGCTCCATGGACGCATGTCTTCAGAAGAGAAGACTGAAGCTTTGGACCGTTTCCGCTCTCAAAAAGCCCATGTCCTTGTTTCCACGCTTGTCATCGAAGTGGGTATTGATGTCCCGAATGCCACCGTCATGGTCATCGAAGCCGCGGATCGATTCGGGCTTTCTCAACTTCATCAACTCAGGGGCCGCGTAGGCCGAGGAAGTCATCAAAGTTATTGTTTTCTTGTCACAGAAGAAGAGATCTCAGAAGAGGCAAAAGAACGGATGAAGATCCTCTGTGAGACAGATGACGGTTTCGCTATTGCTGAGGCTGACTTCAAACAACGAGGACCTGGTGAGATCTTGGGGGTCAGGCAATCAGGCCTTCCGGAACTCAAGGTTGCCGATCTCTGTGATCACCGTTTCGTGGCCATGTGTATGGAAGATACCCGTCGGATTATTGCCTATGACCCGGAACTTGCCCTTCCCAAACACCGCTGCATTGTCGAAGGAATACTCAAATTCCTGCCACTGGATTACCTGCGCTCTGGATGACATCCACAGGAGGCAAAGGCTTCTTTCTCAAGGCGCTGAAAACGGGCATTCCGATGCTCAAGCTCCTGGAAATCAATCCCATCGGCTAAAAACTCAGGCCCATCCACACACACATGCTTGATCTCGCCGTGAATAGAAACGCGGCAGGACCCACACATCCCTGTGCCATCCACCATAATAGAGGTCAGGCTCACATAGGTCGGAATACCATAGGACGAGGCCAACTTGCTCACCGCTTCCATCATGCGATTGGGACCTATAGCCTTCACAAAGGCCACCTGTGAAGATTCGCTTGCGAGATACTCCGCCAATGCATCGGTGACAAATCCCTTCACTCCACATGAACCATCATTGGTGGCAATGAGTACCCTATCAGAATACCTTTCAAACTCATCTCGAAAAAGAAGAAGACTCTCCGTTCTTGCTCCAATGACAGAAACCACAGGAGTCCCCACACTTCGAAAGGCATACATTTCCGGCAAAATAATAGCCGCCCCAAGTCCACCTGAAACCAGGACAACGGTCTTTTCTGTTTTTTCTATATGAGATGGTCGTCCCAGAGGTCCAAGAACAGAAAAAAGCGCTTCCCCCACCTTCATGGTAGAAAGAAGATGTGTCGTCTTGCCAACCACCTGATACACCACGGTGATAAGTCCCCTCTCAGGATCGGCACGATTGATGGTGAGAGGAATCCTCTCCCCTGTCGCCACAGGAATAAGCACCACAAACTGCCCTGTTTTCGCGTGCGAAGCCACCAGAGGGGCATACAAAGCAAGGCGAAACACTCCCGGCGCCAAGAACTCATGAGACACTATCTCAAAGGCTCTCATGGCTTTCCTACTGATTTGTGGTCTGTTCAGAAGGCTGAATAGTCACCGTTCGCATGAGAATAAAGGAGTCCTGTTTTCCTCCATAGGTCCAGAACACCCTGAAAGCAAGGATCCCATCGCTTCGCACAAACTTATCAGACGCCTGATCGATGGAAAATCCAACCACTGCCTCACTAATCTCTCCTGGAGAAAGGGTATTCCATTCCACTTTTGGTGCCCCGTTGATACGTATCATCCGGGTAGGAATATGCTCAAGCGCAAGCTTTTCAATCGGCATAAGCGTTTTGTTCTGAACCCTCACACGAATCTGAAAGGAATTTCCCCCCACCGAACGAGGCACCACCACATCCACATCTAAGGGAATATGACTGCGAATCCTTCGTACCCTCGCAAAACTCTCTCCTGCTCCCATAAGCCATTCTATCGGATTGTATGGCCCACGGTTACCATACATGGCTTTGTAGAAATTCACCCCAAGCCCAAAAGCCGGCTGAGAAGAAATGGCGTTTTTCACCACCGCTTCATTCATGGCCACAAAACCCTCAATGCTAAAAGGCATATCAGAGGAAAAATAAAAATTTTGATACTGAATCTGATTCACCCATACAATTCTCGAAAGATAGGGACGAATCAAAGGATGCTCTAAAAGTTTTCTCCCCATATCCATGAAATCACGATAAGACATCTTGAGCTGAATCACAAAAAAATCACATCCCGCCGACGCCAACGTGTCAAGAAGATCCCTCTGAGATTCCAGTTCTTCCCAGTTCAACACATAAAAAACAGGCTTACGCACAGAGCGTATCATCTCCCGAAGTTTCCCCACCACATAGTAGCGCTTCCACTGCAAAAAGGCCTGATAATTCTGAGAATTCTCAAGATAGTTGCGGGCAAAGGCAAACTTTTGTTCAAAGCTGCGATTGGTCCAGTCCTGGGGAAGTCTTGAAACCACCGTTTCAACAAAGGGAATAGCCAGTTCCATACCATAATTATCAGGAAGAAGATAATCCGAAATCCCCACATAGGCGAGGGAATCCTGCTGACTGAGACTCCCAAGAAGAGAAGCAAGCACACGATACCGTGATTCAGAAGCAAAAGAAATCGTACTGACATCCTGTAACCACTGATTATCCTTCTGATACCACGATGATTCATACCCTGTCCCACTGAGAAGATTTCCATCTCCTCGAAAGGCCTTGACCCACACTCCCGCCTGCCTTCCCTGCCCTGCTGCCCATCGGGCAATCGTAAGGGCTTCCTGCATCTTCTGGTTATTCCAGGGATCCTGCAAGGAATAATCCTCCATGAAACGGGTGACCCCTCCCATAACCAAAACCCCATCCACATTGAGAAAGTTTATCCATTGGGGAAGCACATTCCAGTCACGTTCTTCATTATCCAGGGCAAGAAGACTTCGTCTTGAAAGGCTCTCCATCTCTTCAATAAAGAGAAAAGAAAGCCCCTGCGAAGAAGAACGAAAAACAGGGGTTTGTTTGAGCGTAATCTCTCTCTCCTCTACAAGAGGTTCAAGCGGACTCTCAAATTGTACGCTGAAAACAAGACGAACTGTTTCACTTCGATTATTCAGATCTGGATACCATATCCCATTCCAGCTCCGTTTTTCCGGATCATAAGAAACCCAGATCTCATCTTGCCCTCGAATATCAAGAAGAACATTCCCCTCTTTATCCACAGCCCGAAGACGCACAAAAGCATTGGAGACTATGGCGGAAGTTTTTCTCTGTCTCACCACCACAGAAAAGGAAACGGGCTCATACCGAAAAAAAAGACTTTTACTCAGACTAATACTCATCTCATACCGATGTGAAGAAGGCTCAGGGAGTTCCTCCGAAGAGGGAAGCACATTGGAAAGATATTCCTTCGCCAAGGGTTGCCATATTTTATAAAAGAGATTTCCTACCAGAAGAAAAAGAATCATGAGAGAGAGAAAAAACCAGGATACAAAAGAGACAAATCGTTTCATGGCATACTCCCGCTACGATTTTATTTTATTCAGGATTTCTCGAATCGGAACAAAAGAAACTAAACTGAAAAGTGCAACCCACCCAAGACCGATAAGCCAAAGATACCGCACAAGAGGTCCAAACACTCTATACATAACCAGAACAAAGCCTATTCCCATAAAAAAAGAGAGTCCCTCGATAGCAAGAATCAGAATATACAAAAGTAACTCTTTTTTCATCCCATCCTCCTCTCATAAGCGAATTATTATAAAGCCAAAAAGAAAAAAAATCTACCAGTTGAGGAGAAAGCGAGTCTTGGATGCCTGTCGTTTCACATTCATACAGAATGGTTATCTTCAAACAAAAACTGAATAGTTGTTTGACCATCTTTTCTTTTTCAGTTTTGGGCTATTTTGTCACCCATTTTCCTTCTTTTACAAAGTACTCCCCTACGGACAAAGGGGGCGTTGTCCTCGTCGCATGCTACGCATGCGCCTCGGACGGAGGATGGGCCGCTTTTGCGAGTAAGGAGAAAAACATCCTCTCCTTCCAGGGGAAGTCCTTCCTCCGTGGGCGACATTGCCTCGCCCTCTAGACTTCGGCAACCACAACTCGTCCTCCTGACTTCGGAAGCATAGCGCCCACCTTGCTCCGCCGATTCCCCGCCAAAGCGGGGTCCCCGCGGCTACGCTTCGGTGGGCTTACGGGAAAAAGCAACATACGATATCGCCCCGGGTGCCTCCTGCACCCTCACTTCGGAAGGACTTCCCCCTTGCGGCAAAAGACACACAACCGCAAAAGCGGCCCCCTGGGGTACAGAAAAAAGAATTGAAAGAACAGAGATTTTTCGTGTTATTTCCCTGTTCGTAAGAAATGTGAAAATAGGTATTCAGTGTCATATGGAGAAGACACATGGTCGAAAGTTTTTCTCTGGAAGTTGTCTTTTGAATAAGAAAAATCCCTGTTTTGAAACCCTTGCACGGGTGTGTTTTCTCTCCCTGTCTGGGTCAGGGGCTACGCCCCTGAAACCCCGATTTTTCTGTTTACAAGGGCTTATTTGCCTTTTTTATTCCAAAAAATAGGATTATTTATTACATAAAGAAACACATTTAACTTGATTTTTGCTTTTTATTACTTTTTCGAGACCTTTGCACGAATGTGCAAAGGTCTCGTTTTTCTTATCCCCTTACTTTGAAGATACTATCTCACCAAGAACCCGAATCACCGTTTCCCTCTCTTCCTCGGTATGAGCAGAAGAAAGAGGAAGACTGATTTCTCCCTGATAAAAGGCTTCTGTCACCGGAAAATCGTCCGCTCGATAACGAAGAAAACGATACGCCGGGTGATAGTACAAAGGAATAAAATGCACATTCGCCTGAATCCCAGCGGCTGCAAGTTCTTTGATAAGAGTATCCCTCCACAAAGGAGGAACCCTGAGAGGATACAGATGGTACGACGGCTCCCCTTCCCAGGGGGGATTGTGGGGGATAATAAGAGAAGAAAACCGGCTTAAATGCTTATTGTAAGCCTCTACATGGGCCTTGCGCTTCGCAAGCATACTCTCATACCGTTTCAATTGAGAAAGCCCAATAGCGGAAGCAATGTCGGTGAGATTACATTTATAGCCGGGGAGCTCTATAGCATACTGCCAACCACCCCCCTCATACTTCTGTCGTGCATCCTTGTTCTGCCCATGGAGCATCAGAAGTCGAAGTCCTCTCTCAAGCGCTTCATCATAGGGTCTCAATCTCTCAGACCAGGAGACACACCCCCCCTCAGCCGTGGTGAGATTTTTCACCGCATGGAAAGAAAACACACTCACATCGGCCACCGCTCCAACCCGTTTCCCCTTGTAGGTAGCCCCAAGACTATGAGCCGCATCAGCCATCACAAGAATTCTCCCTATCCACTCCTGGGGGGTGTTTTTGCGAGGACGAAACAAGTTTTTTGACCCCTCCGCTATCTCCAGAAGCCTCTCATAGTCGGCACTCCACCCCCCATAATCCACAGCCAAAATAGCCTTGGTGCGCCTTGTAATAGCCTTTGCCACCAAAGAAGGATTGATATGATAGGTCCCCGGTTCAATATCCACTAACACAGGCTTTGCCCCCACATGAAGAATCACATTCACCGTGGCGGCAAATGTCAAAGGCGTCGTTATCACCTCATCCCCCTGGCCTATTCCCCAGAGCCGAAGGACCATTTCCATACCAGCGGTTGCCGAATTCATACACACCACCCGGGAAACCCCAAGAAAACGAGCCAACTCCTCTTCAAAAGCCTTTGTCACAGGCCCTGTGGTAATCCACCCAGAACGAAGTACCTCGGTAACCGCCTGAATTTCTGCTTCGGTAATGTCCGGCGGGGAAAAAGAAACCTTTCTCATAGGGATACCCCCTGATAATCGGTAAGCCACCTCTTCAAAAACTGTCTCACCTTTTCCGCGTTGTAGGTCTTTATAGCCTCCTCGGCCTCTGCAAGAAACCTCTCTCGCTTTTCAGAAGACCAGAAAGTTTCCTCCTCCGTATAAAAAAGCTTTTTGAAAGTTGATGGATGAAGTTTTTGTGGATTCTCGACAAGTTCCTCGGTAAGCTTCTCCCCCGGCCTGAGACCTGTAAACACAATCTCTATCTCCTCAGGCCTATGTCCATAAAGGGCTATCAGGGTCTTTGCCATATCTAAAATAGAAATAGGTTCTCCCATGTCCAGAATATGGATATCCCCCTCCAAAAGAGTCGCTGATTGAATCACAAGCCTCGCCGCTTCACGAATAGACATAAAATAGCGCTTCATGTCCGGGTGGGTGATGGTCACCGGTCCCCCCTGCTGAATCTGTCGAATAAAAAGCGGAAGCACACTCCCTCTCGACCCAAGGACATTGCCAAATCGAACAGCAGAAACCCGGATGCCATCCTCTCTTCCCGCACTGAGAACAAGAAGTTCTGCCAACCGTTTGGTAGCCCCCATCACTGAGGTGGGATGGACCGCCTTGTCCGTGGATATCATCACAAACCTCTGCGCCCCCGCTTCCTTTGCCGCCTGATAGACATGCCATGTCCCTAAGATGTTATTCATCACTGCCTCATGGGGAAACTCTTCCATAAAAGGCACATGCTTGTGGGCCGCCGCATGAAAAACCACATGGGGACGAAGGGAAAGAAACTCATGCCTCATCAGATCCCTGTCCCTGATATCGGCAATCCGATAGCTGAGACGATTGTCCCTCACCGACTGAAGAAGTTCATAGAGAGAGTTTTCCCCTCTCCCTACCGCCACCACCCTTTGAATAGGAAGAGAAAGAAGTTGACGCACCAGTTCAGAGCCTATAGAACCTCCCCCGCCCGTCACAAGAACCACCTTGTCCTCATAAAGAGGCCGAAGCCTTTCTGGATCCAAGGTAACCTCTTCCCTCCCTAAAAGATCAACAGGTTCTATTTGCCGCACCTGACTCAGGGAAACCGTCCCCTCAATAATCTCCAATAGACCAGGCACTACCTTGATATGAACAGGTGTATAGGCCAGGGCCTGAAATATCCTGCGCATGGTCTGCCGACTTGCTGAAGGAATAGCTATCAAAACCTCATCAATCTCGTAGCGAAAGATGATATCCCTCGCCTCATCAAGCCGACCCAACACAGGCTTTCCAAAAAACTCACTGTGAAATGGCTGATCATCAAGAAAACCAACAATATCATATCTATCACTTCGATGGGCAAGAATCTCCCGTGCAAGGCTCTGTCCCGCACTTCCTGCCCCAATAATAAGCAGTTTTCGCATGTCACTTCCCCACAAAAAATCTTACTCTAAGGCCTTGGTCGTCTTCCGCACCACAACCGTTGGTATAAGCGCCACCTGTTCTGGTTTGCTTCCTGGATGATTCATGGCCTGAACAAGCATATCAAGGGCAATACGGGCAATGGTCTGAAACGACTGTTGAACCGTCGTGAGACCAAAAAAGTCAGCAAAGTCCATATCATCGTACCCCACCACCGATATCTCATCGGGAACAGCTACCCCAGCTTCCTGACAGGCCTCAAGCACTCCCACGGCCTGAAGATCACTGGTAGCCATAATGGCGGTAGGACGATTCTTCATCTTGAGAATCTTGTGGGTCAAAAACCTCGCCCCTTGCCTTGACCAGTCATTGACAAAGACAAGATCAGGATCAAAAGGAATCTTGGCCATATCAAGGGCTAGACGATATCCCTCATGACGATTCTTGGCCACAGCTAAATGAAAGGGATCCTCATGAGCCCCATTGATAAGAGCAATCCGCTTGTGTCCCATCTTGGTGAGATGCTGAGTGGCATGAAACATACCCATCACGTTATCAAAATAGACAGAAGGAAAGCTGGGATGGACATTGTCAAGCAAAACAAGGGGAAGTTCAGATTGCATCGCAAGAAAGGCCTCCTCTTTCAAAAGCGGAAGGGAAATCACAATAAGGCCATTGAGTTTTTTCTCCCCAAATATCTTCTGAATAGTACGGCTTTTGATTTCAGGGGTTGCGGCATCATACAGGACCAGTTCATAGGGAAAAGGAATCACCTGCGAGATATGAGAAAGAACCTTGTAAAAAAACTCCCCGAAAAAGAAAGGCACAAGAATCCCTATCTGATTGGACTGATGAGAGTGGAGACCAGCCGCAAGGGGCGATGGGTAATAGTTGAGTTCCTCAATAGCCTTGAGTACACGTTCTTTTGTTTCATGGGCAACGTTTGTCTTGCCGTTAATCACACGAGATACGGTGGCAGCAGTAACCCCCGCCTTTTTTGCCACATCGTAAATGGTCACTCGCTTGTGGTTTTGACCCATGATACCCTCATCTCTAAAAGTTTATTACGTTTATTATAAATCTCTCTTAGTTTCCTGTCAATGGGTTTGGGAAGTTTTTTGGATTGGCCACCATAAAAGATATAGAACAAAGAAAAAATAATATCTCTCTCATAAAAATACTCCCCTTAATTCTTAGCAAGGAGATTTTCCTTCCAAAAACCAGTCCAGAGAATTCGAGTCCTTAAAAGGATTATTTTCTGATTTTTTGTGAAATAAAAAAAGAAAAAAGTTTTAAAAACATACTAAAATACTTGACTTTTTCTTTTTCAAAAAGTATACTAAAATTGTAGGAAAAGGAGGTTATATGGAAAAGAAGCTTATCACTCCTGATGATACCATCTATGACATTGTCACCCGTTATCCAGAGGTTAAACAGCGACTTTTAGAAATTTCTCCCCGTTATCAGAATTTGAATAATCCAGCACTTTTCCAAACAGTGGCAAGACTCACCACTGTCAAAAAAGCCGCCGCTATGGGCAACATATATCTGCGAGAGATGCTTTATCAACTTAATGATGCCATCGGATTGGGAGAAGAGTATCTCCAACAAGAAAAGTCTTCCACAGCAAATCTGTCAATGAATCCAGACATTTACCGGCCAACAGAAAAACCTCCCTGGTGGGAACAAAGAACTACTTTTCCTCTTCTCGATGTACGTGGCAAATCTCATCCCTTCGAAGAAATTACCACCACCGTCCAGAGATTAGAACCAGGAGAAGGTCTCTTAGTCATCCAGGAGTTTGTCCCTTATCCGTTAATTGATTATCTCAAAACTCAACAATATGAGGTGTTTTACGAAACCAAAGATTCCACTGTAATAGTGGGATTCTACAAAAAGGAGGCCTGATATGGCAGATATTCTTCTCTCACCGGCTCAGACAGATCTCCGAGAAAAACTCAAAACCATGATGAGAAAAATTAAAACGGAAACCACCTCCACTGAGATTGAAAAGATGAAATCAGATTTCAAATCCCTCCTTGATCAGGCAGACCCTCTTGTTATTGCCATGGCAGAACAGGATTTGGCCTCAGAAGGGATGAGTATGAATGAATTTTTAGCCGTATGCGACATTCACCTTGAACTTTTCCGCGAGAAGATCCAGAACCCTGACCTCAAAGTACCGGAGGATCATCCTATTGCAAGATTTCAGGAGGATCATCGTATCATTCTTGCGTGGATGGACAAACTCCGGGAAACTATCAAAGAAATAGCCAATTACGATAACTGGAACGAGGTGGAATCCCATCTCGCCAAAGTGAAGTTCCTTTTAGAAAAATTGATGGAAGCTGAAAACCACAATGTCCGGCAGGAAAGCGCTCTTTTTCCCGCTCTCGAACAAAAAGGCATAGAAAAACCTCCCGCTATTATGTGGCAAGAACATACTGAAATGCGTCAGGATAAAAAGGCCCTTCTCCTTCTCTTCGAGAAGGCAAAAGAGATGGATTTTACTTTATGGGTTAATCAAATGTATACCCTTTCCATGAGACTTTACGAAAAGTTTTTGTTGCACACACAGAAGGAACAGAATATTCTCTACAAGGTGGCTTTGGAGGTTCTTTCACAACAAGACTGGTTAAATGTCAAAGAAGCCACAGAAGAAGTTGGTTTTTTTGCTCTTTCTGAGGAAAAGAAGTAAACTATAGACGAAATAATAGGAGGAAAAAGATGAATCTGAAAGAACTTTCCATTGAGACCATTGAGGCTATTATGGATGCTTTGCCGGTAGATGTGTCGTTTGTGGATGCAGAGGACAGGGTGAAGTTTTTTAACACCCCCAAACATGGAAGAATATTCCCCCGTACCAAAATGGACCTGAACCGAAAGGTACAGAACTGCCATCCCCCAAAAAGTCTTCCCTTAGTTGAAAAAATCTTGAATGGTTTCAGGGATGGAAGTCGCCAGGAGGCTCGCTTCTGGATTGACCTTCATGATCGAAAGATTCTGATTGAGTATTTTCCGGTTCGGGATGAGAGTGGCGCCTATTTAGGGACTCTTGAGGTCACAAGAGATATCACCGATATTCAAGCCCTGCGGGGAGAAAAACGCCTTCTTGATGAGGAAAATTTCAAATAGCGAGGAGAGGTATGAGTTTCAAGATAGCCTTCTTTGATTCCAAACCTTATGACATGGAGAGTTTTGACCGTTTCAATACCGACTATGGGTTTGAACTTCGGTACTTCAAAGAGAAACTCTCTGATGATACGGTTTTCATGGCCAAGGGATATGATGCAGTATGTCTTTTTGTGAATGATGAGGTCACCTCCTATGTCGTTGATCAACTCGTGGCCATGGATGTCAAACTCATCGCGATGCGATGTGCAGGCTACAACAATGTGGATCTCAAGGCCGCCTATAACCGTATCCACGTCGTTCGTGTACCGGCCTACTCTCCCTATGCTGTGGCGGAACATGCCCTTGCCCTCATGATGACCCTCAACCGCAAAATCCACAAGGCCTACACCCGTGTCCTTGACAAAAACTTTACCATCCAGGGGTTGATGGGCTTTGATATGCATGGCAAAACGGTGGGGGTTATTGGCACAGGACAGATTGGTCAGATCATGATCCAGATCCTGAAAGGGTTGGGGATGCGGGTTTTGGCTTACGACGCCTTCCCTAAACAGGATATTGCCCAGAATCTTGGATTTACCTACGTGGACTTAGATACCCTTTACCGGGAATCGGATATCATCACCCTTCACTGCCCCCTTCTGCCCTCCACAGAATACATGATCAATGCCGAGGCTATTGCCAAGATGAAAGATGGGGTCATGATTATCAACACCAGCCGCGGGAAACTCATTGATACCAAGGCTCTGATTGAGGGCTTAAAAAGCCGAAAGGTAGGATACGCCGGGCTGGATGTCTATGAGGAAGAGGGAGACTACTTCTTTGAGGATTATTCCACAGAGGTCCTGGATGATGATGTGTTAGCGAGACTTCTTACCTTCAATAATGTGATTGTCACCTCTCACCAGGCCTTTTTCACCCGTGAGGCTATTGATAACATTGCCCGTACCACCCTCCAGAATATCAAGGATTTCATTGACGGGAAGCCCCTTACCAATGAAATCTGTTATCGATGCGGCCAGGACCCCTCGAACTGTCAAAAGGTCAAAACGGGAAAGTGTTTTTAAGGACTTTCCTAAAAAATTTTTCCGTTTCCCCCATAGACTTTTTCTCTCATTTGCTTTATACTTTTGGGACTTTTCCACAGGAAAAAACAGGGAATAACCCTTCTGGCTGTCCTTTCTATAGAGGACAGCCTTCTGATCATCTCAAAAGGAGAACGTATGCGACTTGTCGGTATCGCGGCTGTCTTGGGAGCGGCAGCCATCTGGGCTTTAGAACCCATCATTGCCCGTCTCATCGGAACAGAGGTCTCTTTTGATCATTTACTCTTTTCAAGGGCTTTGGGATGTGTGGTGGTGTCTCTTTTCTTTTTCTTTGTTCGTCAAACCCTTCTGGACAAAAAAGAAGTTTCTCCCTCTAAAATCCACGTCGCTCATCTTCGGGCTCTTTTTCTTATCGGTTTTTTGGGCAGTTTTGTCTCTGAC
The DNA here is from genome assembly GCF_025266855.1 of Longinema margulisiae. Taxonomy (GTDB): domain Bacteria; phylum Spirochaetota; class Brevinematia; order Brevinematales; family Thermospiraceae; genus Thermospira. The sequence continues at coordinate 978,724 of NZ_CP053071.1, forward strand.
CTTTTGTATTTTGTGGCCATTCTCTTTTTCAAAACCCCTGTGGTGAACGCGGTTCTCATTGCCCACCTGCAGCCTGTCTTCCTTGTGTTATTCGGTCATTTCCTTTTCCATGAGGGGAAATTCTCTCTCTGGGATTACGGAGGAATCATGGCCATGCTTTTGTCCGCCATACTCGTCATGAGCGGGAGTCTCTCCAATCTTCTTGGGCTTCGCTTTGGCAACACAGGGGATCTCCTGGTTCTTCTTGCCACCCTCTTCTGGGCTCTTTCAGGACTTTTAGCCAAAAAGTATCTCCAGGATCTCCCCTCTTCTCTTATCACCATGGGAAGGTTTGCGGTAGCCACCCCTTTGTATGGTCTTCTTGCTCTTGTTGTGAGTCGCTCTCTCGTGCTCTCCTGGCCGTCTCTTCTCTTTGGGGCACTCATCGGCATTGGATATTTCTTCTATTACGAAGGACTTAAACGACTGAAAACCGCCCAGGCTGCCGCGTTAGAGCTTGCCTCTCCTGTCTTTGCTACGGCTTTTGGCTTTCTTTTTTTTCAAGAAACCGTCTCTTTTTTCAAATGGATAGGGATTATGCTTCTCTTTGTGGGAATTTTTGCCTTTGAACGGGCTTCTCAAAACCAGGAAAAGACCATATAGCGACCTTTGCACGGGTGTTTTCTTCCCCTGTCTGGGCCAGGGGCTACACCCCTGAAACCCCGCTTTTTCTGTTTACAGGGGCTTATTTGTCTTTTCTATTCAAAAAAATAGGATTATTGATTACGAGAAGAAATATTTTTATATTATTTTTTGTTTTTTATTACTTTCTTGAGACCTTCGCACATTCGTGCAAAGGTCTCAAGAGTTCTATCGATGTTTCAGCAAAAAGGGAGATAGGTTGAAACAAGGGAATAGCTTTCTCACAAAGAAAACGATCTCTACCAGCCCCACTTCGCTCACTCTTTCTCTCTGAAAACTTGTCTTTTTCTCATCACTCAGTTACAATAAACTATCCTGGAAAGGGAGATCATGATGAAAAAGATGATGCTTTTTGTCGGGCTCTTGGCATACCCCCTGTGGGCTATTGATTTTTTCTGGGATATCGAAAAAGCCAAAACAACCGAGGTGGTTCAATCTCTCCCGGCCTACCAGAGTACCATCAACTGGACTCAGGGGAAAATCCGGTGTGAGGTACGTCTTCCCTTTTCTGCCAATACCTCTCCCAATATAGGAAAAACACGAGCGCAAATAGAAAGCGAAGTGAGAAGTGAACTCAGGGAAAAACTTGTGAAAACCATGGGATATATTCAAATCTCAGATCTCTTTCTTCTCCGGGACTACTATTCCCTTCAGAGCCAGATCCGTAGCGAACTTCTTGAACGCGTCAACGAAGCCTTTTATTACCCCCTTGTGCACGAAGGAAATTTTGTCAAGGGCATAGCCGAGCTGGATTTTTTTGGTCCCAAAGGAATTGCCCCTCTCTTCTTTCGGGACATCAGCAAGGTATCTCTCACCTCTTATATTCAAAAGCAGCGAGACCTTGCCTGGTATGATGGCGTCATTGTGGATGTTTTTCTCTACACTCAGTTTCTCCCCTCCCTCTACTTCAGAATATACGACGAAGACAATAACCTCATCTATGGTCCTGAAGTCGTTGAGGAGAATGTTCTTTTCAACCAGGGAGTTTGTGAGTATGTGGCCAGTCTTGGAGCAGCTTTTCAAAGCCGTCGACTTGGTACAAAAATCTTTTATGTCGTTCCTTTAGCCGTCCGTGGCAGAAACCCCACCGAAGTCGTTATAAGCCGCAAAGACGCCAAAAAACTTTTGGCCAATGCCCGAACCCACGAAGCCCTCAAAACAGGCCGGGTTGTGGTGGTAAAACCCAATCCATAGGAAAACGCTATGGAACAAGAGAACCCTTGCTGGTGGGAGCCCTCCTCATCGTCTCTCTCACCCCATCATCACCTTCTCCACAAGAAAATAACCTCTCCCCCTCTTCGTCTTTTATTTTACCAAAAAAAGTCCACCTACCTTCGTTTACAGATCTCCCGGGATGACCTGCTTTATGAATCCTACCTTCCCTGGGAAGAATGGCTTCTTCTTTCCCACAAACTCAGCCTTTTTCTCTCTTCTTCCCCTCCTACCGAACATACGTGTGAAGAGGCTTTTGGGCTTTTTTGTGAAACCTTTCGTATTCCTTTAGCTATACTCAACACCTCGTGGATACAACTCTATTCCCATGGAGATCTTCCCCTCTGGATCTTCCCCACCCACAAAGAAAACACCCTCTGGGAATTTTTTCTGCCTATTGCCAATCCCAAATCCCTCTCAGGAAACCAGAAACGTTTGGTAATTTCAGATGATTCTCTTGCCGGCGCAGAACAAGAGATAAAAACTCTTCTCTCCCTTGCCCCTGCTACCCTTGTGGCAGGTGAGTTTCTCTTTTCGGTGGTATGGGACTCTGTCTATACCTCTCTCCATGTCATTGCCCACGGCAAGAAAGGCTCCCTTCTCCTCAATAACCAACCCATTTCCGGCCTTCCTGTTTTGGCTGAGGATCTGGCTTTTTTTCACTCCTGCGAAATACTCTTTTCCTCCCAATCCATCGCCGCTCATACCCTCTCTCAGGGAACACGCCATGTCATTGCCCCGGCCACTTCCCTTTTCGATGATGGTTCCCTTCTTGAGCCCATTTCCTTTTTTTATCAACTCTATACCTCTCATAACGCTCGTTATAGTTTTCATCTTACCTCACTTCTTTTCCTTTCCTTCAAAAAAAGTTTTCGGTTAGTTATGCCTTATCACCGTGTCTATAGTGGCTAAAGCAAAAATTGACAAAAACCCACTTTTTGCCTACAATAATATATTATAATGGGGCTATAGCTCAGAGGGATAGAGCAACAGTTTCCTAAACTGTGGGCCACAGGTTCGACTCCTGTTAGCCCCAAAAGGGGATGTCCGACGGATATGGATATCCCCTCTTTTTTTCTGAGCCCAAAAGTTGCCAAGAAAAAAAAACCATCCTATAATAAAAGGCTCTTTCAGAAGGAGTATCCATGGCACGGTATCTCAAAACCATCGAGCTTGACGGATTCAAGTCGTTTGCTGTCAAAACCACATTAGAGTGCGTAGATGGCATCACTGGCATTGTAGGGGCCAATGGGTCAGGAAAATCCAACATTGTCGAGGCCATCAAATGGGTGCTTGGTGAACAAAGCGCCAAGAGTTTGCGTGGTGAGAAAATGGAAGACGTCATTTTCAACGGAACCCAGAACCGTTCCCCAAAAGGAATGGCTGAGGTCACCCTCACCTTTTCCAACGAAAACCACTGGCTTCCTTTAGACTTCAATGAGGTAAGTATTGGAAGACGCATTTTCCGCTCAGGAGAGGGACAGTACTTTATCAACAAATCTCGTGTTCGACTCAAGGATATTGTAGAAATCTTTCTCGATACAGGCATAGGAAGGGATAGTTACGCTATCTTTGAACAGGGGAAAATTGACCGGCTTCTCTCGGAAAGCCCCGAGGAGAGACGACTGCTTTTCGAGGAATTTGCCGGTATTTCCAAATTCAAGTTTCGCAAAGAAGAGGCAGAGAAAAAACTTGAAGCAGCACGAGCCAACCTTGAACGTGTACAGGATGTGATTATCGAACTTGAAAAAGAACTCATCAAACTCGAAAAACAGGCGGAAAATGCCCGAAGATACAACGAAATAAAAGCCGAACTCACCTCCTGCGAACTTCGCTTTGAGGTTCTCCGTGTCAAAAACATGCAGGAAGAAATCGAGGCCAAAATAGCCGACAAACAAAAAATAGAAACCCAGCTCACCCAGAAACAGGCCAAACTCTCCGAAATCGAAGAGAGCCTCATCACCCTCGATGAAGAACTTTCCCAGAAAGAAAGCCAGCAAAACGAATGGCGTGAGAAAATCACTTCCTTAGAAAAAAACATCACTGAACTCCAGACTCAGATCAAATCCAACCGTGAACGAAAAGCCTTCCTTGAAAAACAAATAGAGAGTCTCTCCCAGCGTCTTTCAGAAGGGGCTGAAAGAGAAAAAGCCCTCCGTGAAGAATACCAGAAAAAACAGGAAGCCCTCTCTTCGATTGAAGAGCTCAGGGAAAATGCCAAAGAAAAACTCTCTGATATCCAGAGAACCATCGACAACCTCCACGAGAGCATGAAACTCCTCAATCAAGCCCTTCTCGAAAAGTCAAGAAACTTGGGCTTCTCTCAAACCGTGACCCGTGACCATGTGGATGCTCTCAAGAAGGATATTCTCACCTTAGAATTCCAGAGAGATAGCCTGCAGAAAAAACTCGAGGAAATCTTTCATCAGAAACAAGCCCTCTCAAGTCAATGGGAGGAAAAACAAAACCTTCTCACAGAACTCAAACAAAAACGTGACCGCATTGCCCTCGAGGTTCAGGATATCACCACCCAGATGCAACAAAACAGCAAAGAGGAATCCGACCTCAAAAAAGAAAACCAGAGCCTTTTGCAGAGTATCCAGAATCTTCAACAAAAACTCAAGTCAGTGGACAAAATCATCATCGAGTCCCTCGAAAAACAGGCCACAGAAATCAAAGCCTTCTCCCAGAGAAGGCCCCTTTTAGAGGCCAAACTTGCCGATCTCTTCACCAAAATAGAATCGTCTCTTGCCAACAGCCATCTCGAACAGAGCAAAGAGTATCTCAGTAGTCTCAAAAATCTCTTCAAAGAAATCCAGTCCTCTTACGAAAGTATCCTTGGTATCCTTTACAGCGAAGAGGGCACCTATACCCAGAAAGAACGCATCCAGGAAAACATCGAAGAAATTTCGTCGGTCATCGAAGACAACCGTCTGAAGATCGAAGCCCTCCAGGAACGTCTTCGAGAACTCCAGACCCTGCGAGAAAACATCCAGGCCTCCTATACCCGCGCTGAGTACGAGGTACATTCGCTTGAAGAAGAGATCAAAAAACTTGAACGAGAACACCATAATTCAGAAGAAACATACGCCCAGATCCAGAATACTCTTGCTCAATACGGGGACCGTATTCTTCAAAAACAAAGCCAGCTCGAAAACATCATGCAGATTATCGAAGAATATGAAGCCGATGTCGCCGACAAAAAAACCGAACTCAACAAAGAGCTTGAAAAACTCAACAATCAGCGTGTAGAAAGTGTACGCATTGACGAGCAGTACAAGTCATTAGCCACAGAAATCCAGCGTATCGGTCATCAGATTGAAGAGATCGAGAGAACCAGAACCAATTACACCCGGGATATTGACAATTCAGAGCAGATTGTCGAGCAATTAGAAAGCCTCATTGAAGAAGCTGAAGAGAAACTCTCCCTCCTCTCCCGTGATTTAGACCACTACCAGAAAAATCTCACCGATATTCGTTCCCAGGTGGAATCCATTCTCAAGCAGCGAAAGTCCCTGGAATCTCTCAGAAAAGAGATCGAAATCGACATCCAGACCCTCGAAAAACGCATCGGAGGACTCGAAAACGCCATCCAGGAACGTCAGGCAAACCAGCAGGCTATTATCAGCCGTATCCAGGAAATCTATAACTGCTCGCCTTCCGATGTTCCCCTCCAGGAGGGAGACACCATTGACTCTCTTCACAAAACCATAACCAAACTCCGCCAGGATCTCACCCAGTTAGGGGATGTGAACCTCCTTGCTATCGAGGAGTACCGAAATGCAAGGGAACGTCGGGACTACCTCGAACAACAAAAGCAAGACAGTGAAAAAGCCATGCAGGATATTGTGAATCTCATTGAAGAAACCAATGAAAAGTCAAGAGAACTCTTTGTCTCCTCCTTTGAGGCTATCCGAAAATCTTTCCGAAAAATCTTTGCCCGAATGTTTGATGGAGGAAGGGCTGATCTCATCTTAGTTGATGAAAATGATGTCCTTAACTCCGGTATCAACATCATGGCAGAACCACCAGGAAAAAAGTTTCAATCAATCTCTCTTCTCTCCGGAGGAGAAAGGGCTCTTGTCGCCATCTCGGTGATCTTTGCCATTCTCCACCTGAAACCCACCCCCTTTGTTGTGTTAGACGAAATGGACGCCCCCCTCGATGACGACAATATTGAACGCTTCAAAAGACTTCTCCTTGACTTCAAGGAAGTCTCTCAGTTCTTGATTGTTTCTCACTCAAAGTCAACCCTTGAGATCTGTGATGCCCTTTATGGTGTCACCATGGAAGAGCAGGGTGTTTCCAAGGTTGTCAGCGTCGCCTTCGATGAAGCCGCATCCCTTTTCATCCGAGAGGAAGAGGAGGCATAGTTGTGCTGGCTGATTCGCACATCCATAGCTTTTTTTCCCCTGATTCCTCCTCCTCTATAGAGGAGATTGCCATTACCGCGCAAAAAAAAGGGCTTAATTTTTTTACCATCGTTGACCACTATCAGGTATGGGAAGACAAAGAGTACACGTTCGATGTAGAAAGCCGATGCCTTTTTCTGACCAATAAACAAAAGCAATTCCCGGGTCTTCTCATCGGTGTCGAAATAGGAGAAATCCAGAATAACCCTTCTCTTCTTCAACAATGGAAAGACCTGCCCTTTGACCTTTTCTTAGGTTCTATCCATGTCGCAGGTAAGGTATTCGGCCCTCTCGCTACACAAACTGTTCCCGATGAGGCAGTTTATGAGGCCTATCTTTCAGAGGTTCGTCGCATGGTAGAAACCACCGACATTGATGCCGTTGCCCACATGGATTTTCCGAGAAGATACCTTGCTTCTTATCATATTCCATGGGATATGGTGGATGAAATTCTCTCCCTCATTATAGAAAA